>DASYFS010000210.1:0-8768 GCA_036498305.1 Candidatus Elarobacter sp. | reverse complement strand
GCGATTTCACCGCATCTCAGCGAACGCTCACGTGCTTCTCAGCGCCGTTTCATTTTCGGCTAGCGTCCGGGGTTCTTCTGGTGGATCGTCACCTTGTTGCCCTCCGGATCGGACAGGGATGCGTCCCTGCAAAGCGGTCGGACGTGGATGTCTTCGACGGCAATGCCCTGCGCACGCAACGACCGAACCATCTTGTCGATATCGTCGACTTCGAAGACGATGCTCGCGGCTGAACCCGGCTCGCGTCCCACCCATTCCGACCATATCAAGCTGAAGCAGCCGCTGCCGAAGTGCGCCTCGTTGTATTTCTCGATGCCGTCTTCGCAATACGGGCCGGCAAATTTTAATCCAAGATACTGCTCGTACCACGCCCGCGTACCGGCGACGTCATTGCAGGGGTAAGCGGTGAAGGCGACGTCGCGAATCATAACGCCGCGAGTAGTTACGGTTGTGAGATCGGGCGCGGCGCAAGCGAGACGCCGGCGGCGTCGGCGAGGGCGAGCGCGTCCTGCTCGAGCTTCGGCGCCGTCGCCGGGCATGAGACGTCGGGCGAGAACGTTCCGCGGTAGACGATCGTCAGGGTCGTTCCGAACGAGGCGCTCTTCATGCACGGGTGCATCCGGATCTGGTCGAGCGGGCCGGCGGCGCGCAGGTCGGCGAAGAAGCGGCTGACGATCGCAGCGGAGACGTGCTTGCGCAGCGGGATATCGCCCTGCTGCAGCGCCGTCGTTCCGTTGGCATAGACGTACAGCTTGTAGCCGGCGGTGTTGGTTGAGTTCGAGCGGATGATCAGCGCCTCGTCGGCACTGTGCGGGAGACGCGCGGCGGGCGGCGTCGGCGATGCCGTAGGAAGCGGTCCGTAGGTCGGGATCGCGGCGAGGACGAGGGCGGCAAGCAGCATGACCCCTCAACGCTCCTCGCTCCCGCTGAAGTTCACCCCCTTCGGGCGCGTCCCGTCCTGGGGCCAGAAGCCGAAGATCGCCCGGCCGGGCTCGAGGTCCCAGAACCGCGTCGCGTTGTCCCCCACCCCGTAGACGATCGCGAACCGGACGTCGCGCGCGACGATCGCGCGAACCAGGCGCGCGAAGTCGCGCTGCGACATCCAGGTCGCCGCATAGCGCGCGAACTTCTGCTCGACGGTGAGGTTCAGCCACCCCGACGACTCGGCGACGCTGGGATCGTCGGGACGATCCTCGGCGGTGATCGAGCCGATCCGCACGCACGTCACCTGCAGTCCGAACTGGTCGCTGTAATAACGCCCGAGCACTTCACCGAACGCCTTCCACACGCCGTACAGCCCGTCGGGCCGATACGGGTCGTCCGTTCCGACGACGAGCCCGAATCCCGGCTCGTAGATCGCGGGTTTGTTCTCGACTTCGTACCGCCCGACGCAGTGGTTGGAGCTGGCGAAGATCATGCGCTTGCAGCCCGCGCGCCGCGCGGCTTCGAACGCGTTGTACGTCCCGGCGATGTTCGGTCCGTGGGTCGCTTCCCACGACGCTTCGACCTCGACGAC
Source organism: Candidatus Elarobacter sp. (assembly GCA_036498305.1). Taxonomy (GTDB): domain Bacteria; phylum Vulcanimicrobiota; class Vulcanimicrobiia; order Vulcanimicrobiales; family Vulcanimicrobiaceae; genus Vulcanimicrobium. The sequence continues at coordinate 7,252 of DASYFS010000210.1, read as the reverse complement.
GCCGGCGAGATGGATCACCGTCTCGCAGCCCGCGAACGCTGCGACGAGCGCATCGAGATCCTGCACGTCGGCGACGAGGTCGGCATCGTGCAAATCGATGCGCACGATCTCATGATCGCGCGCGAGATCCGCGCACAGCCGCTTCCCGATCGTCCCCGCCGCACCGGTCACCGCGATTTTCATCGGGCATCGCTATCGGCCGAGCATCGCGGCCTACCTGCCGATCCCGGGGTTGACGAATCGAACATATGTTCGCTATGATCGGCCTCCCCATGCCGGTCGTGTGCGTCTGGATCCCCGCTTTTCGGCTCGCGGTCGCTCGGCTGGAGCGGCCGGAGATCGACCTGGGCGCGCCGCTGATCCTCGCCGACAAGATAGAGCGCGGGCGGGTCGTCGACGCGACCCGGGCCGCCGCGGCGCTGGGGGTGCGTGCCGGGATGACGCTGGTCCAGGCCCAGGCCGTCGCCAACGAGGCGCGGACCGTCTTCGACGATCCCGCCGCCGACCGCCGGGTGTGGGCGGACGTCCTCGACCGGCTCGACGCGGTGTCGCCGCTGGTCGAGGACGACGGCTTGGGGCGCGCGTTCCTCGAGATGCACGGGATCGCCGGCGATGCGGAGGCGTGGATCGCGGCCGTTCACCGCGTCGTGCCGGCGGAGCTTCCGGTGCGGGCGGCGGTCGGGCCGAACCGGTTCGTCGCCGCGGCGGCGGCGTGGTGCGGCGACGGGCGCATCTGCGGTGACGACCCGGCGGCGTTCGTCGCGCCGCTCCCGCTCGAGCTGCTCGAGATCGATCCGGGAATCACCGAGCGGCTGCGGCTGCTCGGCGTCACGACGCTCGGCGGTCTTGCCGCGCTCCCGCACGGCCCGTTCGTGCGCCGCTTCGGTGCCGAGGCGGCGGCGTGGCACGATCGCGCGCGCGGCATCGACGACCGCCCGCTGACGCCGCGGGCGCGCGCCCTGCGGATCGATCGCACGCTCTACGGCGAAGGCGAGGCGAGCAGCGAGGAGCAGGTGCTGTTCGCGCTGCGCACGCTCGTCGGCTGGGTCGTCGACGACCTCGCGGCGGCGGGACGGCGCGCCGGCCGGCTCGTGCTGACGCTCGAGTGTGAGGACGGCGAGATGCGAACGCTCACGACGCGCGTCGCGCAACCGACCGCCGTTCCCGCAACGCTGTTCGAGCTGCTGCGCGCACGGCTCGAAGGCGTTACATTGGACGCTGCGGTCACCGGGCTGCGGCTCGCGGCGGAAGAGCTCGCCGGCAGCGGTGTCGCGCTCTCGCTGTTCGCGGCGAGCGATCCCGATCCGGATGCGGTCGGCGTCGTCCTCGCGCGACTCGACGCGGCGCTCGGCGAAGGGAAGGCGCTGCGCGCGCGCGTCGTCGACGGTGCGCGCATCGAGCGCCGCTTCGCGCTCGAACCGTTCACGCTCGAGCTGCTGACGACGCGCGGCCCGCGCCCAGAACCGCCGCCGCTCCGCGCCACGGCGACGCTGCAGTTGCGGCTCATCTCGCCGCGACCGGTCGACGTCCGCGTCTTCGGCGGCGCACCGCGCTTCGTCGGCGCGCCGCCGCAGCACGTCGTCGATCATGCCGGGCCGTGGCGCGTCGAGGAACGCTGGTGGGGCGCGATCACGGGTGAGGGTGCACCGCTCGCGCGCGACGAGTACGACGTCTGTCTCGACGACGGCGCGCTGCTGCGGATCGCGCGCGAAGGCGACGCGTGGACCGTGCGCGGTGTCTATGATTAGCGTGCCAGGCGGATTCGCCACCGAACGGGTACACGTCACGGATGGACCCCCAGGACCCCCGTGACCCCCGCGACCAGGACCCCCTCGACGACATCGACGAGGACGAGCTCGACGACGTCCCGCCGCAGTTCTATCTGACGACGTTCATCCCGAAGCCGGCCTGGTACGAGCTGGAAGCCGACGAAGCGACCGTCTTCCTCCAGAACCGCGTCGCGCAGCTCAACGAGGCGTTCATCGACGAGGACGAGGGCGTGATCTGGGCCTACCGCTATCACGTGATGGAGCGGCAGCGCGAGGTCGACGCCGTCGTGCTCCTGTGGATGATCAACTCCGACGAAGCGCTCGAAACGCTGGAGAGCACACTGCGCCGCTCCGACGTCAACAAGTATTTCGACTGGAGCGTGATCGGCGGTCCGCAGAACAACGCGCCGCAAGACATCCTGGGCGCGTTCCTCGGGACGCTCGTGCCGGACCCGGCCGACGGGCCGGCGCCGAGCGAGAACTAACTCAGGACGTGTAGGGCTCGAACGGCGCGACGGGCGCGAGGATGTCGTCCATCGCGCGGAAGATCTCCGGATCGACGTCGAGGTCGGCGGCGGCAACGTTGTCGTCAACTTGCTCGGGGCGCGTCGCGCCGATGATCACCGACGAGACGACGTCCAGGCGCAGGCACCACGCCAGCGCGAGCTGCGCGATCGAACAGTGCGCGCGCTCGGCGAGCGGCTTCAGCCGCTGCACCGCGTCGAGGACGCCTTGCGTGAAGTAGTCCTCCATCATGTCTTTCGAGCGGCCCGCGGCGCGCGTTCCGGCCGGCGGGCTCGAGGCGTCGGTGTACTTTCCGGTGAGGATTCCCATCGCGAGCGGTGACCAGACGACGTTGCCGAGCCCGTACTGGCGGCAGACCGGGAAGACGCGCGGCTCGACGCGCCGCCACAGTGCGCTGTACTGCGGCTGGTTCGAGACCGGTTCCGCCCAGCCGCGTGCACGCGCGAGGTTGACGGCGCCGGCGATCTGATCGGCGTTCCACTCGCTGACGCCCCAGTAGAGGATCTTGCCGGCACGCACCAGGTCGTTCATCGCCTCGACCGTCTCTTCGAGCGGCGTCGTGACGTCGTAGCGATGGCACTGATAGAGATCGACGTACTCTTGGTTCAGCCGCCGCAGCGACGCATCGATCTGATTGCGGATGTGCTTGCGCGAGAGGCCGCGATCGTTCGGTCCGTCGCCCATCGGGAAGTAGACCTTTGTCGCCAGAACGATTTGGTCGCGCGGAAACGCGGCGATCGCGCGGCCGACGACTTCCTCGGAGCGGCCTCGCGCGTAGACGTTCGCCGTGTCGAAGAACGTCACGCCGCGCTCCCACGCACGCTGGATGCACGCGCGGGCCGCGTCCTCCTCGACGCTGCCGCCGTACGTCAACCATGAGCCGAGCCCGACGGCGGAGACCTTGACGCCCCAGCGCCCGAGATTTCGATATCGCACGCGCCTAGCGTACAAGCTCCATCGGCGCGGTCCTGGTGACTTCCCGGCGAACCGGGGCATCATGGACAGGATGGATCAGAATCACGACGACACCGTCGAGGGCGACGACGTCGCGCCGCCGGTCCCCGAACCCGACCTGAGCGGGATCGAGGACGACCCCATCCCGAGCGCCGGCGGTGCCGACGTCGGCGGCCGCGCCGGAGACGAAGACTGAGCGACGAGGCGCGGCCGCCGCGCGAGGTCGTCGTCGTCGTCAACCGGCGCTCGCGCCACACCGCGCACGCGCTCGGGCCGCTTCACGCGGCGCTGCGCGAGCACGGCCTAACGGTCCTCGAGTTCCACCTCGCGCAAACGAGCACCGAGTTGCGCGCGCATGTGAAGCGCGCGGCGAAGGCCGGCGTCGAGACGGTGATCGTCGGCGGCGGCGACGGGACGATGGCGCACGCCGTCGATGCGCTCGCATATCGCAAGACGCGGCTCGGCGTCGTCCCGCTCGGCACCGGGAACAGCTTCGCGCAGAGCTTGGGCGTCCCGCGCGGCGACGTCGCGGCCGCGATCGCGCTGATCGCGCGCGGCAAGCACGCCCGCGTCGATCTGGGTCGCGTCAACGGAACCTATTTCGCGAACTTCGCGACGATCGGGCTCTCGTCGGAGATCGCCGGCGCGACGCCGACCGCCGTGAAGTCGATCGCCGGTCCGCTGGCGTACCTCGTCGCCGCGATCCGCCCGCTGCTCACCCATCGCGCGTTCCGGGCGCAGATTCGCTGGCCGCGCGGGAAGCTCACGATCACGACGCAGGACGTGATCGTCGCCAACGGCCGTTACTTCGGATCGTCGCCGGTCGCCGACGACGCGACGCTGACCGACGCGACGCTCCATCTGTTCACAACCGACGACCGGACGCGGATCGGCGCCTTGCGCACCTACCTCGCCTTCGGCATGCACGAGCAGGGAAAGCTGCGCGGCGCGCACACGATCGCGACGCCGAAGCTCACCATCGTCGCCAAGCCGCGGCAGATGATCTCGATCGACGGCTCGCTGCTCGAGAAGACGCCGGCGCGAATTCGCGTCGCGCCGCGCGCCTTGCGAGTCTACATCCCGTGATCCTGCGATTGCTGAGCACCGCCGTCGTGCTGCTCCTGCTGACGATTGTGCTCGGCGCGTTCGTCGCGCAGCGGCCGCCGGGGTCGCTCGACGTCGCCGCGCTCGCGCTGCGCGGGCACGGCGTCGCGATCGCCGACCTTTTCACCGCGCTCGGACGCTGGTGGATGCTGCTGCCGATCGGGGTCGTCACGTTCGGCATCGCGATGGTGCTGCGCGCGAACCTCGTCCCGCTCGTGGTCGTCTTCGCGGCCCAAGCCGCCTCGCAAGGCGTGAACGCGCTGCTGAAGCTCGGCTTTCAGCGCGAACGTCAGCTCGCGTCGATCGGAGCGCCCGAGCGCGACCTCTCGTATCCGAGCGGGCACTCCGTGACCGCGGTCGTCTTCTTCGCCGCGCTCGCAATCCTCGCTTGGCACGCGCCCGTCCCGCGCCCGCTCGCGCTGACGGCCGCGGCGATCCTCGCGATCTGCGTCGCCGGGATTCCGTGGTCGCGCTTGGCGCTGGGAGCGCACTACGCGACCGACGTCATCGGCGGCCTGGCGTTCGGCGGTGCCTGGCTCGCGATCACGCTCGCCGTGCTGATCCGCCTGAGCGTCACCGCGACTCGATGAGCTCGATCAGCCGCGGATAGACGAGGTCGGTGCGCGCTTGCGGAATCACCGGCTCGATGATGTCGTGGATTTTGGGCAGACCGTGCAGCGTCACCGTTTCGATCGCGACGCCGCCCGCACCGAGCTCCGCGAACCGGCGCGCCGCAAATGCGTTGTTGACGATCGGCTCGTTGTCGTTGAGCGTCAGGATCACGCGGCGCCCGTGCACGCCGGCGACCGGCCCGAGATCGGTCGAGATCTTCAGCGCCTGGCCGAGCGCATGGGTCGAGAAGCGCGGATAACCGTGGTGCGGCGGCTGGCGCGTCTTGAGCCGCGGATCCCACCACAGGAAGCGGTTTGGCGCCGTCCGCAGCGCCGCGCCGAAAGCGTCGTTCATCCCGCCGTAGAGCTCTTTGAGCCCGCAGAACGGCGCGATCGCGATCGCGGTGTCCAGCGTCGTGCGCGCGGCGAGCCAGCCGGCCTGCGTCGCACCGACCGAGATCCCGAGCGCGACGACGCGCTCGCCGGCGAGCGCCGCGATCGCGAGGCCGCGCAGCGCCGCCGCTTCGAGGTCCTCGGCGGTCAACGCGGCAATCTCAGTGGTCATGCGGTCGCGGTACCCGTGGTACGGCATCCGCGGAACGACGACGGCGTGACCGCGCGCCGCGAGCTGCGGCGCGAGCACGTCGTACTGCACCGGGCAGTTGGTGATGCCGTGCAGCAGCAGCACCGCGACGGCAGCCGGTTCGTCGGGAATCCAGGCGCGCGTCAGGTAGCGCGGTTCGAGCCGCGGGTCGTTCCGCTCCGCATGCTCGATCGCGGCGAGCCGCGCGCGCGCCTGGGCGATGCGCTCGTTCACGCGGCGGCTATTTCGGCGGCACGCCGCGCGGGACGCCGCGCAGGACGATCCGTTCCAGCACGCGGAGCGGCCGCGTGCTCCACGGATCGTGGCGGATCAGCGGATCGACCAGGATGACCTCGAGTCCGGCGAGCTTCGCCCCCAGGACGTCGGTGAAGAGCTGGTCGCCGATGACGACGGCGCGGTCCGCGGGGAGCTCGAGCACGTGCAGCGCCCGGCGGAAGCCGAACGGGAGCGGCTTGCGCGCACGGGGGATGCAGGGGACGCCGAGATCCTGCGCGATCTGCGCAGCCCACGGGGTCGCGTTGTTGGTGAGCACGGCGACCCGCACGCCGGCTTCCTTCGCGCGCGAAACCCACAGCGCATCCTCGGCGAGCGGCGCGACCTCGCGCCAACCGACCAGCGTGTTGTCGAGGTCGACGATCGCGCCCTCGATCCCGCGGGCGCGGAGCGCGGCCGGATCGATCTCGGTGATCCGGACTGCGTAACTCTGCGGTCGGAAGAAGCCCAGCATCAGCGGATGCTTGATACCCGTTGCGGTGGCACCAGCACCGTGAGCGCGCGCGGGACGACGTCGAAGGATGCGGGTAGGCGCCCCACCTCTTCGCTGTCGGCGAGGATACGGTGACGGCCGCCGCGGAGCGAGCGGATCGTGAACCGCGGTCCCTTCAGCGTCGCGACCTCGGGTGCACGCTGGAAACGCCGCGCGATCACCGCCGCGAGAACGCGCAGCGTGTGCCACCAGCCGGTCACGTCGATGCCGTACACCCACAGCGCGCCGTCTTCGAGGCTGGCCTCCGGGTTCTCCACGACCCCGCCGAAGCGGTAGCTGTTCGCAACGGTCACCTGCACCGCGCGCATCCGCGTGGTCGTCCCGTCGGCTGCTTCGATCTCGACGTGCAGCGGCCGCATCCAGCGCAGCGCGCGCAGCGTCGCGAGCGGAAGGGCGAGCATCCCGAGCGATCGCTTCACCGCGCCCGTCTGCAGCCGCGCGACTTGCGTCGACAGCCCGATCGACGCCTCGTTGACGTAGTAGACGCCGTTGACGCGACCGAGATCGATCGGGACCGGGATGCCGTCGTCGACCAGCGCCGCGACGTCGGCCGGAGCGTGGGGGACGCCGAGCGTCCGTGCCAGCTCGTTGAACGTCCCCCGCGGCACGCTCGCGACCGGCAGCTTCGTCTCGACCAGACCCGGGAGCGCCGCGAGCAGCGTGCCGTCGCCGCCGCCGATCACGACCACGTCGACGTCGTCGCGGTGCGCGCGGATCGCGTCGCACAAGGCGCTCGGGGGTCCGTCGGGCGGAGCGTCGACGACGACGTGACCGAGCTCGCGCAGCGCCGCGGCGACGTGCTCGCGCGCGCTGCTGCCGCGGCGGGCACGCGGATTCACCGCGAGTAGGACGCGCTTCCCCATCACATAGGCTGTACCCACGCACCTTCGACGGCATACCGCGCGTAGCGGAAGTCGCG
>DASYFS010000209.1:0-3334 GCA_036498305.1 Candidatus Elarobacter sp. | reverse complement strand
GCACGACGCGGATCGGAGAGGACGATCGTGCCGCGCCAGTTCGCCTTCGCCGCGGCGTCGAGGAACGTCGCGAGCAATTCCGTCGAGACGAGTGCGGCCTTCGCGCGGCTGTCGGCGAGGATGTAGGCGTAGTCGTCGGCTTTGAAGAGCGTGTTGACGGGGATCGGAACGATCCCGGCTTTGATCGCGCCGAGAAACGCGGTCGGGAAATCGATCGTGTCGAGCAGACAGAGCACGATGCGGTGCTCGTGCTCGAGACCCAGGCCCAGCAGCGCGCCCGCGGCACGATCGACGCGCGCCGCCAGCTCCGCGTACGTCCACGCGCCGCCGTCATCGACGAAGGCGCGCTTCTGCGGCCGCGCGGCGAGATTGCGGTCCAGCAGGTCGACGGCGCAGTTGTACGTGCCGGCATCCTGCGCGGCGGGTGGATCGGCGATCACTGCTGGTCGACCTCCGTAGGAGTCACGACTGGGGTGGAAGCATTATAATGCACCAGGACGATTTCGCAAGCGTGATACTGCATCAATCCGGCGACGACCCTTCCGCCTTCCTGACCGCCCTCGGCGAGCGGGTCAGAGAGCTTCGCGCGCGGCGCGGGATGACCCGGAAGATCCTGGCCAAGGACTCCGGCGTCTCGGAGCGCTTCCTCGCGCAGCTCGAGAGCGGCCAGGGCAACGCCTCGCTCCTCACGCTGCGCCAGGTCGCCGCGGCGCTCAACGTGCCGCTCACGGAGATCGTCGCCGATCGCGCCGAGACGGCGCCGGAGCTCGCGGCCGCCGTCGAGCTGTTGCGCAGCCTCGGCCCTGACCGGCTCCACGAGGCGAACGCGCTCCTGCGCCGCCGCTTCGGCCACGTCGATGAAGCCGGCCGTGCACGGCGCATCGCGCTCATCGGTCTCCGCGGCGCGGGCAAGACGACGCTCGGGACGGCGCTCGCCGAGCGCGTCGCGGTGCCGTTCATCGAGCTCGACCGCGAGATCGAGCGCGAGAGCGGGGTCGCCCTCTCGACGATCTTCGACTTCTACGGCCAAGCCGGGTTCCGGCGCCTCGAGCGCCGCTGCCTCGAACGGATCCTCGAGGAGCACCCGGCGTTCGTCCTGGCGACCGGCGGGAGCATCGTCTCCGAGGGGACGACCTTCGAGCGCCTCCTCGCCGCCTGCCGCACGATATGGCTCAAAGCCGCGCCCGAAGAGCACATGGCCCGGGTCGTTGCCCAGGGCGACATGCGGCCGATGGCCGGGAACCGGGAGTCGATGGCCGACCTCCAGCGGATCCTCGCCGGGCGTGAGACCCTCTATCGACGCGCAGACGCGACCGTCGATACGAGTGGCGCGACGCTCGACGAGAGCCTCGAACTTCTGGCTACGGCGGCCGCCGAGGTCTAAAGCTGCACCGGTATTCCTCGACCTCTGGGGGCAAGACGCGCGCCGGGTGTCCTACCGGCGCGCGACCATCTTGACTATTTCTTGCGATCGTTCTCGCCGGCTGTGAACCCGCGTTTGTAAGCGTCGTTTATTTCGTCTTGCTCGGTGCTGGTCACGATAAGCGCCTTCTCGGGTGGGTCCCACGTACTGCCAGCTTTGCCGTCTCGAACGCCCATTTCATGCGCTTTGTCAAGTTTGTCTTTCGAATCGTCGCCCACTTTCGTTCTCCTTACCAAACAGGGCAAGCATACTTCTGTGTGCGCACAAGCGGCGCCTATCAGACGCGCCGCGTTATCAGGCGAACAGCCTCCCAAGTAGACGCTGGGCCGCGCCTGCGGTGATGGATACTGCTTGCGCCGGCTCCTGATATGCATTATATTACATGAACCTTCGCGTCAGTCCGTGGGAGCTCGCATGACCGTCCTCGATGCGCCGGCCTCGATGGTGACCTTCGATACCGACCCCAGCCGTTACAAGCACTGGAAGCTCGCCGTCGAGGGGCGGATCGCGACGCTGACGCTCGACGTCGATGAGGACGCGGGGCTGCGTCCCGGCTACAAGCTCAAGCTGAACTCCTACGATCTCGGCGTCGACATCGAGCTCCATGACGCGCTGCAGCGCATTCGCTTCGAACACCCTTCGGTCGGCTGCGTCGTCATCACCAGCGCGAAGGACCGCATGTTCTGCGCCGGCGCGAACATCTACATGCTCGGCACCTCGTCGCACGCGTGGAAAGTGAACTTCTGCAAGTTCACTAACGAGACGCGCAACGGGATGGAAGATTCCAGCCGCCACGACGGGCTGGCGTTCGTCGCGGCGGTGAACGGCGCGTGCGCGGGCGGCGGGTACGAGGTCGCGCTGGCGTGCGACGAGATCGTGATGGTCGACGACCGCTCGACGACGGTGTCGCTGCCGGAAGTGCCGCTGCTCGGCGTCCTCCCCGGGACCGGCGGGCTGACGCGCCTGACCGACAAGCGCAAAGTGCGGCGCGATCTCGCCGACCTGTTCTGCACCAACGCCGACGGCGTGCGCGCCGAGCGGGCGCGGGCGTGGAACCTCGTCGACGCCTCCGCGCCGCCCTCGGAGTTCGCCGCGCTCGTTCGCGCGCGCGCCGAGGCGCACGTCGCCGCATCGAGGCGCCCCGCCGATGCCGCGGGCATCGCGCTCCGTCCGCTGGAGCGTACGATCGACGACGCCGGCTATCATTATCGACACGTTGACGTCCGTTTCGATCGCGCTGCGCGCACCGCGACGCTGCGCGTCCGCGCGCCGCAAGAGTCGCAGCCCGCCGGCGTCGACGCGATCGTCGCGCTCGGCGACGCGTGGTGGCCGCTGGCGATGGGCCGTGAGCTCGACGACGCGCTGCTGATGCTGCGCACCAATGAGCTCGAGCTCGGGCTGCTGATCCTCGAAACCAAAGGCGATCCGGCGGCCGTGCTCGCCGTCGACGAGACGCTGGTCGCGCTGCGCGACCACTGGCTCGTCCGCGAGACGATCGGCCTGCTGCGCCGCAGCTTCGCGCGGCTCGACGTCACCGCACGCAGCCTCTATGCGATCGGCGGCGAGGGCGCGTGCTTCGCCGGGCTGCTCTACGAGCTCGCAGCCGCGGCCGACCGCACCTACCTGCTCGCGCTTGCCGACGACGGCGACGCGCCGGCCGTCGTCCTCGACGAGACGAACTTCGGACTCTTCCCCGCCGTCAACGGGAAGAGCCGCCTCGCGACCCGCTTCCTCGGCGACCCCGCCGCGTACGAACGCCTGCACACCGAACGCGGGAAACGGTACGACGCCGAAGGCGCCGTCGACGCGGGGCTCGCGACCGTCGCGCCCGACGAGCTGGACTGGGACGACGAGATTCGCCTGGCGATCGAGGAGCGCGCCGCGCTCTCGCCCGACGCGCTGAGCGCGATG
>DASYFS010000208.1:0-36070 GCA_036498305.1 Candidatus Elarobacter sp. | reverse complement strand
CTTGTTGGCGACGGCGATGTCGATGCCGCGATCGACGGCGGCGAAGACCGCATCGAAGGCGACGGCACCGTCGGTCGCGGCGACGACGATGTCGGCGTTGCTCTCGCAGGCGACGCGCATGAGGCCGTCGGCGCCGTCGCGGGCATCGACGACGAACTGCGGATGGAACGCGCGCTTCTGCTCGGCGAGGAGCTCGACATTGCGGCCCGCGGCGAGCGCGACAACTTCAAAGCGATCGGGATGGCGGGAAATGACGTCGAGCGTTTGGCGACCGATGCTGCCGGTCGAGCCGAGGATCGCTACTTTTTTCATCGCACGTCATCCCGAGCTTGTCGAGGGGCCCTCGTCGTCATCGTGAGCGAAGTCGAACGATGACCCCTAACCTCGGCGATCACCACGCGGGGTCGTCCTCGACTCCGCTCGCACGACGCCGAGGGTCCCTCGACAAGCTCGGGATGACGTGGTGCCAACTCACTCTTCCCAGCGCGGACGATCACGACGTCAGCCGGTTCTGTGAGATTACGCCGATCACGTACAGCGCGAAGTAGAACGCGATCCCGCCGAAGATGTACGAGTCGAAGCGGTCCAGCACGCCGCCGTGTCCGGCGATCAGCGAGCCCGCGTCCTTCACGTGCGCGTCGCGCTTGAGCGCGCTCTCCACCAGATCGCCGGCCTGCGCCGCGATCGAGGTGATCGCGGCGACGATCATCCCCTGCCACCATGCCAGATGCGCCTGCGGGACGAACGCGATCAGCGCGCCGAGGATCACCGCCGCGATGAATCCTCCGACCGCGCCTTCGACGGTCTTTTTCGGCGAGAGCCGCGTGAGCTGGTGCCGCCCGATCGCGCTGCCGACCAGCATCGCGAAAATGTCGGTGAACGCGACCAGCACGATCACCCACACCGTCCACAGCGCCCCGTTCGCGAGCGCGCGGATCGCGATGAAGTACGTCAGCAGCTTCCCGATGTACAGCACACCGAGCAGCGTGTAGCCGCTGCGCGCGAAGTAGCCGCTGTTCGCGGTGAACGTCGCGGTCGCCAGCGCGACGATCACGGTCGCGGCGAGCAGAATCCCCTCGTACTTGTGAATCAGCCCGAAGTGCGTCAGCGCGATGTACGCCCAGACCGCCGCCATCGCGACGGGAAGCTCGAGCTGCGGACCCTTGCGCGAGGAGAGCCCGGCGAACTCGTACAGACAGCCGGTCGCGATCAGCATCACCAGGATCGTGAAGGCCGGCGGCCACGCGACGCAGGCGAAGCCGACGACGGCGAGCAGCACACCGATGACGATGCGCCGGGTGCCGACCGCGACGGGAGGCTTCGACGCCGGCTTCGCCGCGGCCGACGCCGCCGTCGTCGTGGTGGTCATGCCCCGCCGAACCGCCGCTGGCGGCGCTGATACTCGGCGATCGCCTCGGCGAAGTGATCGCGCGAGAAGTCCGGCCAGAACGTGTCGCGCAGAACCAGCTCGGCGTAGGCGACCTGATATAAGAGGAAGTTCGAGAGCCGCGCTTCGCCGCCGGGGCGGATCAGCAGATCGGGATCTGGCATCCCCGCGGTCGACAGGTAGCCGCCGATGGTATCCTCTTCGATCGCGTCGGGCGAGAGCGTCCCGGCCTGCACGTCGCGCATCATCCGCTCGACGGCGTCGCGCAGCTCGCTGCGCGCGCTGTAGTTGACGGCGAGGTTGAGGATCAGCCCGGTGTTCGTCGAGGTGCGGGCGACGAGCCGGTCGAGCGCCTCGCGCGAGGCGCGCGGGAGCTGCTCGTAGTGCCCGATGATCTGCACGCGAACGTTGTTGCGGCACAGCTCGGCGAGCTCGTTCTGCGCGAAGTAGACGCACAGGTCGAGCAGCAGCGAGATCTCGGTCGAGTCGCGCTTCCAGTTCTCGGTCGAGAAACCGTAGACGGTCAGCATCGGGATCCCCCAATCGCTGGCCGCGCGCGTCACGTCGCGCAGCGCGACGATCCCGCGGCGATGCCCTTCGATCGCGGGGAGGCGGCGGGTGCGCGCCCAGCGCCGGTTCCCGTCCATGATGATCGCGACGTGCGCGGGAAGCCGCGCCGGGTCGAGGGTTACGCCGCGAGCGACGATCGTCTCCATCAGAGCTTCTCGTACCCTTCGTACCCGACCACCAGCTCGAAGGCGCCGTCGTGCTCGCCCGCCAGCGGCCGAACGCGCAGCGCGCGCAGCGCGCCGAGACCGACCGCAGCGTACGGCGGGGTCAAAACGCGAAGCAGCACGCTGCGCTCACCCATCGCCTGCAGCGCCGCGCGCCACGGCAGCATCACCAAATCGTCGGTGCGCAGCCTAGACCTCCATGATTTCTTTTTCTTTGCCTGCGACCAAGTCGTCGATCTGCTTGACGAACTTGTCGGTGATCTTCTGCACCTGCTCTTGGCCGCGCTTGACCACGTCGTCGGTGATCGCATGATCCTTCGCCTTGAGCGTCTTCATCTCGTCGATCGCCTTGTGACGGATGTTTCTGATCGCGACCTTGTGCTCTTCCGACTTTTTCTTGACCAGCTTGACCAGGTCTTTGCGGCGCTCTTCGTTGAGCTGCGGGATCGAGAGACGAATCGTCGCGCCGTCGACGTTCGGGTTGAGGCCGAGGTCGCTGGTCTCGATCGCCTTGCGGATCGCGCCGACGAGGTTCTTGTCGAACGCGGTGACGAGCAGCGAGCGGCCGTCGGGCGAGTTCACGCTGGCGACGCCCTTGAGCGGCTGCGGCGTCCCGTAGGCCTCGACGACGATGCGGTCCAGCAGCGCCGGCGACGCGCGCCCGGTGCGGATCGAAGCGAAGTCGCTGCGGGTGGCGTCGAGCGCCTTCCCCATTTTCGACTCGGTGTCGCGATAGACGTCCTCAAGCATGCGCGATCTCTTCTCCGTTGACGCGCGCCGTACTCCGCGAGACGGTCGTCCCGATCGGGTCGCCCATGACGACCCGCCGGATGTTCCCGGAGACGTTCATGTCGAAGACGACAATCGGCAGACCGTTGTCCATGCACAGCGTCAGCGCGGTCGAGTCCATGACCTCGAGGCCGAGCTCCAGCACCCGCAGGTAGTCGAGATGCTGGAAGCGGGTCGCGCTGGGATCCTTGAACGGATCGGCAGTGTACACGCCGTCCACCTTCGTTGCCTTGAGAATCGCCTGCGCGCCTACCTCGACCGCGCGCAGCGCGGCGGTCGTATCGGTGGTGAAGTACGGGTTGCCGGTCCCGGCCGCGAAGATGAGGACCCGCCCCTTCTCGAGGTGGCGGATCGCGCGGCGCCGGATGTACGGCTCGGCGATCGCGTTCATCGCGATCGCGGTCTGGACGCGCGACTCGACGCCGATCCGCTCCAGCGAGTCCTGGAGCGCCAGCGCATTGATCACGGTCGCCAGCATCCCCATGTAGTCGGCGGTCGCCCGGTCCATCCCGGCCGCCTCGTGGGTCTTCCCGCGCCAGATGTTCCCGCCGCCGACCACGACCGCCAGCGAAACGCCGTCCTCGTGGACCTGCGCGATCTCGCGCGCCATCGCCGTCGTGGTGTCGACGTCGATGCTCCCGCCCCGGCCGGCGAACGCCTCCCCCGAGAGCTTCAGCAGGACGCGTTCGTAGGCCGGTTTGGGCATATCTCGGTTCGTTCGGTCTTGGTTCGCTTTACTCTTCGCCGAGGGCGAACTTGACGTAGCGGCGGACGCGGATCTTCTCGCCCAGGACGCCGGAGACGCTGTTGACCAGCTCGCCGACGGTCTGCGAGTCGTCCTTCACGAACGGCTGCTCGAGGAGCGTGTGCTCCTCGTACCACTTGTTCAGCTTCCCCGAGACGATCTTCTCGACGATGTCGGCCGGCTTGCCGGGCGGTACGGTCTTCTCGAGCTCGCCCTTGACCTCGGCCATCACCTCGGACGGGACCGACTCGCGGTCGAGGTACTGCGGCGACATCGCGGCGACGTGCATCGCGACGTCGCGGACGAGGTCGCGGAACCGGTCGTTGCGAGCGACGAAGTCGGTCTCGCAGTTGATCTCGACCAGCACGCCGATCTTCCCGCCGGCGTGGATGTACGACCCGACGAGCCCTTCGTTCGCGGCCCGCTCGGCCTTCTTCTCGGCCTTGGCCTGGCCGAGCTCGCCCAGACGCGCCTTCGCGCGCTCGTGGTCGCCTTCGGCCCAGAGCAAGGCGTTGCGGACGTCGGACATCCCGGCGCCGCTCTCTTCACGCAGCCGTTTGATCTCGTCCGCGCTCGGCTTGTAAGTAGTGGTTTCCACGTCGTCCTTCGCTGGTTAGACGCCGGCCGTCACGGGCTCGGCCGCGGCCTCGGCGTATTGCTCGTCGTACTCGGTTTCGTCGTAAGACGACTCGGTCTCGGTCTTGCCTTCGATGATCGCGTTGGCGATCGTCGAGACCATCAGCCGAACGCTGCGGATGGCGTCGTCGTTGCCCGGAACCGCGAAGTCGATCTCGTCGGGATCGCAGTTGGTGTCGATGACGGCGATGATCGGGATGTTGAGCTTCTTCGCCTCGGCGACTGCGATGCGTTCCTTCTTCGGATCGACGATGAAGATCGCGTCCGGCAGACGGTGCATGTCCTTGATGCCGCCGAGGAACTTCTCGAGCTTCTCCAGCTCGTCGGTCAGCCGGGCGACTTCTTTCTTGGGGAGCAGATCGAAGGTGCCTTGCTGGCGCATCCCTTCGAGCTCGCGCAGCCGCGCGATCCGCTTCTGGATCGTCGAGAAGTTCGTCAGCGTGCCGCCGAGCCAGCGCTGGTTGACGTAGAACGTCCCGGCGCGCTCGGACTCTTCGCGCACGACGTCCTGCGCCTGCTTCTTCGTCCCGACGAAGAGAATGACGCGGCCCTGCCGCGACATCTGCTTGACGGCGTCGTAGACGCCGTTGAGCATCGAGAGCGTCTGCGACAGGTCGATGATGTAGATGCCGTTGCGCTCTTGGAAGATGTACGGTTTCATCTTCGGATTCCAGCGGCGGGTCTGGTGTCCGAAGTGGACGCCCGCCTCCAGAAGAGCGCGCATGGTAACGCCTGAAGCCATGGGTTGGTAGGGACCTTTCTGACCCCGCGGCCGCCGTCCGTGGCACCGTGATGGGACCATCTCGCGCTGGGCGGCATCGCGCCGCCTCCGCGCATCCGGGTCCTCCGGACCCGTAGAGTGTGAATCGCGTCGCCCCCGGAGGGCGGCACAACCTCGATAGTATACCACGACCCCGGTGCGCCGCCAACGGCTACGAGGGCTGCTGCTGTGGCTGGCCGGGATCGATCTGCGGCTGACCCTGCTGGCGATCCCGCCGGTAATCCCGCTGATCCACCGCGACCTCGGCCTCGGGGAGTCGGGGATCGCCGCCCTCTCCAACCTCCCGGTTCTCGTCCTCGCCGGCGCGTCGATCTTCGGCGCTTTGTTCACGGCGCGGCTCGGCGCGCGGCGGACGCTGGTGACCGGCTTGGCGGCGATAGCGATCGCCGGGGCTCTCAGGGGGCTCGGACCATCGACCGCCATGCTGTTCGGGATGACGCTCTGCATGGGCTTGGGAATCGCGATCTCGCAGCCCGCCTTTCCCGCGCTCTCGCGCTCCTGGTTTCCGGACCGTCCGGCGCTGGGGACGGCGATCTGGGCGAACGGGCTGCTGATCGGCGAGGCGCTGAGCGCCTCGCTTACGATCCCGTTTCTGCTTCCGTTGCTCGGCGGAAGCTGGGAGCTGAGCCTGGCGGCCTGGAGCGTGCCGGTCGCGCTGACGGCGCTGGCCGTGAGTCTGGTTCCGGGACTCCCCGACGAACGGCCGGCGCTGGGCGCGCGCTGGTTCCCGGACTTCCGCGATCCGCGTATCGTCCAGATCGGCATCTACCAGTCGGCCGCGAGCCTGGCATACTTCGGCGCGAACACGTTCACCCCGGACTACCTCAACGCGACCGGACAGCCGCAGCTGATCGCGCCGTGCCTCGCCGCGTTGAACATCGGCCAGATCCCGGCGTCGCTCGCAGTCGGGCTGATCCCGATGCCGATCCTCGGCCGGCGCCGTACCTCGCTGGTCGTCGCGCTGCTCGCGCTCGCCGCGCTGGCGGCGTTTCTCATGCTGGGCGGGATCGCCGCGGTCGTCGCCTCGGCGGCATTCGGGCTGTTCGCCGCGTACGTGCTGACGCTGAGCTTCGCGCTCCCCGCGCTCGTCGGCAGACACGACGAGATCTCGCGGATCTCCGCGGGCAGCTTCACGCTGGGCTACAGCATCGCGTTTCTGACCACGCTGCTCTCGGGCGCAGCCTGGGACCTCACCCACAATCCGGCCGGCGCGTTCGTCCCGATTCTCGCCGCCGCAGCGATCGTTCTCGTCCTCGGGCCGCGTCTCGGCAGGCTGGTCGCCGAGGCCTGAGATGGACGAGCAGGAAGCAATCGCTCTGCGCGCGGCGGTTCCGTGGGCGAAGCAGCATCATCTGCGCGTCGCGCTGCTGCAGCGGCTCGACGAAGAGATCGCGGCCGCGCCCGACGCGCTCGGGCCCCGCGTCGAGCGCGCCGGCGTCTTCGCCGATCTCGGTCTGCGGATGGAAGCGATCGCAGCGTATGCCGACGTGCTCAGCCGCGATGCGCACCGCTACGACGCGATGCTGCCGCTCGCGAAGCTGCTCGGCGAGCACGGTGACCTCGAGGGCGCCAAAGCCGTCTACTACGAAGCGGCGCGCGCGCACCCGCACCGCCCCGAACCGTTGACCGGGCTCGGCGAGATCCTGCTCGCGCTCGGCGATGAACCGGGCGCGCGAACGGCCTACGAAGCCGCGCTCACCGTCGAGCCGGGCTACGCGCCGGCGCACCGCGGGCTCGCGCCGATCTACCACCGCGCCGGTGAGCGCGAGGCGGCGGAACGCGCCTGGCGTGCCGGTTATCCGAACGGCGCCACGGCGATCTCCGCGTATCGCGGCCCGGGCGAGCCGGTGCGCGTTCTGCTGCTGATGTCGGTGCTGGGCGGCAACGTCCCGCTTCAGCACGTCCTCGACGCGCACGTCTTCCAGTGGGCCGAGCTGCACGTCGAGACGCACCGTGCCGGCGCGGCGCTGCCGCCGCACGCGCTCGTCTTCAACGCGATCGGCGACGCCGACCGCTGCGCCGGCGCGCTCGAGGTTGCCGATGCGGTCGCGTCGACGAGCGGCGCGCGGCTACTGAACGCGCCGGCGCGCGTGCGCGAGACGGGACGCGTCGAGAACGCGCGGCGCCTCGGGGCGCTCGACGACGTCGTCGCGCCGAGGATCGCGCGCTATCGGCGTGACGAGCTCGCCGCGGCCGATGCGGCGGCGGTGCTGGCGCGCGACGGTTTCGCCTGGCCGGTCCTGGTGCGCAGCCCGGGATATCATACCGGCGAGCACTTCACGCGCGCGGCGGACCTCACGTCGCTGCGCGCGGCGATCGCCGACTTCCCCGGCGACGAGCTGCTGGCGATCGAGTATCTGCACACGCCGGCACCGGACGGAACGTTTCGGAAGTATCGCGTTCTCGCGATCGACGGCCGGCTGTATCCGCTGCACCTCGCGATCGGGCGCGAGTGGAAAGTGCATTACTTCAGCGCCGCGATGGAGGCGCACGCCGCGTTCCGCGAGGAGGAGCATCGGTTTCTCGCGGACATGCACGGCGTGCTCGGGAGCCGCGCGATCACGGCACTCAAGCGCATCGCGTCGACGTTGGGACTCGCGTATTGCGGGATCGACTTCGCGCTCGACGGCGACGGCCGCGTCGTCCTCTACGAGGCGAACGCGACGATGGTGATCCTCCCGGCGCCGCCCGGCGAGCAATGGGACTATCGGCGGCCGGCGATCGACGCCGCGCTGCAGGCGGCGCGAGCGTTGCTCCTGCGCAGCGCTCGGCCGTTGCCGTGAGCGAACGCGCCATCACGTTCGATACCAGGTTCGCGCCTGTGCTGCTGCGAAGCCATCCAGGCGGGCGTCAGCTTTGTTTGGGACGGCGTTGAAGACGCCTGAGTAGAGCATGGCCTTCGTTGCTTCGAGCGTTCGGGGAAGGGTATGCGCCTGCTTCGTCTCTCAACGGTGGCTACCAATGCCGTGCGCGCGTACGACGCCGCCCACTCGCGAGCAACTCCGTGAGGCGGTATTTCTTCGCCCTCGCATGCGCCGCGCTGATCGCCGGCTGCAGCGGCGGCTCGGGATTCTTCCCCGGCGCGCCCGGCGCATCGGGGACCTCGGCTCCGGCGCCTGGCGTGACCCCCACAGTGGCACCGACGGCGACGCCGACGCCGACCACCACGCCGACCTCGGGCGTGACACCGACACCGACACCGACACCGGCGGCTACGGCTACCGCGACGCCCACGCCCACGCCGACGGCCACGCCTACGCCTACGCCGACGCCTACGTCCACTCCGACTCCGACGCCGACGCCGACTCCAACGCCGACGCCCGGGCCGCTGTCGGTCGCGCCGAACGCCATGGCGTTCACCGCCGCCGGCCAGACGCAGGACGCCGCGATCAGCGATCCCGGTTATAGCGGCGGCTACACGCCGAACTCGACGAATCCCGGCGTCGCGACCGCGACGATCATCGCCGGGCCGGCCGTCCACGTCACCGCGGTAGGCGCGGGCACCGCGACGATAACCGTCACCGACTCGCTCGGGCAGGCGGCGACGATCACCGTCGGCGTCACGACCACCGGCGGGGTCGTCCACTGATGAGACGAGAGCGTTTCATGATGCAGCGAACGAGCAGCCGTAGATCAACCATCGTCGCCGCGCTGGCGTGTGCGGCGCTCCTGTACGGCTGCGGAGGCGGAGGCTCCGGCGCGTCGCCGGCGCCGGCACCGCAGGTCTCCGCCGCGCCCGGCGGGCTCCAGTCGCTGCGCGTCACGATGACGATCGCCGGGCCGCCCGCGACGAAAGCATCGCGGTCCACGCGCAAGCCGAAGTTCGTCTCGCCGTCGACGAACGGCGTGCAGATCAGGGCCTACCTGCATAGCGACACGCAGCACGCGACCGTCATCGGCTCGAGCGCGACGGACGTCTCTTCCGGTTCAGCGGCCTGCGGCGGGACCGCGGGCTTCCCGCGCACCTGCAGCGTCGTCGTTCCGGTTCCGGCCGGCGTCGAAGACTTCATCATGACGACGTACGACGCGGCGCCGAGCGGCGGCAGCTTCAGCGGCGCAAACGTGCTCGGGATCGACCTGCTGAGCAATCAGACGATCACGCTCAACGCCGCGAACACGCTGTCGATCTTCATCAGCGGTCTGATCGCGAAGTACGGCGCCGTTCCGGCGTTCGCGTCGCTCCCCGCGGACGGCGCGTCGCATACGTACGGCATCCTCATCCAGCCGCAGGACTTCGACAACAACCCGATCACTGCGGGGACGAACGACCCGTACGCCAACCCGATCATCGTCTCACTGGCCGAGCAGAACCAAACCGGACACGCAGTGCTGCTCTTCAACGGCAACCCCTCGGGAACGACGGCGACGCTGACGCACTCGACCGACACGATCGCCGTGCGCTACGACGGCGGCGGCGCGCCGGGTTACGGCATCGGGGTCCAGCTCACGGCGAACAACGTCAACCCGCTCGCGATTCAAGTCTCTCCGCTGTACATCACCAGCACGAGCCCGTACTTCAGCTCCGGCGCGCTCGCGTTCTTTGGCGTAGGCCAATCGGCCGTGCTCAACGTGAGCGAAGCGAACGCGCCGGCGAACGACGGCTACGCCCTGAACACGGCGGGCACATGCACGGGCGTACTCCAAAGTTACGGCATAGCCGGAGCCAGCGCGATCACGACCGTGAACATCACCGCGGGCAGCACCGCATCGCCGCTCGGTGCGTGTACCGTCGTGCTGGGGGACACCTACGGCACCGGCGGCAGCGTCGCGATCTCCAACACGGTGTCGGGCGTGCCGATCACGATCAACGGGTTCGTCGTCACGACGTACAACGCGCCGGGTCCCTCCGCTGGGATCGGCTTCGACTCGATCGCGGCCGGTCCGGACGGCAACCTCTGGGTGTGGGAAGCGGACAACACCGGAACCGGCAGCGTCAGCCGCATCACGACGGCCGGAACGTTCACGCAGTACACCGTGCCGGGCGCGAACCCGTTCGGCCTGGCGATCGCCGCCGGGCCGGACGGGAACCTGTGGTTCACGGACTACAACCACGCGCAGGTCGACCGCATCGCGACGACGCTCGGAACGGTAACCCAGTTCGCCGCCGGTGGAACGCAGCCGGTCGGCATCACCGCCGGCCCCGACGGGAACCTCTGGTACGCGCTGGGCGGTAGCTCGGCGATCGGCCGGATGACGCCGGGCGGCGCGGTGACGACGTTCCCCCTTCCCGGCGGCTTCATCCACCCGGATTTCATCGCGGGCGGCGGCGACGGGAACATCTGGTTCACGTGCACGAGTCCCGGCGCGATCGGCCGCGTCACGCCGGCCGGCACGATCACGATGTTCCCGACCGGCGTGGCGGGGAGCAATCCCAACGGAATCGCCGCCGGGCCTGACGGCAACGTCTGGTTCGCCGACTACGGCGCGCACGCGATCGGGCGGATCACCCCCGCCGGGACGATCACGGAGTTCGCGCTCCCTTCGAACGGGTCGCCGATCGCCATCACGACCGGCCCCGACGGAAACCTCTGGTTCACGGAGAGCGCCGGCAACCCGCTCGGCAAGGTCACGCCGTCGGGGACGGTCACGGAATATGCGATCCCGGGCGTGCTTACCGACGCGTTCCTCGTGACTGGTCCCGACGGAAATCTCTGGCTCTCGTCGCTCGCGGTGGAGGTTCAGAAGGTCCAGATCTGAGCCGGCGTCGCGATCAGGGCGCGGCTGCGGTGAACGGACGGAAGCCGTGCGCGTGCAGCCGCTGCTGGGTCGTAACGGCGGCGTCGTGCGGCTCGCTGATGCGCGCGCGGATCGTCGCGAGCGCCGCGGCGATCCGCTCTTCGCTCTCGGTGCCGATCGAGAGGCGCACGTACCGGTCGGTACTCTCGCCGTACGCCGAACCCGGGACGACCGCGATCCCGTCTTCGAGCAGCAGCGCAGTCGCGAAGTCCATCGACGTTCCGCGATAATCGCCGAGCGCGACGAAGAAATAGAACGTCGCCGCGCCGCGCAAGCTGCGCAAGCCCAGACGATCGAGCTCGGCCGCGACGCGCGCGCGCTTTTCCGCGACGGCGCGTGCCTGCGGGATCGTGATCGCCACGAGCTCCTCGAAGTGGCGGGCGAGATAAAGCTGCAGCACCGTCGGAGCGCAGGTGACGATGTGCTGGTTCAGCTTGAGGCAGGCGTCGACCAGGTCGGGCCGCGCGATCAGGTAGCCGATTCGCCAGCCCGAAATCCCGAGGTTTTTCGAGAGCGAGTTGACGACGATCGCGCCGTCGAGGCCCGGGACGAGCGCGGCGAGCGAGCGGAACGAGCCGTCCACGACGAAGTCGCTGTAC
Source organism: Candidatus Elarobacter sp. (assembly GCA_036498305.1). Taxonomy (GTDB): domain Bacteria; phylum Vulcanimicrobiota; class Vulcanimicrobiia; order Vulcanimicrobiales; family Vulcanimicrobiaceae; genus Vulcanimicrobium. The sequence goes on along the minus strand of DASYFS010000208.1, from coordinate 24,663 downwards.
GCCTCGTCGACGAGCAGCTCGACGCCGCGCTCGCGGCAACTGCGGTGCAGCGCCAGCAGCTCGTCCGCGGAGTAGACGCTGCCGGCGGGATTGTTCGGGTTGTTGAGCACGACGAGCCGGGTGCGCGCGGTGAACCGCCGCGGCAGCTCGGCGAGGGGGACGTCGTAGGGCACGAAATGCGGGACGCCGCCGGCGAGCCGAACGTGCTCGGGGTAGCTCAGCCATGCCGGCTCGTGCACGATGACCTCGTCGCCGGGGTCGAGCAACGCCAGCATCGCCAGGTATAGCGCGAGCTTCGAGCCTGCGGTGATGAGCAGCTCGGACGACGGGTCGACCGCCGCGCCGTATGCGCGGCGCTGGAACGCCGCGATGCGCTCGCGCAGCTCGGGCAGGCCGCGGCTGTCGGAGTAGTGATTGGCGCGCGCGGCGTCAACGTCGTCGAAGCCGAACCAGGGGATCTCGAAGTACGCCTCGCCGAGCGAGAGCACGGTCACGTCGGTACCGCGGCGGCGCAGATCGTAGACGATCTGGTTCATCCAGATCGAGAGTGCCTCCGGGATCGCGCGCACGCGCGCGCTGAGCCGCGATGCCGTCTCGAGCGTCATCGCTTGGTCGCTTCCCGCCCCATCTCCCTAGGTATCGGCGCTCAGGTCCCGCGAACGGAGGCCACGGTGCACGACGATCGAGCGGAGTTCGAGGAGGCGAAACGGCGCAGCACGGCGGCTCTGGCGGCGGACAGCGACCTGCTCCACCGTGCCGCCGACGTGCAGATCGACGCCGCCGGCCATCGCTACACGTATCTCTGGAGCTGGCTGGGCCTCCCGATCATCCAGCTGCCGCCCGACGTCGTCGCGCTGCAGGAAATCGTCTGGGAGACGCGGCCCGACGTGCTGATCGAAACGGGCGTCGCGCGCGGCGGATCGCTCGCGCTCTTCGCGACGGTCTTCGGGGTCCTCGGCCGCGGCGTCGTCGTCGGCGTCGACGTCGATATCCGGCCCCACAACCGCGCGGCGATCGAGCAGCATCCGTTGGCGCCCCGGATCCGGCTCGTCGAGGGTTCCTCGACCGACGAGGCGACGCTCGCGCAGGTGCGGGCGTTGATCCCGCACGGTTCGCGGGTGATGGTCGTGCTCGACAGCGATCACTCGCACGCGCACGTGCTGGCGGAGCTGCGTGCGTACGCGCCGCTCGTCACCCCCGGACAGTTTCTCGTCGTCGCCGATACGGGGCTCGGCATCCCCGAGGCAGCCCGAATGGTGATCCGCGATTGGGGCCCGCAGAACAACCCGATGACGGCAATGAACGCCTACCTCGCCGAAACGAACCGCTTCGAGATCGATCCGTTCTACAACGGAAAGCTGCTGCTGACCAGCAACCCGCGCGGCTACCTGCGCTGCATCGCGCCGGCGTGATCCCGCTCTTCGACTCGCTCGCGCACCCGACCGTCGACGGCCGCTGGCTGAGCGGGGATCGGGACGCGCGCGTCGCACCGCTGCTGGCGTCGCTCCGCGAGAGCGGCTTCGGAATGGCGTGCGCCGTCGGGCTCGCGGGGACGAACGGCTACGATCACGAGCGCTTCGCGGCGCTATGCCGGCCGCATGCCGCACTCGTTCCGATCGCCGGGATCGATCCCCGCGCTCCCGATCTCGCCGCGCAGCTCGACGTCGTACGCGACCTGGGCTTTCGCGGGATCAAGCTCCATCCGCGCCGCTCGGGCTTCGCGCTGGACGACGCCCGTTTCGTCGACGCGCTGCGGCTGGCGCACGCGCGCGACCTGGTCGTGATGCTGTGCACCTACCTGCACGCGCCGATCGCGGACTACCCGAGGAGCGATCCGCTCTACCTGCTCGCCGCCGCGCTCCGCGAGGTGCCCGCGGTGCGGATGATCCTCGTCCACGGCGGCGACGTCGATCTGTTGCGCTGGATGCAGCTCGCACGGCACAACGAGAACCTGGTGCTCGACGTCTCGTTCACGATGATGAAGTATGCGGGCAGCTCGCTCGACGCCGATCTGCGTTATGCGTTCTCGTCGTTCCACCGGCGCACGTGCCTGGGCAGCGATCATCCCGAGTGGGCGCACGCCGCGGTACGCACGCGCTTCGAGGAGCTGACCGCCGGGCTGCCCGACGATGCCCGCGCCGACGTCGGCCATCGCACGCTGGCGCGTTTTCTCGGCGTCGAGGAAGCTTGGCGATGACCCCCGACGAGCGCGACCGGCTCCGCGCGCTCTACGACGAGCGGCTGGCGCGCTACGGTCACGCGCCCGAGACGCTCGGGTGGAGCAAGCCGAAGCACAAGCTGCGCTACGAGATCCTATTGTCGTATTGGGGGCTCGAGCACGCGCCGGGAACGTCGTTGCTCGACGTCGGCTGCGGCTTCGGCGACCTCTACCCCTTCGCTCGTTCGCGCGGCTGGACGATCGACTACCATGGCATCGATCTCAACCCCAAGCTGATCGCGATCGCGCGCGAAGCCTACCCCGACGCGGCCTTCGCGGTCGGCGATCCGCTCGTCGACGGGATCGCCGCAACCTACGACGTGATCGTCGCTTCGGGGACGCACAACCATGCCGCCGCCGGGCGGGACGGCTACGTCGAAGCGACGTTCGCACTCTTCGCCGCCCATGCGCGCCGGGGGTTCGCGGTCAACTTCCTCTCGGACCGCGCGACGTTCACGCGACCCGAAAACGCGTACGCCGATCCGGCGCGGGTCCTCGCCGCGGCGCTGCGCCACTCGCGCCGCGTCCAACTGCGGCACGACTACATGCCGTTCGAGTTCACCGTCATCGTCGATCTTGCCGACGGTTTCGAGGACGAGTTGACGGTGTTCGCCGGTTACGAGGCCTTCGTCGGGACCTGAGCGCGCATGACGAAGCGGACCGCCGCCGCCGCTGCCTCGGCGCGCGCGACCGCTTCGTCGCGATCGGAACCGACCGCGACGACGTGGCCGTGGCGTGCGTTGTCGTGGACGACGATCCCGCCGGCGGCACCGCTCCCGATCGCGACGTCGAGCGAGACGACGCCGGGAAGACGGCGTGCCGCGGCGACACCGGCAACGGCGTCGACGATCCCCTCCGGTGCGCGCAAGAACCGTAGCGAAGCTCCGCGCGCCCGCGTCGGCCGCAAATCGACGGTGTCGCCGAGCAGCAGCCGCGCGAAGGTGACCGGCCCGTCGAGGCCGCTGACCTCGCCGACGACGGTGCTCGACAGGTACGAGCCGCCGCCGCGCGCGGCGAGCTCGACCAGCATCACGCCCTCGGGCCCGACGATGCACTCGATGTGAAACGCGCCCCGCCGCAAGCCGACGGCGCGCACGGCGTCGACGATGAGCGCGCGCGCTTCGGCGACGACGGCCGCGTCGTATCGGGCGGGATAGTTCAGCGCCATGTTGACGCGGTGGCGCGTCTCTTCTTGCGTCACCACGTCGCCGATCATCGCGACGACGACCTCCTCGTCGCGCACGAAGCCGTCCGCCGTCAGCAACGGTCCCTCGACGAAGCGCTCGACGATGCAGCGCCCGTCCGGCGCGTTGCGGGTCGCATCGGCGATCGCGCCGTCGAGCTGGGAGGCTCGGTCGAGGACGGAGACGCCGACGCTCCCGCCGTTCCGCGCCGGCTTCACCACACAGGGGAATCCGAACTCCTCGATGGCGGCGCGCAGTCCCGCCGACGGCACCTCGCGGAATTCCGGCTGAAGCAGCCCGGCGCGCCGCCACGCCTCGCGCAGCCCGACCTTGTCGGTACAGCGCACCGCGACGTCGACGCCGATCTGCGGTAAACCCAGGCGCTCCGACGCTTCGGCCGCCGCGACGACCGACGCCTCGATCCCCGGCAGGATCACCCCGACGTCGTGTGTCCGGGCGGCGGCGGCGATCGCATCGACGTCGGTAATGCTCGCGACGACGCGCGCGTCGGCAGCGGCGTGGCCCGGCGCCTGGGGGTTACGATCGACGCTGACGACGCGAAAACCCGCGGCGCGCAGCGCGTGCACCGACGGGGCGAGATATGCCCCGGCAGCGAGCAACAGCACCGTCCGTCCGCGGCCGACGCCGCCCACTCCGATATCGACCTCGCCGTTACGCCGGCTGCAGAACCGGCGCCAGCGGTGCGGGCGCGGGCCGGCCGCCGAGCACCGCCATGAACGCGGCGACGCCGTTCGGATCTGACGTCGCCTGCTGCCAGCTCGCGATCGCCGCGACGACGGCGGCGCGATGCTGCACCCGCTCGGCGGCCAGGCCCGGATCGGCGGGATATGCGTGGTAGATCGCGTCGACGAGCGAGACGTACTGCCCGATCATCGCGCCGAGCCGTTGGACCACCAGTCCGATGCGCGCCGTCAACTCGACACCGGCCGCGCCGGTCGGAACGAAGCGCGTGCCGCGGGCGAGCCTGACCAGGAACTCCCAATCGTCGCCGAGGCCGACGCCCTCGTTGAAGAGGCCGACGTGCTCCAGCAGGCCGCGATAGAAGACGACCTGATCGAGCCGCAGCGTCTGCGCGACGACGAGGCGCAGTACGTCGCGCTCCTCACCGCCGAATGCGGCCGTCTCACCGAGCGGCTCGCCGGCGCTGCCCATCCCGTCGGTCTGCTCGACCACGAGGCGCGCGGCGGCGAGCGACGCGGGCGCACCGGACCGCTCGATTGCATCGACCGCGCGCATGAGGTGATCCGGCGCGAAGCGGTTGTCCGGATCGAGCACGGCGAGGTATTCGCCGCGGAACATCCGCAGGGCAAGATTCCGCGCCGCCCCGGGCGTCTGCATCGTGGGCATCCGCACGTACGACGTGCGCCCCCAGACCCGATGAGCTCGCAAGATCGGCTCGAGCGGGATCGCGCCGTGATCGACGACGACGACCTCCCAGTTCGGGAAGGTCTGCGCCGCGACGGAGTCCACGGCGCGCAGCAACGGCCGCACCGCGCCGGCAGACTCGATGAGCACGCTCACCGTCGACTCGCGGACGCGCGCGGGCTCGTAGACTCGCGCGCGCTCGTTCAGACGCCGCTGCGCCGCCGCGAAGCGTGCGTGCTGCTGGGCGTCGAACGGCGACGAACCGTCGTTGAGCGTCGCCGCGTTCGTCACGAGGGCGGTCAGCAGGGTCGCGACGCCGCTTTCGCGTCCGCGCATCCGCCGCACGAACTCGGGATGATCCATGTAGCGCTCGACGTAGCCCACGAAATCCAAGACGTTGCGGCCGGTGCGGTGATACGCGTCGCCCGAGAACTGATCGGCGTGAATCCGGATCGCCATCCCCGGCTGGGCGACGTACGCGAAGCGCGCGCCGGCAAGCGCGAGGCGGATGATAACCTCCCAGTCCCCGGCAGCCTCGTCTGCGCCGAGCTCGCGAATCCCTGGAGCGAGCAGCGCCTCGCGCTTGAAGAGCGCGCACGGATAACAGACCGGGCACACCCGGGTGAACTCCTCGACCAGCTCGTCACGGGCGTCCGCATAGTCGACGGGAAACTGGCCCGGGAGCGAACGGCGCGTGTAGACGTCGCCGTTCTCGAGCGCGAAGTACGCGTCGCTATAGACGACGTCGAGCCCGGGGTCGCGGGCGAAGCGCTCCATCAGACGTTCGACGTGCACAGGGAAGAAGAAATCGTCGGAAGAGAGACAGATCAGGTACCGGCCGCGGGCGAGCTCGAAGACGCGGTCGAAGTTTCCGGCCATCCCGACGTTCGTCTCGTTCCGGTACAGCCGGACCCGCGGCTCGGTCGCGTAGCGTTCCCGCAGCAGCTCCCAGGCGCCGTCGGTCGAGCAGTTGTCCGAGACCACGACTTCGACGTTCGGGTACGTCTGCGCGACGGCGCTGTCGACCGCCTGCGCAACGTACTTCACGTAGTTGTAGTTCGGGATCAGGATGCTGACGAGCGGGAACCGTTCGTCGCTCACGACCGTACCTTCCATACCGTCACGCTTAGAGAAAGAACAGGTCCCGCCTGCGAGCGTGGAGCGGCGCGACGCCGGCCGCGATCGCGCGCGCGTTGGCCGGATTCAACCCGACGTACACGACGTCGACGTCGTCCGCGATCCCCTCGGGCGCCAGCACCGCGCGGTCGAAGATCCGCTTCGTCTGCTGATGCGGGTTGCGGTCCAGGAAGTACGCGACGTTTGCGCGATCGTGCAGGCGGCTGGCGATGAAGACGCCGTAGAAACCGCTGCCGTAGATCGCGGCGCGGCGGCCGCGGGCGACGTCGCGCTCGTAGGACGCGACGGCATGGCTCGCCGCCGTCCAAAATGCCGCGTAGCTGTTCGCCTCATCGACGTGCGCCGCGACCTCGGCGGTGTCGCTCGCGTCGGGCTGCGGCGTCTCGGTACGACGCGCCGTCACGACGTAGGCCGCGGCGTGCGCTTCTTCGTCGATCCGGACGTCCTCGAATCCCGCCTCGGCGAGAACGCGCCGGAGCGAGGTCGGCATGAAGTGGTTGCAGTGATCGACGACGATGAAGTCCCCGACGTTGCGGCGCACGTTGGGGACGATCAGATGCAGCGAGCCGTCGGGACGGATCAGCCGCCGGATCCCCGCCAGGAACGCGCGCGGTTCGGCGACGTGCTCGAGTGCGAAGAACGACAACACGGCGTCGAACGTCCCGTCCCAGTCGGCCGGCGTCTCGTACGCGGCCTGGCGCTCGCGCGGAAGAAAGGCGTCCCACTGCGCGCGATACGCGTCGCTGACGTCGAAGACGCGGCCGTCGAGGTCCGGCCGCGCGGCGAGGAGCGCGCGCAGCGTCATCCCTTTCCCGCAGCCGTAGTCCAATACGCGCGCGCCGGCCGCGAGCGCCAGCTTCCGCAGCGCGACGTCGGCCTGGTGCTGCGCGCGGTAGATCGGGACGCCGTCGCGGACGTCGTACAGGTCGTCCGACTCCTCGCTCTCCAGATGGACGTTATAGGCGGTATCGTAATACTGCATGAGGTCGCCCAGCGGCGGCGTCTGCACGTGGCCGCAGACCGTGCAGACGTAAACGATCGTCGGCACGGTGACGGCGCGCGCCGTCGACGACACCGAGACCGCGCCGTCGTGGCGATACGCCGGCGCACCGCTCGGCGCGCCGCACACGGCGCAGGCCGTCGCCACCGCGGTCGTCATCGGCGCCCCAGCGCCGCAGCACGGGCCTCGGCGAGCAGGGCATTCGCGCCGGCGAGCGTCGTCCCGTGCTTGAGGCCGCCCATCCAACGAATCTTTGCGCCGTAGTCGTCGCTGAAGTTGAAGTACCGGATCTGCGCGGTCCAACGCGCACGCGCTCCGACGTTCGGCCCGGACGCGTGCAGCGTCAGGAAATCGAACGCGAACACGTCGCCCGGCTGCGACTCCGGCGCGCATAGCTCGTAACGCTGTGGAATCGTCGCCTCGTCGCCGAGGCGCAGGCCGCCGTACTGTCCCGACGCCATGTCCGCTTCGCCCGTCCCGGAGACGTCGACGAGCGGCTCGACGCCGCCGCGATGCGAGCCGCGCGCGAGAACGACCGGGCCCATCGCTTCCACCACGGGCACGAGCGGCATCCAGAACGTGATCCCGTCGAGGCTGCGGAACTGGTATTGAAACTCCTGATGCCACGGCGCCAACCGCCGGTCGTCGCCGGGACGGTCGATGCGCACGCCGTTCGCGCCGGGCGCCGTTCCCGGCAGCTCCGTGCCGCGCAGCTCGCGATAGAGTCCCGCCAGCCGTTCGCTGACGATGAGGCGCTGAAACGCGATCAGGTTCTTCGCGTTGTCGTAGACCAGCGGCTGTACGTCGGGGTGCGCCGCGACGAGCTCGAGATAGCCGCGATCGAACTCCGCCGGGTCGGACGCGGCGGTGAACGACGCGCCGCAGACGCGGGCGGCATGCTCGATCAGCAGCCCCAGCTCGCGCTGCAGCGGGAGCACGTCGCGTTCGCGATCGAGCCAACCGCGCAGCACGACGAAGCCGTCGCGCGCGAAGTGCTCGGCCCGCTCGGGCGCGCTCACGCGACCGCCTCCCGCCACGGCACCGCCGGCGAGTCGAGCGCCGCGTGCGCCGCCGGACCCAGGTTCGCGATCGTGTCGAGGATCGACACGTGCGGATCGAAGTCGCCGTGGAGTTGCGGATAGGGCGCACGGTTGTAGTGCATCACGTGCACCTCGATCCCGGCGCCGGCGAGCTGTTCCTCGTTCAGATAGTCCAGCGCGCCGCGGCCGGTGACGTAGACCGTCGTCGCGCGCGGGACGAGCAACGCCTCGAGCCGGTCCGTCTTCGAGCCCTCGACCGGCGTCTCGGACGCGCGCGTGAACGCCGGCGTCAGCCCGAGCTCCGCGCAGCAGCGCTCGACCGCCGCGATGTCGAGCTCGGCGATCGTGCGCGGCGTCCGGGCGTAGATCTCCTCGACGATCGCCAGCATGCGCCCCACGTGCGGTGCGCGCGCATAGCTCATCTGCAGCGTCTTGAGGTGCTTCTCACGCCAGTTCATCTTGTAGTCGATCTCGACCTCATCGATGCGCGGCAGCGATCCGCCGCGCAGAACCGGCACGGTGAGCCACAGCGGCCCGTTTGCCGTCTTGACCTGCACGCGGTTGGTGAAGCCGCCCTTCTGGAACTGGGCGTCGTCGAGGTGGACGAACTCGTCCGCGAGCCGGATCTGCTCGAAGACGCCGCGCCACGGGAAGAACTGCGGCTGCAGCACGACGACCGTCTTCACGCCGGCCGCTCCAGGAAGAGTTCCATCGCCGCGACGTCATGCCAGCCGTCGGGCGCCCGATAGTGGCGCCGGAAGATGCCGACGTCGCGAAAACCGGCGGAGCGGTACAGCTCCCACGCGTCGGCGTTGGCCGTGTCGACGTAGAGCAGGATCTTGTCGAGCCGGCCGTCGGCGCGCGCCAGGTCGAGCAGCTCGGCGATGGCGCGCCGCCCGTAGCCGCGTCCGCGGTGCGCGGCGTCGATCGCGATCCCGAACCAGCCGTAGCGATTCTTCTCGTCGATCGAGACGATCTGCATGAAGCCGACGGCGGCGTCATCGTCGTCGGCGATCACGACGAACAGCGCGTGCGGATCGCCGGCGCGGCGCGCGATCCACGCGCGCACGTCGTCGTCGCTGTTCGGGCGCGGGTCGGCCAGGAGCGCGTACTGCGTCGGCAGGTCGTTGCGCAGCGCGGCGAGCACGCGGACGTCCTCGTCGCGCGGCGGCCGGAGCGTCACGGCGTTACGGATCACCGACGGCGCGCAGATACCCGCGCGGAGCGACCGTGAAGAGCAGCTTCGCGTCGTACTCCTCGTCGACGACGAAGCGCCGCTCGCGCGCGAGAAACGCGTCGACCGCCGTCATCGGATTGTTTCCCGGGCCCCACGGCCGGTCGACGATCGAGGCCGGGTCGGCGTACTCGACGGCCGTGTCCATCACGATCAGGAAGAAGCCGCTGCGCACCAACGGCGCGTAGAGCGCCAACTCGCGGGCGACGTGGTCGGCAGTGTGGTTGGAGTCGAGGACGACCATCGCGCTGCGCCCCGCGACGCGCGCGACGACCTGCTTGGCGATCCCCTCGTCGACCGACGAGCCTTCGATCATGTGGATGTGCGCCGCGAGCGGGTGCGCCTCGATCGCGCTGCGATTGTGGGGCCGAACGTCGATGTCGATTCCGACGACCTCTCGCTCGCCGCCAAGCAGGGCGAGCATCGAGGCCGAGAAGACCAGCGAGCCACCGTGGGCGATCCCGGTCTCGACGATCACCTCGGGCTGCGTCCGCCAAATGATCTCTTGCATCGCTACGAGATCTTGAGGGAACTGGATCGCGGGACGCCCGAGCCACGTCCAGTTGTAGGCGTAGCGATACGGCGCGATCAGGTCGAAGGCGCGCTGCCATGCGGCGCGGACCTCGGGGTCGGCCCCCATGCGGCGCAGCAGCGCGGGATCCTTCGGGTCGTGCGGATCGGGCGCCGCGTCGCCGCGCGTGCTCAAGGTCGCCATCTCGTTCACCGATAAGGTAATCGACCAACGGAGGCCTCCAAAATAGCATGAACGTCCTCGACCGAGCGCCGGTCCAGCCGGCGTCGACGGACGCGCGGGTCCCCGTCTTCGTCCCCTACGTCGGCGTCGACACCCTCAAGCACCTGACCGACGCGCTCGACGTAGGCTGGCTCGGGATGGGCGCGACGACCAAGGAGTTCGAAGAGCGGATCGCCGCCTATCTCGGGCTCGACGGCCGCTACGTGGTCTGCACCAACACCGGCACCTCGGCGATGCACATCGCGCTGCTCGCCGCCGGGATCGGGCCGGGCGACGAGGTCATCACTCCGTCGTTCAACTACGTCGCCGACCATCAGGCGATCCGGGCGACCGGTGCCGAGGTCGTGATGTGCGACGTCCGCGAGGACGACCTCGGGCTCGACGTCGCCTCGGCCGAGTCGCTGATCACGCCGCGGACGAAGGCGATCGTCCCGCTGCACTTCTCCGGCGTCCCGTGCCGGATCGACGAGGTCTACGCGCTCGCGCGCACGCACGGCCTGCGGGTGATCGAGGACGCGTGCCACGCCTTCGGCTCGACCGTCGGCGGCGAGAAGATCGGCCGAGGCGGAGACGTCCAGTTCTTCTCCTTCGATCCCGTCAAGATCATCACGTCGATCGACGGCGGCTGCGTCGTCACCGCGAGCCCCCAGGAGGTCGAGCGGCTGCAGCACCTGCGCCTGCTCGGCGTCGACAAAGACACGACGCTGCGGTATCAGAACAAGAGAGCGTGGGACTACGACGTCGTCTCCGAGGGCTTCCGCTACCACCTCACCAACATCATGGCCAGCGTCGGCGTCTCGCAGATCAAGCGGATCGACGAGTTCATCGCCTCTCGGCGCGCGGTCTGCGAACGCTACGCGGAAGCCTTCGACGGCCTGCCGGGAGTGCGCGTACTGCGGCGCAGCTACGCCGACGTCTCGCCCTTCATCTACAGCCTGCGCGTCCCCGCCCCCAAGCGCGACGCGTTCATCGCGCATCTCGGGGAGCGCGGCGTCGACGTCGGGATCCACTTCGTCCCGGTCCACAAGCACACGTATTTCGCCGGCGCTCGGCGCAGCCCGATGCCGGTGACGGAACGGGCCGTCGACGAGGTCGTCACGCTGCCGCTCCACTCGCTGATGGCCGAACGCGCGATCGAGCGCGTGATCGAAGGCGTTCGGAGCTTCTTCGCCTGAGCCGGCGGCCGGCGTGACCTGCCGTTCGTGCGGCCGCGCGCTGCACGCCGACGTCGTCGATCTCGGCCTGTCGCCGCCGTCAAACGCTCTCACCCCGCCGGACGCCCTCGGACGCGGTGAGACGGCGTTTCCGCTCCATGCCTACGTCTGCGACAACTGCTGGCTGGTGCAGCTCGGCGTCTTCGCCTCGCCCGAGGAGCTGTTCCGCGATTACCGCTACTTTTCGTCGTACTCGACGACGTGGCTAGCGCACGCGCGAACCTATGTCGAGCAGATGCTCGCGCGCGGGATCGGCCGCGACTCGCGCGTCGTGGAAGTCGCGAGCAACGACGGCTACCTGTTGCGCAACTTCGTGGAGCACGGCGTTCCCGTGCTCGGCATCGAGCCGGCCTCCAACGTCGCCGAGGTCGCGCGTGCGGCCGGCGTCCCGACGCTCGACGAGTTCTTCGGCGCGGCGCTCGGCGCGCGCGTCCGCGCGGAGTTCGGGGCTGCCGACCTGATCGTGGCGAACAACGTCCTCGCCCACGTCCCCGACCTCAACGACTTCGTAGCCGGGTTCGCCGCGCTGCTCGCGCCGGGCGGCGTCGTCACGATCGAGTTCCCGCACCTGCTCCGCACGATGGCGGGGATGCAGTTCGATACCGTCTATCACGAGCATTTCTCGTATCTCTCGCTGATCGCGCTCGAGCCGCTGTTCGCCCGCCACGGCCTCGAGATCGTCGAGGTCGCGGAGCTGCCGACGCACGGCGGATCGCTGCGCGTCTTCGTCGCGCATCGCGGCGCGCGCGCCGCCGACCCGAGCGTCGCGCGCATCCTCGCGGAAGAACGCGCGGCAGGCCTCGACCGGCTCGAGACCTATACGGCATTCGGCGCACGGGTCGCAGCGGTGAAGGACGCGTTCGTCAGCTTCCTGATCGACGTCAAGCGGCGCGGCAAGCGGGTCGGCGGCTACGGCGCCGCGGCGAAGGCGACGACGCTGCTGAACTACGCCGGCGTGCGCGCCGACCTGATGCCCTACGTCGCCGACAAGAGCCCCCACAAGCAGGGCAATCTCGTCCCCGGCGTGCGCGTCCCGATCGTCGCACCCGAGCACATTCGCACCGATCGCCCCGACTACGTCGTGATCTTTCCGTGGAACGTCGAGGCCGAGATACGCGGCGAGCTCGCCGACGTGCGCGGCTGGGGCGGGAAGTTCGTCCTCGCGATCCCCGAGCTACGGGTCGACGAATGATCGCAGCGGCGGGAGCGCGGCGTCGCGCGCCGAGACGGCGAGCGGCGGCAGCGGCCACGGTATCGCCAGCGCCGCGCTGTCGTAGCGCACGCCGGCCGCGGCGTTGCGTGCATACGGCGTCGAGTGCAGATACGCGACCGTCGTCGCGTCGGCGCGTGTCTGGTAGCCGTGCGCGAGTCCCGGCGGCGCGTACAGGATCACGCCGTCATCTTCGGCGAGCTCGAACGCTTCCCAGCGCCCGTATGCCGGCGAGCCGGGACGGACGTCGACCAGCACGTCGTAGAGCGCACCGCGCGTGCAGCGGATCAGCTTCGCCTCGGCGTGCGGCGGGTGCTGGTAGTGCAGCCCGCGCAGCGTCCCGGCGCGCAGGTTGTGCGCCTCGCCGCCTTCCGGCCACGTCGTCTCGAGCCCGTGCTCTGCGAGCACCGCGAGATCGAGCGTCCGCACGAACCATCCGCGCTCGTCGGCGACCCGCGTCGTGCGGATCTTCCACGTCCCCGGCAGCGTCGTTGCGATGAGTTCCATCGCTGAGGCGCATTTCTGGCGCGCGCGCCGGGTCCTGGTCACCGGGACGACCGGCTTCAAGGGCGCGTGGCTGTGTGCGCTGCTCGCGCGGCGCGGCGCGCAGGTGAGCGGGATCGCGCTGCTCCCCGAAACGTCGCCGAGCCTGTGGGAGCGCGCGGGAATTGCGGCGCACGTCGAGCAGCGCTTCGTCGACCTGCGCGACGCCGCCGCGACCGCCGCCGCGGTGAACGCGCTCGCGCCGCAGACCGTGCTGCACCTCGCGGCGCAGGCGCTCGTCCGTGCCGGATACGCGGCGCCCGTCGAAACCTACGCCGTCAACGTCATGGGGACGGTTCATCTCTTGGAAGCGGCTCGCCGCTGCCCCTCGATCGAGGAGATTGTCGTCGTGACCAGCGACAAGGTCTATGCCGACGACCCGCGACCGGGCGGCTACGACGAGGGCTCGCGCCTCGGCGGCGCGGACCCGTACGCGGGCAGCAAAGCTGCCGCGGAACTCGTCGTCGAGACGTACCGCCGCGCGTTCTTCTCGGCGCCGGGCGCGCCGCGGATCGCGACCGCCCGCGCGGGAAACGTCATCGGCGGCGGCGACTTCGCGCCGGACCGTCTGCTCCCCGACGCGTTTCGCGCCGTCTCGGCGGACGAACCGCTGCCGCTGCGCCGGCCCGACGCCGTGCGGCCGTGGCAGCACGTGCTCGAACCGCTGCACGGATATCTCACCCTCGCCGAAGCGCTCCACGCCGGGCGCGCTCGCTACGACGCCTACAACTTCGGACCCGACGAAGCCGTCGCGGTGCGGACCGTCGCCGAGCGCTTCGTGAGGGCGTTCGACGTCGATCCGGCGCGCGCGATTCGCATCGCGTCCGCCGCCGAGCACGAGACCGCGGTCCTGGAGGTCGACAGCACGCGCGCGCGCGCCGATCTCGGCTGGCGGCCGCGCTGGAACACGGCCGATGCCGTCGACCGCACCGCGGAGTGGTATCGCGACTTCCTCACCGGCGAGCCGGCCGCCGCGCTGATCGCGCGCGACCTCGCGGCGTACGAGAGCTAGGTCAGCCTGCCGCGGCCGCGAAGGCCGTCCGCCCCGCGAGACTGCACAAGAACGCACCTAGCCCGCGCGGCTCGCCGATCCAGTCCTTTGCGACCGCCAAGACCGCCGCGACCTCGCGGCGGTGCGCAGCGCGACGCTCCGCCAGCGCCGGGTCGACCGCGTGCTTCGCGTAGATACGATCGAGGGTCGCGAGGTAGTGCGGCACCAGCACGCCGAGGCGCTGCGAGAACAGGCCGAGCCGCCCGGTGATGTCGGCCGTCATCACGCCGGTCGTTACGATCGGCGTCGACAGCGCCAGCCGAAGCACGTAATCCCAATCCTCGAGCAGGCCGAAGCTTTCGTCAAACCGTCCGACATCGTCGACGAGCCCGCGGTAGAACACGAGCGACGAGAGCGGGACCGAATTCGCGATCGGCAACAGCCCGACCGACTCGGCGTCGCCGCCGAAGGGAACGACCTGGCCGAGCGTCTCGACGACGTTCGCCGTGCCGTTCGTGCGTTCGAGGACGAGGCGCGCCGTCGCGGAGGCGACCTTCGCGCCGTGCTCCGCGATCGCGTCGATCGCGCGCGCGAGATGGTCGGGCGCGAACAGGTCGTCGGGTTCGAGAAACGCGACGTACTCGCCGCGAATCATCCGCAGGCCGAGGTTCCGCATCGTCGCGGCGGTCGATTGCTGCGGCAACCGCAGGTACGAGATCCGTTCCGCGGCGGCGTGACCCTGCACCAGCGACTCGACCGAGATCGGGCTGTGGTCGACGAGAACGATCTCCCAATTGGTCGTCGTCTGCGCCGCGACGGAGTCGAGCGCGCGCAGCAGCGGGTACGGCACCCCGGCATGCTGGATGACGACGCTGACCTTCGACTCCCGCACCAGCGCCGGTGCGTAGACGGCGGCACGCTCCCGCAGCGTCGCACCGAGCGCGGTGAATCCGGCGTGCTGTTCGGCGTCGAACGGCGAGACGCCGCCGTTGTGGGAAGCGCCGATCGCGACCATCTCGTCGAGGAATTGCGCGACCCCGCGCTCGCGTCCGCGCATCCGCCGTACGAACTCCGGATGATCCATGTACCGCTTGACGTAGGCCGCGTAGTCGAGCACGTTGCGGCCGCTGCGATGGTACGCGTCGCCGGAGAACTGATCCGCGTGCAGCCGGATCGCCATCGTCGGCCGCGCGACGTAGGCGAACTTCTTCCCCGCCAGCGCGAGCCGGATGATGACTTCCCAGTCGCGCGCGTCCTGACCGTTGTCGGCCTCGCCGCACATTCCCGGTTCGAGCAGCGTCTCGCTCTTGAAGAGCGCGCACGGGAAACAGACGGGGCAAACGGTGGTGAAGTTCTCGACCAGCTCGTCGCGCGCGTCGACGTAATCGGCGGGAAACTGTCCGGCCAGCTGGCGCATCGAGAAGACGCGCCCGTCGTCGTCGGCGAAGTACGCGGTGCACCAGGCGACGTCAATCGCCGGATCCTTCGCGAGCTGCGCTTCGAGCAGCGTCAGGTGATCGGGGAACAGAAAGTCGTCGGACGACAGGCACATCAGATACGTGCCGCGCGCGTATCCGAGGAGGCGGTCGAAGTTCGCCGCCATCCCGACGTTGCGCTCGTTCTGATAGAGCCGCACGCGCGGATCGGCGCCGTACTTCTCGTTGAGCAGCTCCCACGCGCCGTCCGTCGAGCAGTTGTCGGAGACGACGACCTCGATGTTCGGGTAAGTCTGCGCGAGCGCGCTGTCGACCGCGGTCGCGACGTACCAGACGTAGTTGTAATTCGGGATCAGGATGCTGATCAGCGGAAAGCGCTCGTCGCTCACGGCCACACCTTCCACGGCGCGGCGCCGCTCGACCACAGCTCCTCGAGTTGCTGCTTGTCGCGAAGGGTGTCCATCGGCTGCCAGAAACCCCGATGGATGAACGCGGAGAGCTTCCCTTCGGCCGCGAGCCGCTCCAGCGGTCCGCGCTCCCACACCGTCTCGTCGCCGTCGATGTAGTCGAGCACCGAGGGCGAGAGGACGAAGTAGCCGCCGTTGATCCAGGCGCCGTCGCCCTGCGGCTTCTCGTCGAAGGCGACGATCTTCTGTTCCTCGAGGCGTACCGCGCCGAACCGCCCCGGCGGCTGCACCGCGGTCATCGTCGCCAGCACGCCCGACCGGCGGTGATGCTCGATCACCTTGCGCACGTCGACGTTCGAGAGCCCGTCGCCGTAGGTGAAGCAGAACGGCTCGTCTTCGTCGAGGTAGCCGCGGACGCGCTTGAGCCGGCCGCCGGTCATCGTCGCCTCGCCGGTGTCGACCAGCGTCACCTTCCACGGCTCGGCCGCCGAGCTGTGAATCTGCATCGAGCGGTCGCGCATGTCGAAGGTCACGTCCGACGCGTGCAGCGCGTAGTTCGCGAAGAACTCCTTGATGACGTAGCCCTTGTAGCCGCAGCAGACGATGAAGTCGTCGATCCCGTAGGTCGAGTACGTCTTCATGATGTGCCAGAGCACGGGCCGTCCGCCCAGCTCGACCATGGGTTTGGGGCGGGTGGTGGTCTCCTCGCTGAGCCGCGTACCGAGACCGCCCGCCAGGATCACGGCTTTCACGGGCGTGTCACCGGCTTTTTGAACACCGTGGTAAATATCGGCCCGGCTGCTGCTTTGCTGAAGCCGAAGGCCGCCGGAGGCCTCGGTCCCGAAAGGGAGAGCAAGCGATGCATCCCTATTACCGGCACTTCGCCCTCGAACGCGACCCGTTCTTGGACACCGCCGACCCGCACTTCTACCGAACCACCCCGAGCCTCGGCCGTGCCCGCGACCGGCTGGTCGCCGGGGTCGTCGAGTCGCGCGGCCTGCAGGTCGTCGTCGGCGATCCCGGCACCGGCAAGACGTCGTTGATGGCGCAGGTCGAACGCGAGCTGCTCGCCCGCGACGACGTGCGGCTCGGCAAGATTCTCGATCCCTCGTTCTCCAGCGAGACCGAGTTCTTGCTCGGCGTCGCCCGCTCGTTCGGCCTCGCGCTCCCGCCGCGCTCGCCGGCGGCGCTGAAGAACGCCCTCAAGAACTACCTCTACGACGCTGCAGTCCTCGACGGCCTCACCCTCGGACTGATGGTCGACGAAGCGCAGAACGCGCGCGACGAGATCTTCGAGGTGATGCGTCTGCTGCTCAACTACGACATCCCGCAGCGCAAGCTGCTGAACATCGTGATGTTCGGTCAGACCGAGCTGCGCGCGCGGATCGACGCGCGGCGCAACCTCGCCGATCGCGTCGACGGCTGGATCGCGCTCGACGGCTTCGACGCCAGCGAAGCGCGCGCGCTGCTCGCGTTCCGCATCCAGCGCGCCGGCAGCGATCTCGGCGCGCTGATGGACGACGACGCCGTCGATGCCGTCGTCGGCGCGGCCGGCGGGACGCCGCGGCGTCTGCTGAGCCTCGCGCACGCAACGCTGCGCGACGCCGCGCTCAACGGCCGCCCGCGCGCCACCCGCGTCGACGCCGAGGCCGCGGCGCGGTCGCGCGGTCTCAACGTCCCGGCGAAAACCGCGGCGCCGGCAGCCGAACCGGCCGCCGACGGCGCTTCCCCGGCGCGCCGCCGGGCATGGTGGCTTCCCGCGTTTCTGACGCGATGAGCGAGCGCGGCGTCGACCTCGACGCGCTCTTCGACCGCGACGCCGACGCCCGTCTCCTCGAACGCCGCCGCCGCGACGAGCTCGGCCTCGCCCCGCTCCCGGCACCGGCCTCGACGACCTCGACGGCGTTCGGCGCCGAATCGATGGTCGAGGCCGAGCTCGAAGCGTACCAGCGCCCCGCCTCGCTGCGCGTGACCCTCGCCGTCCGGCCCGAGGGGCCGCTGATCCCGGGCGCCGTCGTCACCCTCGTCGCCGAGGTTCACGCCGACGGCGATCTCCCGGTCAGCGGGGCCCTGGCGCGGCTTACGGTCTCGCCGGAGGCCGAGCCGGTCGCCGGGTCGTTCGCGCGCGACGGGATCCCGCTCGAGGGCGCGATGCTGCTCGGGGAGGGGGTGCTGCTCCCGCAGATCCCCGCCGGCGGCGTCGTCCGCCTGCGCTGCGCGCTGCGCATCTTGCCCGGGACGACGCCGATCGCGATCGACGCCTTCGTCGGCGCCCCCGGCGTCCCGACGATCGCACCCCCGGCGCTGCGCCTCGGGCGCCGCAGCGGTCACGCCGCATACGAGGCGCCGCGGCCGTTCTTCGAGCTCGAGGCCGGCGAGGTCGACGAGGCGCTCGGGGCGCCTGCCGCCGAGCCGCCCCGTCTGGTCGACGCGGTCGTCGACGAGCCGGTGCTCCCCCCGCCGGCGCCGCCGGCCCCCGCGCTCCCACCGCCCCCCGCGCCGGTCGCGGCCCAGCCCCCTCCGCCCCCGCCGCCGCCGGTCGCCCTCGAGATCGTGCTCCAGCGCGCCTTCGAGCTGGACGAGGTCCGCGCGCTCGAGCGCCTCTTCGCGGGCGCGATGCCGCACGGGCTCGCGAACCTGACGCTGCTCTCCTCGATCGCGGCCTGCGACGGCCCGGCCGGCGAGGCGCTGGGGCTCGCGGCCTTCACCCGCCGCATCGCCGGCGCGCTCCCCCGGGCGCTGGTCGCGGCGCGGATGAGCCGCCCGCTCCCGGCGGTCGTCGACGACGCCGCGCTGGCCGAGGTCGTGCCGGATGCCGTCGTGACGCCCCCCGGGGAGCTGCCGCCGGGCGAGCATCTCCTCACCTTCCGGCTCGACCGGCGCGAGCTCGACGCGCTGCGGGCGATGCTCGCACGCAGCCTCGACGACC
Source organism: Candidatus Elarobacter sp. (assembly GCA_036498305.1). Taxonomy (GTDB): domain Bacteria; phylum Vulcanimicrobiota; class Vulcanimicrobiia; order Vulcanimicrobiales; family Vulcanimicrobiaceae; genus Vulcanimicrobium. Next base: position 5,980 of record DASYFS010000208.1, on the reverse strand, counting down.
CGTTCCTGCGCGGCGCGCAGATCTTGCTGGGGGTCATCCCGCGCGCCCTCGAGGGGATCGCGCCCGACCGCGCCGGCCCGGTGCGCGAACAGCTCGACCGCTATCGCGCCGCCGCCGCCGCGTGGCTCGTCCGCGCGACGGTCCGCCGCAAAGTCGACAAGCGCTTCGATCCGCTCACCGCCGAAGATCCGACGCTCTTCGCCGCCGGCGGCGTCCTCGTCACGGCGCTGCGCGAAGCGCTGGCGTGAAGCTGCTGATCGCGATCCCTACCGGCGGCACGCCGGCGCGTCCGTTCCTCGACGCGCTCGCCGCGCTCGAGCTGCCGGACGCCGTCACCGAAGCCGGCCGGCTGGTGTGGACGGGGAACTTCGTCCCGGCGCAGCGCGAGATGATCGCGCGCGACGCGGTGAACGCCGGCGCCGATTATCTGGCGATGATCGACGACGACATCGTGCTGCCGCCCGACGCGCTGGCGCGGCTGATCGACGTGCTCGAGACGGACGACCAGGTTGCGGTCGCGGGCGCGCTCTACTACAGCCGCGACGGCGCGCGGCCGATGGCCGTCGCGCGCTGGAGCTCCGCCGACACGACCACCGCCGCGATCCCGGCGTTCGGGGGCAGCGCGGTCGCCGACGTCGACGGCGTAGGCTTCGGCTGCGTCGTGGTGCGCGTCGCGGCGCTGCGCGCGCTCCCGCAGCCGTACTTCTCCTCGCATCTCTACGTCGACGTGACCGCGCGCATCGTCCGCCAGTGCGACGAGGACTATCTGCTCTGCGAGCGCCTGCGCGCCGCGGGCTGGCGGATCGCGCTCCACGCCGGGGTGCGCGCGGGACACTTCGACCGCGGCACCGAGACCTCGGTGCCGCAGGCCTGGGAGAGCGACGCCCAGACCGACCAGGTGCGGATGATCGTGCGCACCGGCGAAGGGACGTCGCTGGTCCCGTTCGACGACCGCGCGCCGCGCGTGGTCGAACGCCACGAAGCGTTCGCCGCGACGCTGCTCATCGTCGGCGAGGACGGACGCTCCTAAGCCGGGATCGGCTCAGTGCTGGCCGTCGAAGAACGTCGGCCGCGCGCCGCTTCCGATCGCGCGTGAGAACCGGCGCATCTTCCCGATCGACTCGAGCCGGCTACCGATATCCGCGTTGTAGGCAGTCATCCGTCGGAGCTGATCGTCACGATAGGCGATGATACCGCGGACGCGCTGTGCTACCTTATCGTCGCGCTCCGGCGCGATGTGCGGCGCCCGCGCGAACAGCTCGCGCAGCTCCACGGTCAGCGTCTCCTGGCGGCCCAGGCACGTCGAGACGTCGGCCCAACGGCGTTCGACGAACGCCGCTTCGGCGTCGAGGCACGAGCGCTCGATCGCGATGAGAACCGTGGCGACGGCCTCGCGCTCGGCGTCAGCCGACGAGGGCATCGAGCTGTCGAGCGCCGGCGAGCTCGACGCGGTACCGCTTGACCGCCTCCGCCCACGTCTCGCGCATCCCGGCGATGAGGGGGACGATCTCGCGCACCCGCTGCGGGTCGTTCTGCATGTTGGCGAGGACGAGCTGGTGGTGCCAGAACTCGTAGATGCGCAGCAGATTCCCCGGCAGGTCGCTGTCGATGTCGATCCGCAGCGAACTCATCAGCACGGCGCACGCGCGCTGCGCACGGCGCAGGGCGTCGTGCCGGCCCTGGATCTCGTTCGGGGCGGATTCCATCACCTCGAGCGCTTGCCGGCAGAACAGCAGCAGCGCGTCGTAGGTCTTGACGATCAATTCCTCGGGACTCGCCGAATTGATCGACGCCTCGAGGTAGCGCAGGTTCGCGTCCGACAGTCTCATCTGCTCTGGTATTCGGCGATTATTTGGTCGAACCGGAGCCCGTCAGTGCACCCAGAGACCCCTGGACCGCCTGGAGCTGCGCGATCGTCGACTCGGAAGCGACGAACTCGGCGCGGAGCTGGTCGGCCTGCAGGTTCGCTTGGTCCGTAACGAGCTTGATCTGTTGCTGGAGCGAGGTGATCTGATCGCTGGTCTGGGCGGTCAGCGTGTTGAACAGCGAGTTCGTCGGGACGCTGCCGGCGATGCCGCCGGTGAGCTGCGTCGGCAGGCCGCTGACGCCGGTCAGGTACGCGCCGAGCTGACCGACGAGGCTGGCGGTACCGGTGAAGAGCGCGGAGACGGCGTTCGGGTTCGTTCCCAGGGCCGTCGTGAAGGTCGAGACGTTGAGCGCCTGCAGCTTCCCGCTCGTCCCGGCGTACGACTTGGTCGCGACGGTGGTCTGCGTCGTGGTGTTCGAGGCGTTCGACGAATCGGCCGCATCGACGGTGAACGAGTTGTCGAGCTGCAGCCCGATCGACGCCAGCGAGTTGTATGAGGTCGAGCCGGTGTTGGTCGCGTAGTTCGAGACCAGGTTGACGAGCCGGTCGCGCAGCGAAAGCACGTCCTGGTTGTTAAACAGAACGCCGCCGGTCGTCAGCTGCGTTCCGGTCGTCGATCCGGTCGAGTCGTCGGTCGTCGTCCCGATGACCGGCGCCTGCGTCGCGCTGTTGATCTCGTCGATTACGGCGTTGTACGCCGTCACGAACTTCCCGATCCCGGTCTGGATCGCCGAGCTATCCTGCGCGACGGTGACCGTCACCGGCGCCGCCGCCGTCACCGCCTGGTTGAGCGTGAGCTGCACGCCGGCGATCGCGTTGGTGATCGTGTTCGAGTTGGAGTAGATCGTGTTGGTCGAGCCGCTGGTGTCCTGATAGGTCACCGACGCGGACTGTCCGACGACCTCGGAGGCGCCCGCGCTGATCTGGTTCGGCTGCGCGTAGTTCGTCAGGAAACCCGCGGCCTGCAAGAAGTTCGAGGTGTCGCCGGAGGCGCCCAGCGAGATCCCCTGCGGCCCGGCGGACTTCGAGGTCAGGACGATGCGGTCGTTCCCGGAATCGAACGACGCGAGCACGCCGGCCGCGCTGCCGTTGATCTGGTTGATGAGGTCGTTGACGTTCTGCGTCGTCGAGTCGACGGTGAAGTGGACGCCGTTGATCGAGAAGACGCCGCTGGTCACCGCCGTCGCGAAGCCCGCGTTCTGGTCGGTGTTGAACGTCGCGCCGGCGTTGATGCCGCCGATGTTCGCCGAGCTGGTCGCGACGTAGTTGCCGCCGACCTGCGTGATCTGCGCGGTGTCGAGGCGCAGCACCGAGAGCAGGTTCCCGCTGTCGCTCGCGCTGCCCAGGGTGAGCGGCTGCGCGGAGCTGACCGTCACGGTGCCGTTGCCGTTGTCGGTGAGCGAGGCGGTGATCCCTGCCGCGGTCAATGCTGCGTTCGCGCGCGAGATGACCGTCGTCAGCGTATCGCTGTTGACGTCGTACTGTACCGCGACGCCGTCGATCGTGACCTGACCCTTGCCCGTGTACCCGGCCGCGCCGTTGTTGGGCGTGATCGACGAGCCGGCGTTGACGAGCGGCGCGCTGGAGTTGAAGGTCCCGTTCGCCGCGGTGTCGTTCTTGATCTGGGTCGCCGTTGCCAGCGTCGCCTTGGTGATCGTGTACGTGCCGGGCGTCGCCGTTCCGTTCGCGACCGTCGTGGCGGCGACCGCGGTGCTGTTCGACGACGTAGGCGCCGTCGCGTTGAAGAGCGCGGAGTTGCTGACGGCCGCGAAGGTGTCCTGGAACTGATTGATCAGGTTCTGGATCTTCAGCAGCTCGGCGTTCTGCTTGTTCAGACTCGTAACCTGAGTCTGCAGCGGTGTCTCTTGCGCCAGCGTCAGCTGCGTGTACTTCGAGATGATCGAGTTGTAGTCGATCCCCGACGCGATCCCGGGGAACGAGATCGGCGGGACGTTGGTCCCGTACGGGGTTGCGCTGGTGGACGACGACGAAGAGACGCCCGACATTTAGGCGGTGCGGTCCAGCACGGCGCCGGCGAGCTTGTTGAAGAACTGCGCGATCAGCACCATCGCCTCGGGCGGGAACTGCTGGATCACCTGCCCCGTCGCCTTGCTCTTGAAGACGGTGATGATGTCATGCGTTCCCGGGACGATCTGGAACTGGACGGAGACGTCCTGCCCGACGAGCTGCGAGAGCGCTTTGTGCAGCGTTTCGTCTTGGTTCGCGGCGTCGGACGCTGCGAACGCCGGCAGCCCGACCGGGACTTTGACGTCCCCGGACGGCGCAACGGCGGGCGTAGCCGGCGCGGCGGATGCAACCGGCGCGGCGGTGCGAGACGGATCGATTGCCTGAACGTCCATGTTCGTGGAAGGCCTCCTATCCGGAGTTTCGGCCGGACGGCCGCGCCGGTTTAGCTCAGCGGACCGGCGAGCCGATCCCGGCATAGCCCCGCACGATCGCGCGGACCGCGGCCGCCGGAGCGAGCGCGGCGAGGGTTTCCGGAACGATCCGGCGCCCCCCGCGAAGGGCGGCGTCCCAGGCTTGACCCAGCGCCCGGGTGAGCCCGGTGATATCCCCCTCGTCGAAGCGGTGCTCGTCGGGAGCGACCGCCGGGAACGGGCGGCGCGATCCGACGGCGAGCTGGGCGCCTCCGATCGCCGCCGCTGCGAGCCGCGCGCCGCCGTCGCCGACCCAGGCCGCATCGACCACGACCGTCGCGGCGGCGCGCAAACCGGCGGCGACACCGGCCTCCGGCTCGCCGGCGAGGACGATCAGACGGCGGCCGCCGAACTCGCGAATCCGCTCGAGGTAGCTCGCGTCGTCGACCGGGCCGCAGACCACCAGCGGGATCCCCGCCAGCGCGGCGGCCCGCGCGACCAGCAACTGGTTGTACACCGGCCCGATCGGGCCGTGGACGAGCGCGAACGGCTCCGCGCCGACGAGCGCGCCGACCGGCGCCGCGGCGACCCCGGGCGCGAGCGGCGGGACGACCGTGACCGGGCCGCGGCGACCGGAGCGGGTGCGGATCGCGTCTGCTTCGCCTTCGGTCGCGGCGAAGACGACGTCGGCATCCCGCAGCGCCGCCGCGGCATCGTCGAGGGCGGCATCGGGCGGCGCGTAGGGCGCGTCGGCGCGGACCGGGCCGGCGGTCACCTGGCGGGCGACCAGCATGCCGAGGAAGGTCGCGAGCTCACCCTCGTCGCTGCCGTACTCGAAGCAGTACCGCGCGACCGTCGCGCCCCACCACCCGCCGTGCTCGGCGCGCTCTTCGTAGGCGTGGACCGCGACCGGGATTCCGCTGCGTCGCGCCAGGTCGACGACGGCGCGCGCGCGGCGGCCGTCGCGCGTCCCGATCAGGTGCACGAGGTCGGCGCCGGCGACGCCGTCCGGCTCGGCGAGCGCGGCGGTGAAGCCCTCGCCGCCCAGCGCCGCGACCAGCGCTTCCGCCTCGTCGGTGTCGGCCGCGCGGCGGTCGCGCGCATTCGGACGCCCGACCACGACCGCGATCCGCCCCTCCGAGCCCCCGACCGCTGCAAAGGCCTCAGCGGGCGGAGTCCCGAGCGCCGGCTCCGGGGCGCCGCTGATGGTGAAACGCCGGCGAACGGAGCCTTCGGCCGGATCGAACGTGAGCGCGACGTCGTAGGGCAGCGGGTCGACGACGGGGATGCCGGCCTCCGTGTCGAGCCGCAGCACCGTCGCCGCGCCGCCGGCGTGGCCGGCCTGGTCGATGATCGCGACCTCGGCGTGCAGATCGGCGGCCGGCGGAGCTCCGTACCAGCCGGCGCTTGCGGCGTCGATCCGCCCCGGCGCGACGCCGGCCGCCGCGACCGCGCGCAGCACCGCCCAGCCGCCGACCGCGTCGGCCGCGTCGATCGCGACGGTGCGGCCGCGGACGAACCGGAGCGCGTAGGCGTAGGGCGCAAGACGGGTCAACGCCTCGCGCGCCGGCGCCGCGCCGAAGCAGCCGGCCGCGCGGGCGGCGTCGAACCGCGGGGCCTCGGTCAGCGAGACGACGCGCTCGCCGCGGATCCCGCCCAGGACCGTCTCTTCCAGCAGCGGGACGACGCGCGCGGCGAGCGCGGCCGCGAAGCCCGGCCCGCCGGGCGTACCGAA
>DASYFS010000207.1:0-24473 GCA_036498305.1 Candidatus Elarobacter sp. | reverse complement strand
CCCGCGCGCGGTTACTCGTTCGACCAGTAGTCCTTGAGCGCTTTACCGCGCGACGGATGCCGCAGCTTCCGCAGCGCCTTTGCCTCGATCTGGCGGATCCGCTCGCGCGTGACCCCGAACTCCTGACCGACTTCCTCGAGTGTCCGCTGATGGCCGTCCTCGAGTCCGAACCGCAGCACGAGCACCTTGCGCTCGCGCTCCGTCAGGTTCTTGAGCACGTCCTGCATCTTCTCTTTGAGCAGCATCACCGACGCCGCTTCCGCCGGCGCGACCGCTTCCTGATCCTCGATGAAATCCCCGAGGTGCGAGTCTTCCTCTTCACCGATCGGGGTCTCGAGCGAGATCGGCTCCTGCGAGATCTTGATGACCTCGCGAACCTTTTCGGGCGTGAGCCCCATCTCGCTCGCGATCTCTTCGACGGTCGGATCGCGGCCGAGCTCTTGCAGCAGCTGACGGCTGATCTTGATCAGACGGTTGATCGTCTCGACCATGTGAACGGGGATGCGGATCGTGCGCGCCTGGTCGGCCAGCGCGCGCGTGATCGCCTGGCGGATCCACCACGTCGCGTAGGTCGAGAACTTGTAGCCCTTGCGGTAGTCGAACTTTTCGACGGCGCGGATCAGCCCGAGGTTCCCCTCCTGGATGAGGTCGAGGAACAGCATGCCGCGGCCGACGTACTTCTTCGCGATCGAGACGACGAGGCGCAGGTTGGCCTCGGTCAGCTTGCGCTTCGAGTCTTCGCCTTCGAGGACGATACGGTTGTCGGCGGTGCCGTTCTTGAGCGCTTCCTTCTCGCCGGCCTCGATCGACATCGCGAGACGCCGCTCGTCGTCCATCGACAACAGCGGGACGCGCCCGATCTCCTTGAGATACATCCGGACCGGGTCGTCGAGGGCGAGACCAGCCGGGATCGTCTCTTCTTCTTTTTCGTTGTCGCCCTCGGACTGTTTCTCGTCCTTGGCCTGCTCTTCGACGATCTCGATGCCGAGCGAAGCGATCTCCTCGAGGAGGTCGTCCATGCGCTCCGGCGCGACGTCCTCGACGTTGTCGAAGACCGCGTTGATCTCTTCGTACGTGAGCGTGCCGCGCTTCTTGCCGACGGCAAGAAGCTTCTTGATCTGATCTTCGAGCGGTATCTGCGGCGCGTCGGTCGCAGGTCCGGTTGTCTTTTTCGTGCGTGCCATACTGGTTCTCACCCCCTTTCCGTTCGGGTCCGAAGCGGAGAAGTAACGTGCGTTCGCGAGGTTATCCTTTTTTGAGCTGTGCGGCGAGGGCGGCTTGTTCGGCGCGAAGATCGTCCGGAACCGGCCTGTCGCTGTCGATCAGACGGGTCACTTCGAGATCGATCGCCTTCAGCCGGCGTTCCGCGTCGTCGCGCGCGAAACGCGCGACGACGCGATCCAACTTCGCCCGTCGATCTTCGGTATCGGCAAATCTCACGGATCCGGCGACCGAAGCGAGCGTCGCAGCCGCGTCGTCATCTCCCGCAAACACGGCAAAGACGTCGGACGGTTGCACGAGCGAGCGAGCGTTGGCACGAAGGACGTCCCACACTCGGCGCAGGGACGGGTTCGCGAAGCGGTCCGGAGGAATCCGTTCGGCATACTCCCCGACCAGCCGCGGCTCGTCCAGCACGATCGAGAGCAGCTCGCGCTCGAACGACGGGGCTTCGAGCGTCCCCGGGACGATGTGCCGCGAACCGTTCGCGTCGCCGCGGCCGCGGCTGAAGTGGACCGGATTGAGCAGGAGGCGAGCCCGCCGCAAGTCGTCGGGGGAGAGGCCGAGCCGCCCGGCGGCGTAGACGCGCCAGCGGTCCTGTTCTTCGGGCGCCGCAAGCCGGCGGATCGTCTCTTCAGCCCAGCGCGCCGTCACCGCCGCTTCGCCGCGCGGGCCGGTGCGATCGATTTCGGCGTCGATCTTGAGCTGCGTCGCCGCGATCGGCTTGGCGAGCAGCTCGGCGAACGCCGCGGCGCCGTTGCGGCGGACGAACTCGTCGGGATCCTTGCCCTCGGGGATCCGCAGCGCCGACGCGCGCACGCCTTCGGCGGCGAGGACGTCGATCGACTTGAGCGCCGCCTCGACGCCCGCGCTGTCGGCGTCGAAGCACAGCACCGCGCTCGTCGCGACCTTGCGCAGCTCCCGCGCCTGCTCCGGCGTGAACGCCGTGCCCAACACCGCGACCGCGTTCGCGAAGCCGGCTTGATGGAGCGCAATGCAGTCGAGATAGCCCTCGCAGACGATGACCGCATCGTCCTTCGCCGCGGCGCGGCGCGCGACGTTGAGGGCGAACAGGTAGCGGCCCTTCGTGTACACCGGCGTCGTCGACGTGTTGAGATACTTCGGCTCGGCGTCGCCGAGAGCGCGCCCGCCGAACGCGATCGTCTCGCCGGTCGTCGCGACGGTGGGGATCATCAGCCGGCCGCGGTAGAAATCGTAGAAGCCGCCGCGCTGGCTGGGCTTGAGCAGCCCCGCCGTAGCGGCCAGCGCGAGATCGACGTCGTTGCGGCGCAGCTCGCCGACCAGTCCGTCCCACGTATCGGGTGCGAAGCCGAGCGAGAACGCCTCGATCGTCGCCTGCGTAATTCCGCGCCGTTCGCAATACGCGCGCGCCGCTTCGCCGGTGCGAGGATCGAGCAGCATGCGGTGGAACCACTGCCGCGCGACGTCGTTGGCGTGATAGATCGACTCGCGTTCGCTGCGCGCCCGCGCCGCGCGCGGATCCTCGTTCTCGACCTCGACGCCGACGCGTTTCGCCAGGATGCGCAGTGCGTCGGCGAAGCCGACGTTCTCGTGCCGCTGGATGAAGCTGAACGCATCACCCTTGGCGTCGCAGCCGAAGCACTTGAAGAAGCCGCGGTCGGGATGGACGTGGAACGACGGCGTCTTCTCGCCGTGAAAGGGGCACAGCCCGACGAGGTCGTTGCCGCGTTTGCGCAGCGTGACGTACGCCCCGATCACCTCACCGATGTCGGTGCGAGCGAGGACATCCCGCTTGACGCCGTCGTCGATGCGCACGAGAACAGGTGTTCGACGCGCGGCGGAGGGGCCCTCGGCGGCTACGGTGCAGTTGGCGAATGCGCCGATGAAAGCGAAACGCATCTACGATCCGATCCACGGCTTCATCGAGCTCGACTCCGGTGAGGTGCGGCTGCTCGGCGCCGCCGTGGTGCAGCGGATGCGCAGGCTGCGTCAGCTCGGGCTCGCGTATCTGGCCTTTCCGTCGGCGGAGCACTCGCGCTTCTCGCACGCGCTGGGCGCGCTCGCGATCGGCTCGCGCGCGTTCGATGCGCTTTGCGACCACTCGCCCGAAGCGTTCGACTCGGGGCGCGAGATCGCCGAGAAGCGGCGGCTGCTGCGGGTCGCGCTGCTGCTCCACGACCTCGGTCACGGTCCGTTCTCGCATGCGTGCGAAGCGGTGCTGGGCGTCCGGCACGAGCGGCGCACCGAAGCGATCCTCGCCCTTCCCGAGCTGCGCGATGCGCTGATCGCGATCGACGTCGACCCCGAGGCGGTCCTCGGCTTGATCGTCGGCGCCGCCGACGCCGATCCGGTGCTGCGCGAGCTGGTCAGCGGACCGAACCTCGACGCCGACCGGATGGACTATCTGCTGCGCGACGCCTACTTCACCGGCGTCGCCGGCGGCACGTACGACGCGGCACAGCTGATCGCGTCGCTGCGCATCCTCGAGGTCGACGGCCGGCCGCAGCTCGGCGTCGACGGGCGCGGCGTCGTCGCGCTCGAGTCGTTCGTGCTCGCGCGCTACATGATGTTCGCGACGGTCTACTTCCACCATACGACGCGCGCGTTCGAGCGCGTCCTCGGCGACGTCTTACGGATCTTGTGGCCTGATCCGCGGGCGCTCGACGCGATCGAGACGTTCTTGGCGTGGGACGATTTCCGCGTGATCGACGAGATTCGCGATCTCGCCGACGAGCGCAGCCGCGCGCTGCGGGAGCGGCGGACGATCTACGGCTTGGCCGCCGAGTTCAACGCCGGCCGCGACCTGGTGACGTTCGAGCATTGCGAACGGGCGCTGCGCGACCGCTTCGGCGACGCGGTGTGGAGCGACTCGCAGGAGCAGCTGATCCACCGCTTGCCGCTGGGGACGGCCGATTCGCCGACGGTTCGGGTCGCGCTGATGAGCCGGATCGTCGATGCGCGCGAGGCGTCGGACCTGATCGCGAAGCTCTCGGGGAAGGCCTACTGGCGCAAGCTGTTCGTCCGCACCGACGTCGCGTCGGTCGAGGAGGCCCGCCGGATCTGCGGCGAGATCGTCGCCGAGGGCGGCGAACCGCGGCTCTTTTAGCAGCGGTTCTCCACAGCGTACGGCCTAGGACATTCCGCGTTCGGGCGTTCCGCGCACGCTCCGATTTTCGAGGCAGAGCGCGTGACCGCAGTCGCACGGGGCGTCCATCGTGGCCCGGCCGCGCTCGACGTCGATAAGCTCAATCGTGTTGGCGGCGCACCATTCCGAGCACGTTCCCGCGCTCACCAGGTCGTTGCAGCCGCACACCACGTTGAGACATTGATGGCGCGGGGCGGGCGGAATATCGTCGACGTCGATCAGAGCCATGCTGCCCGTGACTACCCAGCGTGATCGCCGTCAAACATTGCCGCTCCACGGCTTTCTCCACATCGTCCACCAGCCGAGCCCACGGCGTTTGTACGGAACTGCTATGTTCTCGAACGCACGAGCGCGGGATAATGCTCGTGCAGCGCGGCCAGCTTCGGCCGGTCGTTGATCACGATGTACGGCTCGTCGGGATGGTGAGCGGCATAATCCTGATGGTAGGCTTCGGCGGCATAGAAGCCGTTGTACGCCACGACGCGCGTGACGATCGGCGCCGGAAAACGCTTGGCGGCGGTGAGCTCGCGGATCGTTTGCTCGGCGACGCGGCGCTGATCCGGCGTGGTGTAAAAGATCGCGGAGCGATACTGGGAGCCGTGATCGGGTCCTTGGTAATCGAGCTCGGTCGGGTCGTGCGCGACGCCGAAGTAGACGTCGAGCAGCGCCCGGTACGAGATGACCGCCGGATCGTAGGTGATCTCGACCGACTCCGCATGGCCGGTCGTCCCGGTGCTGACGAGCTCGTAATGCGCCGTCGACGCGTTCCCGCCCGCGAAGCCGGCGACAACGCCCTTCACGCCGCGGAGCTGCTCGAAGACCGCCTGCATCCCCCAGAAGCAGCCGCCGGCCAGAACGGCTCGTTCGGTTCGGGCAGCGGCCTGGGCGGGGCTGGGGACGCCGCACGGAAGCAGGACAAGCGCGGCGAGGGCAAGGGCTTGGAGTCGGGTCATGCCGACACCATACACCTTCGGTCTGGCGCCGTCCGTAGGATAGATTACTAGCGCGGCCTCGCTTTGCTATAGAAGAGAAACATTACGATCCCCGTCCCCATTCCGATACCAAGCGCAGACGACCATTTGCCGGTCAGCGGCCACATCAACAGCAACGAGGCGATCCCCGCGAGCGACGCGGCGACGAGCCGCCACCGAAGGGAACGCGCGGGCTGCCTCATGGCCGACACGGCATGCTGTGGCGGATACTCGTCCCTCCGGACGGCCCCTCCCATGGGCTGCAGTACTCCGGAGGTTGACGGCGGGGCCGCCGCCGTGGGAGGATAGGCCCCACATGACCGCCGCGTCCTGGTCCTACCGCTACTTTTATTTTTACGCCGGAGCGAAGCCCGCGGCGCGGTAGGCCTTTGCGCAAGACGAGTCCCGAATCGGACCGAACTGCAAGAGCCCCTCGCCGACGCGAGGGGCTCTTTGCTTGTTGATAGGGAGCCCCATGACCACCTCGACCGAGACCCAGGCAGACCCGCAGCCCCGCACGCCGCCGATCGTGATGACGGCCGCCTTCGAAGGGATCGAAGGCTCGTACTCGCACGCGGTGCTCGAAGCGTATGCCGCGCGGCGCGGGGTGCGGTTCGTCCCGCTGGGGTGCCCGTCGTACCGGGGCGTCGCCCATGCCGTTCTCTCGGGCCGCGCCGACGTCGGGCTGCTTCCGATCGACAACGCGATCGCGGGGACGATCCGTGAGGGCTACGACACGCTGGCCGAGTACGAGCTCGACCTGCTGGCCGAGATCACGATGCGGATGGAGCACCGGCTGCTCGGGATCCCCGGCGCGACGGTCGCCGGGCTGCGGGAGATCGACTCGCATCCGGTCGTCCTCGCCGAGTGCGGGCGCTTTCTGGCGACGCTGCCGGACGTGCGCCGGATCCCGGTCCCCGACACCGGCCTTGCGGCGCGAGACGTCGCGGCGACGCGCGACATCACCCGCGGCGCGATCGCGTCGAGCGACGCCGCGCGGCGCTACGGGTTGGTCGAGCTGGCGACGACGATCGCCGACCATCCCGACAACTTCACCCGCTTCCTGCTCTTCCGCGCGCCGAAGGCCGTCGGTCCCGCGGCCGAGTTCGAGCCGGCCGAGAACTATGAGAACCGCAAGACCTCGGTGATCTTCGCGGTCCCGAACGAGCCCGGGGCGCTCGGGCGCTGCCTCTCGGTGTTCGGCGCGCACGGGCTCAACGTCTCGAAGCTCGACTCGAAGTCGCGCCTGGGAACCGCCGAGCAGTACGCGTTCTACGCCGACGTCGACGGCGACGTCCGCGACGAGAAGTTCGCCGACGCGCTGCGCGAGCTGCGCGAGGTCACCTCGGCGCTGCACGTCATCGGCAGCTACGACGCGTCGGGCGCACCGCCGCGGGCGAAGCTCCACGCGGCTGCCGTCGTCATCGATCAGACGCCGGCGATCGTGCCCAAACCGAGCAAGATCTCGTTCCCGAAAGCGCAGCGACAAGGCGAGGAGCACGTCCGCTCGCGGGTGATGGTCGGCGACGTCGCGATCGGCGACGGCCGGTTCGTCATCATCGGCGGGCCGTGCAGCGTCGAGTCGCGCGAGCAGATTCTCGCGACGGCCGAGGCGGTCGCGCATTCCGGCGGCGTGATGCTGCGCGGCGGCGCGTTCAAGCCGCGCACCTCGCCGTACGCGTTCCAGGGCCTCGGCTGGGAAGGCGTCGCGCTGCTCGCGGAGGCGAGCCGCGCCTCCGGCTTGCCGACGGTCAGCGAGGTGATGAGCATCGATCAGGTCGAGCGGATGGCGCAGTCGGTCGACCTCCTGCAGATCGGCGCGCGCAACATGCAGAACTACGATCTGCTCAAAGCGGTCGGCAAGACGGAACGGCCGATCCTGCTCAAGCGCGGGATGGCGGCGTCGATCGACGAGCTGTTGTCGGCGGCCGAGTACATCCTCTCCGAGGGCAACCCCAACGTGATCCTGTGCGAACGCGGGATCCGCACCTTCGAGACGGCGACGCGCAACACGCTCGACCTCTCGGCGGTGCCGGTGCTGCGCGAGCGGACGCACTTGCCTGTGATGGTCGATCCTTCGCACGGCGTCGGCGTGCGGCGCTGGATCAAGCCGCTCTGCCGCGCCGCGAAGGCCGTCGGCGCGCACGGCCTCCTGCTCGAGGTCCATCCCAACCCGGCGGAAGCGAAGTGCGACGCCGATCAGGCGCTGACGTTCTCGGACTTCGCCGAGATCGTTCGCGAGCTGAATGCGATCCCCGCGATGACGTAGAAGGCGCACCCTCTCGGAGGACCCCATGACCGCTATCGCACAGCCCGTCGACCTTCGCGACCGCGTCCCCGCCGACGAATGGCAGATGCGGGTCGATCTCGCCGCCGCGTACCGCCTGGTCGCGCACTACGGCTGGGACGACCTGATCTTCACCCACATCTCGGCGCGCGTTCCGAACACCGACCATCACTTTCTGATCAACCCCTACGGTCAGCTCTTCGAGGAGATCACCGCGTCGTCGCTGGTGAAGGTCGATCTCGAGGGCAACAAGCTCGACGAGACGCCGTTCCCGGTCAACCCGGCCGGCTTCACGATCCACAGCGCCGTGCACGCTGCGCGCGAGGAAGCGGCGTGCGTGATGCACCTGCACACCGTCGCGGGCGTCGCCGTCTCCGGTCAAAAGGAAGGGTTGCTTCCGATCAACCAGACCGCGATGATCCTCAACGGCCAGGTCGCGTTCCACGAGTACGAGGGGATCGCGCTCGATCACGACGAGCGCCCGCGGCTGGTCGCCGATCTCGGCGACAAGAACGCGATGCTGTTGTGGAACCACGGAACGCTCACGGTCGGGACGTCGATCCCGGATGCGTTCTTGTTGATGTACTTCTTCGAGCGCGCGTGCGCGACGCAGATCGCGACGCTCGCCGGCGGCGGCGAGCTACACTGGCCGGCGGATCGCGTCCAAGAGGTCGTGCGGCGGCAGGCGCAAGGCGGGACCGGTCCCGTAGCCAAGCTCGCGTGGGACGGACTGCTGCGCATGCTCGACCGCAAAGACCCCAGCTACAAGACTTAAGTACCGGTTAAAAAGCACGCGGGCGGACGATCCCAGCCCGTTCACAGCACACCCCATTCCTCCGGGGCGTTCCCAGGAACACGCTAGTCCCGGAGGAGCTTTCTTTCCATGCATCTCTCTCGTCTCGCGCAGGTCGCCGTCGCGACCGCGCTCATCGCCCTGCCGACCGCGGCGTTCGCGGCGCCGGATCAGAACAGCGGGCCTTACAACAACAACAATAACCAATGCGTGCAGTGGAACGGCAACGGTCAATGCGTGCGCTGGGGCAACAACGGCCAGTGGAACAATCGCGACAATCGCGATAATCGCGACAATCGCGACAATCGCGGCGGTTGGAATAACAACGGCGGCGGTTGGAACAACAACCGCGGCGGACAGATCGACGCCGTCGTCGGCTCGTTCAGCCCGTACAACCTCACCTTGCAGAACGGACAGCACGTGAGCCTGCACAACGGCACCGTGATCAACCCGACCGGGATCACGCTGCGGGACGGTCAGCGCGTGCAGATCTTCGGCCACTGGAACGGCGGCGACTTCGTCGCCGACCAGATCAACGTCCAGGGCCGCGGCTGGCGCTGAACCCCATCAGGTGAAGCTTTGCACCCCCCGCAGCGGTTGCGGGGGGTGTGAGCGCAGCACCGCAATTCCCGGCCGAGCAGAGCGCCGACGGTCAATTCGTCCGTCAGGGCGACGCGTTTCGCGACTGGGTGAGAGCCGACGGCTCGACGCCCTACCCCGCCGTCGCGGGGCGCTACCACCTCTACGTCTCGCTGGCGTGCCCGTGGGCGCACCGCACGATCATCGTCCGCCGCCTCAAGGGACTCGAGGACGCGATCGGGATGACCGTCGCCGACCCGATCCGTGACGACCTTGGCTGGGCCTTCCGCGAGGTTCCGGGCGCGTCGAGCGACACCGTGAACGGCTTCACGTACCTCGCCGAGGCGTACGCCGCGACCGACCCGCACTATCACGGCCGCGTCACGGTCCCCGTGCTCTGGGATACCGTGACGAAGCGGATCGTCAGCAACTCCGACGACGACATCATGCGGATGTTCGAGACAGAGTTCAACGCCGTGGCGAAGCGCCCCGAGCTCGACCTCGTTCCGGCGCCGCTCGTCGCCGAGATTGACGCGCTCAACGAGCACCTCTATCAGACGGTGAACAACGGCGTCTACCTCGCCGGGTTCTCGACGTCGCAGCGCGCCTACGAGCACGCTGCGCGGAAGCTCTTCGCCTCGCTGGACGAGATCGATCGCCGGCTCGCCAAGACGCGCTATCTGTTCGGCGACGCGATCACCGAGTCGGACTGGCGTTTCTTCGTGACGCTGGTGCGCTTCGACCCCGTCTACGTCGGGCATTTCAAGTGCAATCTGCGGCGAATCGCCGATTACCCGAACCTTTCGGGCTACCTACGCGACCTGTATCAGGTCCCCGGCGTGGCCGAAACGGTGAACTTCGATCACATCAAGCGCCACTATTACATGACGCACGACGAGATCAACCCGACGCGGATTGTGCCCATCGGACCGGCTCAGGATCTGACGGCCGCACACGGCCGCGAAAACGTGGGCCGAGCCTAACCGGAGTAATAAAAAAGCCCGCCGCGCGAACGCGACGGGCTTTTTTTAACCGCAGCTGCGGCTTAGTGGCCGAGCCAGGTCTTGGTGTCGACGTGGAACGTCGCGATGACGTCCCACGAGGCGACGTGGATCGCGTTGGGCGAGAGGAACGTGCCGAACGGAGCGAGTCCGTTGACGCCGACCGTGCCCATCTGGATGGTGTGATAGTCCGAGTGCCGCAGCGCGACCGAGAGGCCGGGGCTGAAGACCTTCGTGAGGATCACGTCGTTCGCGGCCGCCCAGCGGAACGGGAACGGCTGGTTCTCATAGAAGTTCAGCGCGCCCCAGCGGAAGCGGTCGCTGAGGACCACGCGGCGCTTCCGGTCGAGCGGAAGATTCCACGTGACGCCCTGCGTCGTTTCGTACACGGCGCTCTGCGACGGGTTCTCGTCGAGGTAGCCGACCGTCGTCGCCGCGACCGTCGGAACGCCCGCCGCATTGCGGCAGCCGTTGACCTTCGCGTCGCCGGCGTTCATCTGCGCGATCGTTCCGCCCGAGCAGGTGACCGCAACGTTGTGGTCCACGTTCTGACGGTCGCCGGTCAGGTTGAAGGCGAACGTCGAGTACCACAGTTCCTTGATCGGCCTCGTCGTGTAGGTGAGGCCGAGGTAGCCGTAGTGGTGCTCGGTCGAGCTGACCGTGCAGCCGCCGCCCGCAATGACCTGACCGTTGACGGTCGAGGTCGTCGCGAACTGACCGTTCGCGCACAGGAACGGGGTGCCGCTCACGCCGCTCCCGTCGTTCGCGTAGAGGCGATGACGGAACGACTCGCCGAGCTCGACGAGGATCTGCGGGGTGAGCTGATAGTCGGCACGATACTGCAGGATGATGTCGCGCGAGACGCCCGGATAGATCGGGCCTGCGGCGACGCCAGGCGGCAGCGGCGGCGAGATGATCGTGCGCTCCACCGCCTGGTTCAGCGTTCCTTCGGTCACGCGGTCGAAGGCGAAGTAGAGCTTCTTCGTGATCGGGAGACGGAACGTGCCGCCCAGATCGATCGGATCGTAGCTATGGTACTGGCTGATCAGGCCGCGCTTCCCGGCGACAACGCCCGGACCGCCGACCGCAGGCAGCGTGCCGCTGGGGCCGACGCCTCCCGGTTGCGTGAACGTGACGACGAAGTCGATGATCGGGAAGTTACTGAAGCCCGGCGCGGGGCGCGCGGGCGCTCCGGCCGGTGTGGTCTGGGCGACCGTCGTGGACTGAGTGGTCGAAGGCGCCGCCGTAGCGGCGGTGCTCGTCGTCGGCGCGGTCGCCGTCGTGGCGGTCGCGTCGGCCTGCGCCGTCGCCGGCGCCGATGCGCTCGGAACGGTTTGCGCCCACGCTCCCACCGAAGTCGCGCAGGTCAGCGCAGCGACGGCGAGCGTGGTTCGCACCATCCGCGCCACCAGCGCCGCTCCGGGCGCATAGGCATTGCGAGGTGTCATTCGCGGGGTCCCCTCCCTACATGAGTGACAAGAAGATCGAGTGTCTCGATCCATTCGTCCAAACAGAATCTTCCTCAGCATTTGATCGAATGGATGAGTGGATTTGTGAGAATTGGCTAAGAGGCCGTAACCTCCGCCCTAAGTACGGAATTTTGTTCCATTTCCTCACCAATTGGACCGAACGGCGAGAAAATTTATGGGGCGGGGGAGGCGGGCCGGCTGAGGGTGACGGGCGCCCCGGTCGAAACGGTCCGCCCCGAAGCGAGGTCCATATCGACGACCTGGGCGCGGGCCGTCGAGTCGCCCTGGGTCATCACGACGTCGCCCTCGAGGTGGAGCGTCTTGTGCTTGCGATCGAGGATCATCGTCCGCGCGGTCGCCGTTCGTTCGCCGCTCTCGTAGCGGGCCCGGCCCTCGGCGTGGTAGAGCTCACGCTTCCCGTCGACCTCGAGCTGATCGCAGGTCAGGGTCGCGGGCGGTGCGCTCTTCCCCCGCGGGCTCGACGGTCCGCCGCCGTCGTGCACCTGGACGCTCCCGTGCAAGGTCGCGGTGCCGGCCTTCACGTTGCCCTCGGCGCGTTCGCCGGCTGCGTCGAGCCGCTGCTTCGTCACCTTGACCGGCGCGTCGGCGACGAAGGCGCCGGAGTCGGTGTTGTAGCGCAGCGAGCTGGTCTCGACGACGTAGTAGGGACCGGCGATGCGCGTCGTCGGCAGACCGGGCGGCGAGGCGGGCGCCGCGCCCAGGAGCGCGACGGCCAGGACCGCGCAGGCGCGCCTCATCCGAGCGCGACCTCGGTGAGCAGCGGCTCGCCGGCGGCGAAGGCGAGAACGTTGCGGGCGGCGAGCATCGCCATGCGGGTTCGCGTCTGGGTCGTCGCGCTCCCGACGTGCGGGACGATCAGGACGTCGTCGCGGCCGTGGAGCGGGTGGTCGGGCGGCAGCGGCTCGGGATTGGTGACGTCGAGCGCGGCGCCGGCGATCTCGCTAGCGTCGAGGGCGCGCAGCAGCGCGCCGGTGTCGGCGATCGCGCCGCGGGCGACGTTGACGAAGACGGCGCTCGGCTTCATCGCGGCGAACGCCGCGTCGCCGAACAGCCCGCGCGTCGCCGGCGTGAGCGGGACGAGCGCGACGACGCAGTCGGCCTCGGCGAGGAGGCCCTCGAAGCTGCGCCAGCTCGCGCCGGTCTGCGCGTCGTCGTCGCGCGGTGTCCGATTACTGTAGATCACCCGCATTCCGCTGGCGAAGGCGCGGCGCGCGATCTTCGGGCCGATGCTGCCGAAGCCCACGATCCCCAGCGTCGCGCCTTCGAGGTCGTTGCCGAACGGCGCGTCGCCGCGCATCCAGCGGCCGTCGCGCGCCCACGCCATCGCGCCGCCGAGGCGGCGCATCGCGATGATGATCAGCGCGTAGGTCAGATCGGCGACCGCTTCGTCGAGCGAGCCGCGCGCGTTGGTCAGCGCGATCCCGCGGGCGCGCAGCGCCTGCTGATCGACGTTGTCGTAGCCGACCGACGATGACGCGATGAGCTTGAGCTTCGGCGCCTGCGCGAGGAGCGCCGCGTCGATCGGCACCCCGGAGCTCACCAGCACCGCCTCGGCGTCGCCCAGTCCTTCAACGAGATCGACGTGCGGCGCGAGGGCTTCCAGAACGCTCGGCGGGACGCGCGTCAGCACCGCGACCTGCGGGCGGGATGCCATCGCGCGGCGCTACGCCGGGACGCCGGCGGCGACGGCGTTCGCGATCGCCTCGCCTACCTCGCGCGTTCCGGCGGTCCCGCCGATCTCGCGCGTCCGCGGGCCCGCGCGCAGCACGTGCTCGATCGCGGCGACGACCTCGGCGGCGGCGTCGGGATGGCCGAGATGGTCGAGCATCATCGCGCCCGACCAGATCTGCCCGATCGGGTTGGCAACGAACTTCCCCGCGATGTCCGGCGCCGAGCCGTGCACCGGCTCGAAGAGCGAGGGGAACTCGCGCTCGGGATTGATGTTCCCCGACGGCGCGATCCCGATCGTGCCCGTGCACGCCGGGCCGAGATCGGAAAGGATGTCGCCGAACAGATTCGAGGCGACGACGACGTCGAACCAATCCGGGTGCTGCACGAAGTGCGCGGTCAGGATGTCGATGTGGTACTGGTCGGTCTTCACGTCCGGGTACTCGCGCGCCATGGCGGCGACGCGCTCGT
This sequence comes from Candidatus Elarobacter sp., assembly GCA_036498305.1. Classification (GTDB taxonomy): domain Bacteria; phylum Vulcanimicrobiota; class Vulcanimicrobiia; order Vulcanimicrobiales; family Vulcanimicrobiaceae; genus Vulcanimicrobium. The sequence goes on along the minus strand of DASYFS010000207.1, from coordinate 10,868 downwards.
CCCAGTACGGCATCGTGATCGCGATCCCGTTGGACTTCGTCGCGCTCGTCAGGTGGCGCTTCGGCCGGCTGCGTGCGAGCTCGTAGGCGTAGCGCAGGATGCGGTCGACGCCGCGGCGCGTGAACACCGACTCCTGCATCACCGTCTCGTTCGGCGTTCCCTCGAAGATGCGCCCGCCGATCGACGAGTACTCACCCTCGGTGTTCTCGCGGACGATCCAGAAGTCGATCTCCCCTTCATTGCGGTTCGCGAGCGGCGAGGCGATCCCGGGCATGAGACGCACCGGGCGGAGGTTCACGTACTGCTGGAAGCCGCGCCGGAACGGGATCAGCAAGCCCCACAGCGAGACGTGGTCCGGGACGTTCGGGAAGCCTACGGCGCCGAAGAAGATCGCGTCGTGATGACGGATCTGGTCGAGCCCGTCCTCCGGCATCATCGCGCCGGTCGCCGCGTAGCGTTCGCAGCTCCAGTCGAACTCGTCCCAGCGGAACGATATCGCATGACGCTTCGCGACGGCCTCGAGAACGCGCACGCCCTCCGGTAGGGTCTCCTTGCCGATCCCGTCGCCGGGAATGGACGCGATACGATAGGTTTTCACGATTACTTTGTGGGTCCTAAGAAGCCGAGCGAGATCCAGGGGACGAACGCGACGAGCAAGAGCCCGACGAGCAGCGCGACCATGTAGGGGATGAGCGGTTTGACGACGCTCTCGGGTTCGGCTTTGCCGATTGCGGAGGCGGAGTAGAAGCCGATCCCCAGCGGCGGCGCGAACAGGCCGACGCCCATCGCGAGGACGGCGACGATCGCGTAGTGGACCTCGTTGATCCCCGCCGCTTTCGCGACCGGGAAGAGCAGCGGTCCGAACAGCACCATCGCCGGGATCCCTTCGAGCACCGAGCCCAGCACGATGAACATCAGGATCGAGACCAGCATGATCCCGACGTTGCCGCCCGGCGCGTGGCCGAGAATGTCGGCGAGCTGCTGCGCGAAGCCGGACTGGGTGAGCGCCCAGCCCATCGCGGTCGCGGTCGCGATGATCAGCAGGATCGCGCCGGCGAGCGAGACCGTGTTGACCAGCGTCGGGTAGAACGTGCTCCACTTGAACTCGCGGTAGACGAGGACGCCGACCAGCAGCGTGTAGATGATCCCGACGACGCTGACCTCGGTCGCGGTCGCGATCCCTTCGACGACGAAATAGCGGATCAGCAGCGGCAGCGCCAGGCCGGGGACGGCGAAGAGCATCGACTTGGCGACGACGCCCCAGCCGGCGAAGGCCGTCAGCGTCGCGTTCGCGACCTTGGCCTGATAGAGCGCGACGGCGACGAGCAGGATCGAGATGACGAACGCCGGCAGCAGGCCGGCCGTGAACATCGCCTGGATCGAGACGCCCGTCACCGAGCCGATGATGATCAGCACGAGGCTCGGCGGGATCGTTTCCGCCATCGCGCCCGACGTCGCCAGCAACGCGATCATCGAGGGCCGCTTCTCCCCGCGCTTGACCATGTCGGGGAACAGTACGGGTGCTACCGCCGCCATGTCGGCGATCTTCGAGCCGGAGATCCCGGAGACGAGATACATCGCGCCCACGAGCACGATCGACAGCCCGCCGCGGAAGTGGCCGACGAGGCTCGCCAGCGCCTCGACGAGCCGCCGTGCGATCCCGGTCGACTCCATGATGAAGCCGAGGAAGATGAACAGCGGCACGGCGAGCAGGACGAGGTTCGAGACGCCTTCCTGCATACGCTGGACGACGATGTCCGGCCGCACGGTCGTCACGATCAGGACATAGCTCAGCGTCCCGAGGCCGAATGCGAACGCGATCGGGACGCCGATCGCGACGCACGCGCCGACCAGCACGAAGAAGAACAGCACCAGGTTGAAGTTGCCGAGCCCCGCGAACGCGCCGCGCCCGAAATAGGCCGCCGCGCTGATGACGAACGCGCACAGCACGACGGTCAGCACGGTCTTCGGATCGGCCTCGGCCAGCCGCAGCAGCGACAGGATGAGGATCAAGACCAGCCCGATGATGATCGCGAGAATCACGTACGAGGTGGGAATGCTGAGCGCCGGCGTGAGGTCGATCTGCTCCTGCACGAAGAAGCGGAACGTCGCCGGCATCAGCTCGATCACGAAGATCGCGGTGATCACCGATCCGACCGTCTCGAGGATCTGCCGCACGCGCGGCGAGGCGCGCCGGAGCAGGACGGAGAGCCGGATGTGTTCGTTACGGCGGTAGGCGACCACCGCGCCGAACATCGTCAGCCACAGGAACAGAATCGTGCCGAGCTCGTCGGTCCACACCAACGGCTGCCTCATCACGTAGCGCGTGAAGACGCCGGCGGCGAGGATCCCGATCTCGACGACGACCAAGAGCGCCGCGATCGGCTCGACGACGGCGCCGATCATCCGATCGATCGCCGCCGTCCAGCCCCGGCGGTAGGTCATCTGCGGGAGGTGAAGCGCCTCGTCGGCGATCGCGGCAGATTCCATCAGGCTCGTCGTCTCCTAGGCGAGCTTGTTCGCGTATTTTTCGAGCGCGTTCCAGGCCGTGGGTCCGAACTCGGCCTTCCAGCGCTCGTAGTACTTCGCGTCCTGCAGCTTCTTCTTGAAGCTCGCCTTGTCGACGTCGTTGAACTTCATCCCCAGGCGCTGCAGCTTGTCACGCACCGACTTGTTGAGAATGACGTTGTCGTTGCGCGCCTTGAGCGTCGCCGCCGCCATCTCGCGGGAGATGATCCCCTGGTTCTCTTTCCCGAGCTTGTTCCAGACGTCCTGATTCACGAGCGTCCAGTAGCCCGACCAGATGTGCTCCGACATCGACACGTACTTCTGGACCTCGAAGAACTTCTGCTGGAGGATCAGGACCAGCGGGTTCTCCTGCGCGTCGATGACGTGCGTCTGCAGCGAGGTGTACAGCTCGCTGAGCGCGATCGGCGTCGGCGAGGCGCCGAGCGACTGGAACGTATCGATGCGGATCTTCCCGGGCGAGACGCGGATCTTCAGCCCGGCGAGGTCGGCGACGGTGTGGATCGGCTTCGTCGACGTGGTGATGTCGCGGAAGCCGTTCTCCCAAATCTTGTCGAGGACGACCATCCCTCCTTTGCCTTGGATGTCGTCGCGGATCACCTTCCCGAGGTCGCCGTCCATCGCGCGGAAGACGGTCTCGCGATCGGGGAACGCGTAGGCGAGGTTCTCGATCGAGGCCAGCGGCGCGATCGCGTTGAGGAATGCGCCGGGCATTGCGAGCATCTCCGTCGCGCCGCTGCGGAGCTGCGCGATCATGGCGGGATCGCTGCCGAGGACGCTGCTCGGAAACGACTTGATCTGGACGCGGCCCTTGGTCGCGGCCTTGATCCGCGCAAACGCTTCGACGGAGCGGACGTTGACGGGGTGGTCGACGGGGAGATCGAGCCCGTACTTGAGGTCGAACTCGGCGGCCCGGGCGGGCGTGATGATGCCGACGGTGGCGAACGTCGCCGCGCTGCCGAGAACGAAACCGGCACGGGTCACGGACATAGGGTGCTCCTTCAGGCGCAGGGGTGGGACGGACGTGACCCCGTAGCTACGGGGTCGACGCACCGCTGTCCCGGTAATGCGGCTCCGCGACCGCACCATTCGGTGAAAGCCTCCGCAGCTCGTCGCCGCCGAGCCCGAGGTCGCGGGCGAGCACCGACTCGGTGTCGGCGCCGACCCGCGTCGCTCCGGGCCGCAAGTCCGGCGAGCCGGCGCGCTCGAAGCGCGGGAAGGGCGCGTTGATCACCACCTCGCCGAGATCGGGATCGGCGAGCCGCGCGAGCGAGCCGCGCGCGGCGATCTGCGGGTTGGCGGCGACGGAGTCGATCGACTCAAGCGGCCCGACGGCACAGCCGGCCGCGGTGAACGTCACGATCGCCTCGTCGCGGGTATGCTGCGCGCAGAAGGCGTCGATCAGCAGGTCGAGCGTCTCGCCGTTCGCGACGCGGTCGGCGTTGGTCCGAAAGCGCGGATCGGCGACCAGCGCGTCGCCGCCGATCGTCCGCAGCACGCGCTCGGCGACCTCCTGCGTGCTGCCGGAGAGCGCGACATACGCACCGTCGCCGCAGCGATAGGCGCCGCGGGGCGCGGTGTCTTCCATGCGGTTTCCCATCCGCCGATGGAGCGTCCCGTTGGCGGCGTACTCGGTGATCTGCGATTCGACGAGCTTCATCACCGCCTCGTAGATCGCGAAATCGATCACGTCGCCGTCGCCGGTTTTCAGGCGCCGCGCATAGGCCGCGCAGACCGCGGCGGCGGCGGCTTGACCGGCCATGACGTCGGCGAGCGGAAACGCCGGCAGCAGCGGCGGGCGATCGTCGTAGCCCGAGACCGACGCGATCCCGGTCATCGCCTCGGCGAGCGTTCCGAAGCCGGCACGATCGCGGTACGGCCCGTGCTGGCCGAAGGCGGTGACGCGCAGGATCACCAGGTGCGGCGCGGCGGCGAGCAGCGCCGACGGCGCGAGGTTCCACTTCTCGAGCGTCCCCGGCCGAAAGTTCTCGATCAGCACGTCGAACTGCGGCAGCCAGCGCAGCAGCAGCCCTTGCGTTCGGGGATCGCGCAGGTCGAGCGCGACGCTCTCCTTGTTGCGCCCCAGCGCCTTCCAATAGAGCCCGATCCCGTTCTTCTTCGCGCCGTAGCGCCGGACGTGATCGCCGTCGCCGGGGCGTTCGATCTTCACGACCGAGGCGCCGAAATCGGCGAGCATCGCCGCGGTGGACGGCGCCGCGATCATCGTCGAGATGTCGAGGACGCGAACGCCCGCGAGCGGTCCTGCGCTCATCCGACCCGCACCGAGAGCATCGAAATCGAGCCGCCGTCGCTGCCTTCGATCGGAAACGCGACCTGCTCGCCGGCGCGCCGCGCGCCGAGGACGTAGAGCAGCGGCAGGTAGTGATCCGGCGTCGGCACGGAGAGCATCGCGTCCGGACCGAGCGCTTCGTAATCGATCAGCGGACCGTGCTCGCCCGTCTCGATCAGCTCCCGCGCGGTGCGCTCGAACCGCACCGCCCAGTCGAACGGCTCGACGTCGTGGCGTCCCCACGCGAACGCGTGGAGGTTGTGCACCAGGTTGCCGCTCCCAATGATGAGGTACCCTTCGTCGCGCAACGGCCCGAGTCGCCGGCCGAGCTCGTAGTGAAACGCCGCCGGCTGCGTCTCGTCGATGCTGAGCTGCACGACCGGGACGCCGGCGTCGGGGAACACGTGCACGAGCACCGACCACGTGCCGTGATCGAGCCCCCAACTCCGGTCGCGGACGACGCGCGCCGGCGCAAGCAGCTCCTCGACGCGCGAGACGAGCATCGCGTCGCCGGGGGCAGGATACTGCACCTCGTAGAGCGCGCGCGGAAAGCCGCCGAAGTCGTGAATCGTCGCCGGCTGCGGGGCTGCGGTGACCGCGAGGCCCGGAACGTACCAGTGGGCCGAGACGCAGAGAACGCCTTTCGGGCGCAGCTCGTCGCCGATCGCACGCCATGCGCGCGTGTACGCGTTGTCGGCCAGCGCGTTCATGGGATTGCCATGGCCGAAGAAGATCGCGGGCATCGCAGCGCTCATCGCCCGCGACTCTCGTCCGCCTGCGCGGCGATCTCCTGGCAGCCGCTCAGCGCTGCGTGAAGATCAGCAGCGTGTCGGACTGACGGCTGCCGCCGTTGACCGGACCGCCGGCCGGAATATACAGCCGCTCGCCGATCACGACGGCGCCGGTGCCGTGCCGGCCTTCGGGGAGCGGGGTCAGCGTGGACCACGTGTTCGTCTGCGGATCGTACGCCTCGTTGTTGGTGAACGTTCCGCCGCCGCGCTCGCCGCCGATCGCGAGGATCCGCCCGTGGTAGACGGCGACCGCCATCCCGCTGCGTTCCGACGGCATCGGGGCCATCGCGCTCCAGACGTCCGCGACCGGATCGTAGCGGTCGACGTACGACGTGTTGTGGTTGAAGTCGTCGATGCGGCCGGCGATCGCGTAGATCGCGCCGGCGACGGCAACGAGGCCGAGATGATCGCGCCCGACGGGGAGCGGCGCCGCGGCGCTGTACCGCGCATTCGCCGGATCGAACACCTCGTGGATGATCAGGCTGTGCTCGTCGCGGCCGCCGACGAGGTGCAGCTTGCCGTCGAACGCGACGACGCCGATCGACCCGCGCGGGCGTCCCAGCGGCGGGAGTGCGGTCCAGCGATTCGTCGCCGGATCGTAGACGTTGGCGTCCGCGACCGGATCGCGGTTCTGCTTCTGAAAGCCGCCGAACGCGTAGAGCTTGCCGTTGAGCGCGGCGAGGCCGACGTGGTTGAGGCCGCGCGGCAGCGGTGCGACCTCGCGCCACGTTCCGGCCACGGTGTCGAACGCCTCGACCAGCGGCTCGTCGACGTCGACCTTCCCGGTCGTGTCGAGCGCCGTCGGATGCGGTCCGGCCGCCGCGTAGCCGCCGGCGACGTAGATCGTCGACCCGATCGCCGCGACCGAGACCTCGCTGCGCGCGACCGGCAGGCGCGGTCCGTTCGACCACGCTCCGGGATCGGTCTGCGCCAGCGCTGCGGCCGCGGCAACGAGAGGGACGAGCCCTGCGAGCGCCGCCCAAGGTCTCATGGACGCAGCCTACCCACGCCGGCAGCGCTCACCACGACCACTCGTGCGCGTTCCACGTCGAGACGACGGGATTCGGCCGGAAGCCGTGCAGCCGCGCATCGTAGGCCTGCGTGTCTTTCGGCCAATAGACGAAGACGACCGGGACGTCGCGCGCCAGCAGCTCCTGACTGCGCGCGTACGCGCGCTTGCGCGCCGCCGCATCGAACGTCCCGAGCCCCGCCGCCTGCGCCGCGTCCATCGCGTGATCGCAGTAGCGCGAGTAGTTCTGGCCGTTCGGGGGGATCGCGCCGCAGGTGAAGCGGCCGCTGGCGTCCGGGTCGATCCCCAGCGTCATCGTGTACCAGGCCAGGTCGAAGTTGCCGGACTGATAGACGCCGCCCGCGGCGTAGGCGCCGAACATCATCTGCGTCGTGTAGCCCTTGAGCTGCACGTCGATCCCGGCGGCGCGCAGATACGCTTGGATCTGCACCGCGATCAGCCGCGAACCGGCGTTGTTCTGCGCGTACGCGAACGTGAGCGTCGGGCCGCGCCACCCCGCTTCGCGCAACAGCGCGCGGGCGCGTGCCGGATCGTAGCCCTCCGCGCGAACGTTGCGGTCGTACGCCCACATGAAGCTCGGGAGGTCTTCCGTCGCCGGCGTCCCCGCGCCGTAGGTGAAGTTGCGCGCGATTGCGTCCTTGTCGATCGCCGCCGCGATCGCGCGCCGCACCCGCACGTCGTTCAGCGGCGGACGGCGCGTATTGATCAGCACGTTCCCGGCGCCGTGCATCGGTGTCAGCGCGATCGCGATCCCCGGCAGCGCGCGCACCTGCCCGTAGCCGTTGACGGACGCCTCGGCGAAGACGTCGACCTCGTGCGCGCGCAGTTGGTTGACCAGCGTGTTCTCGTCGGGGACGACGCGCACGCTGATGCGGCGGATCTTCGGCGCGCCGAGGTAGTAGGCGTCGTTCGCTTCCAGCTCGACCGCATCGCCGCGGTTCCAGTGCACGACCTTGTACGGCCCGGTCCCGACCGGATGCTGGTTGAAGTCGATTTGATTGAGGTTCGGGTACGTCGCGAGCAAGTGCGCCGGAAGGATCGGGCTCGGCTCGGCATCGCTGAAGAGCGTCGTCAGCGCCGGCGCGTACGGCCGCTTCATGCGAAAGACGACGGTGTAGGGATCGGGCGTCGCGACCGATGCGATCTCGTCGTAGCCGTGCCGGTTCGGGACGTTGTTCGCCGGGTTCATGATCGCTGCGTACGAGAAGGCGACGTCGCTGCTGGTGAACGGCGCGCCGTCGTGCCAGCGCACCGTGCGGCGCAGACGGTAGGTGATCGTGCGGCCGTCGCGGCTGATCCCGCCGTTGCGCACGGACGGCACGGTCGAGGCGAGCCGCGGGATCAGCGTGCGGCCGTCGGGCGCGACGGTGATCAGCACGTCGAAGACGAGCCGGTCGACGGTGTTGGTGTAGTCGTCGAGGGCGAAGAGCGGCGAGAGCGAGCTGGGCTCCGCCGTCATCGCGATGCGCAGCACCGGCGGATCGGCGGCGGTTGCCGACGGCGCGCACGCCGACGCGAGCGCGGCAGCGAACGCGATGCCATACGCTCGACGATCCATGCGCCGGCGTTCGCCCCGAAGGTCAGGCCGCCCCGCGCTGGAACGGTCGCCCGATGCCGATAGCCGTCGTCACCGGCGCCGCATCGGGGATCGGGCGCGCGCTCGCCGTCGCGCTCGCCCGCGACGGCTACACGCTCGCGCTCGCCGACCGCGACGCAGCGGGGCTCGAAGAGACGATCGCGCTGCTCCCCGACCGCCGGATCGCCGAGGCGCACGTGCTCGACGTCGCCGACCTGCCCGCCGTCGAACGGTTCGCCGGCGAGGTGCGGCGCGCGCACGGCGGCGTCGATCTGCTGATCAACAACGCCGGCATCGGGATCGGAGGGACGATCGCAGAGCTGACCGTCGCGGAAATGCGGCACGTCGTCGACGTCAACTTCTGGGGCGTCGTGCACGGCGTGAAGGCGTTTCTGCCGGCGCTGCTCGCGCGCGGCGACGGCACGATCGTCAACGTCGCGAGCGTCTTCGGGTTGTGGGGACCGCCGGGTCAGGCACCGTACGCGGCGAGCAAGTTCGCGGTGCGCGGCTTCAGCGAGTCGCTGCGCGGCGAGCTGCAGGGAACGCGGATCCACGTCGTCACCGTCTTCCCCGCCGGAATCAAGACGTCGATCGCGCGGAACTCCCCGATCGCCGCCGCCGTCGCAAACCGCGCGGTCGCAGAGAAGCGTCGCGAAGAGTTCGAACGCCGGCTGCTGACGATCCCGCCGGAACGCGCCGCCGCCGCGATTCTGGAGGGCGTGCGCAAACGTCGCGACCGGGTGCTCATCGGCCGTGACGCGTATCGCATCGACCTGCTTACGCGCATCCTCGGATCGCGCGGCGCGCGTCTGCTGGCGAGCCGGGTGCGGTGAACGCCGCGGTCGATACCGAGGTCTGCATCGTCGGTGCGGGCTTCGGCGGCTTGGGGATCGCGATCACCCTCAAGCGCGCGCGCTTCGACGACTTCGTCGTCCTCGAACGCGGCAACGCGGTCGGCGGGACGTGGCGCGACAACGTCTACCCGGGCTGCGCCTGCGACATCCCGACGACGCTCTACTCGTACTCGTTCGAGCCGAACCCGCACTGGACGCGCCTCTACCCGCGCCGCGAGGAGCTGTGGGACTATTTGGCCGACTGCGCGCGGCGCTACGGGCTCGAGCCGCACCTGCGCTTCGGCCGCGCGCTCGACGACGCGGTGTGGGACGACACGACGGCGACCTGGCACGTGCGCACCGCCGACGGTGCGACGCTGCGGTGCCGCGTGCTGATCCTCGCCACGGGCGCGCTGAACCGCCCGAAGCGTCCGCCGATCCCGGGCCGCGACACGTTCGCGGGCACGGCGTTCCACTCGTCGGAGTGGGACGCGTCGGTCGACCTGCGCGGGAAGCAGGTCGCGGTTATCGGGACCGGTGCGAGCGCGGTGCAGATCGTCCCCGAGATCGCGGCCGAGGTCGCTCGGCTGACGATCTTCCAACGCACGCCGCCGTGGATCTTCCCCCGCTTCGACCGTCCGATCGGCGCGCGCGAACGCGCGCTGCGCCGGTTCATTCCGGGCTACGCACGGCTGACGCGGGCGCTGCTCTACTGGTCGCTCGAGGTGCGCGCGTACGGGTTCACCGTGAAGCCCGATCTGCTGCAACGGCGCGAAGCGCTCGCGCTGCGGTATCTCAGCCGGAAAGTCGCCGACCCGGCGCTGCGGCGGGCGCTCACGCCGCACTATCGGATGGGCTGCAAGCGCGTGCTGCTCTCGGACGACTACTACGACGCCGTGCAGCGGCCGAACGTCACGCTGACGACGGAGGCGACGGCGATCGAGCCGGACGGCGTGCGCACCGCCGACGGGACGCTCCACCCCGCCGACGTCATCGTCTACGCCACCGGATTCGAGGCGACCAAACAGCTCTCCGGGGTGCGCATCACGGGCCGCGATGGAATGGCGCTCGCCGACGCGTGGCGCGACGGGATGGCGGCGTATCTCGGGACGAGCGTCGCGGGGTTTCCGAACCTCTTCATGATCGTCGGGCCGAACACCGGGCTCGGGCACAACTCGATGGTGGTGATGATGGAGGCGCAGTACGCGTACGTCGTCGATGCCCTGCGCCGCATGCGGCGCACGAAAGTGCGCGCGCTCGACGTCCGTCCCGACGTGCAGCGAACGTTCAACGACGAGCTGCAGCGGAAGATGCGCGGAACGGTGTGGGCGAGCGGCTGCAGCTCGTGGTATCAGGACGAGCGCGGGAAGAACACCACGCTATGGCCCGGCTTCACGTTCGCGTTCAGGCGGCTGACGCGGCGCTTTCGGCCCGATCGGTATCACGCCGTCTAACCCCCGTCATCCCGAGCTTGTCGAGGGACCCTCGTCGTCGCGCGAGCGAAGTCGAGCGCGACGCCCTAATCCTGATCGCCGAGATGCGGGGGTCGGACCGCGACTGCGCGCGGCCCGACGACGAGGGCCCCTCGACAAGCTCGGGGTGACGAGCGCGCGCTCTCTCAAAACGTCGCGGTGACGGCTAGCCGTGCGATCTTCGCGTCCGCCGCGCCGTAGTACACGTCATACCGCCCCTCGCCGAGCACGTCGATCCCCGTCGGAAACACGACGTCGTCGACGATCCCGAAGCGCTCCTCGACCGTCTCCGGATCCAGCAGCGGCTCCGGCGACCGATACACGACCCGATCCGGCCGCTCAAGATCATG
>DASYFS010000206.1:0-1687 GCA_036498305.1 Candidatus Elarobacter sp. | reverse complement strand
GCGGTCGTCCGCGAGGACGTCCCCGAGATCCGCGCCGTCGAGCAGGTCTAGCCGCTCAGTACGTCCAGATCGGCGCGGGGTAGATCGCCTTCGCGTCGGCGAGACGGTACGGGTAGATCGTCAGCAGCCGCTCGCCCTGGATCTGGTTCACGACCATCGGCTTGAACACGTTGAGCCCGCGGTCGTCGAACTTCAAGAGGCCGAAGAACGTCACCACGTCGAGGTGAGCGAGGGCGTCGCGGACCGGGGCGCGGTCGATGCTTCCGGCGCGCTCGATCGCGTACTGGAAGGCGAGCCCGGCGGCGGTCGCCTCGGCGTTATGGTAATCGGGGACGTGGCCGACGTCGCGGATGAACGCGGCGGCGTAGCTGCGCGCGGTCGGATAGAAGCCGTCGGCACCGGCGTACGAGACCGCGCTCGACCACTGCGCGCTGCCGACGACCGCTTGCGCGTCGCCGCCGAGCGTCGTGCGGAACTCCGGCGTGTCCGGGCCGACTGAGTAGCCGTAGATTTTCGCGCCGACGTGCTGTTCCTTGAGCGCACGGTGGAACTGCATCGCGTCCTGGAGATGTCCCGCGGCCAGCACGACGTCCGGATGCGTGGCCTTCACCGCCGCGGCGGCGGCGGCGATCGAGGCTGGGTCGTCGCCGTACTTGTCGGAGTAGACGACGCGCAGGCCGTGATCGTTCGCCGACTGCACCGCGCCCTGCTGGACCTCCAGCGAGAACGCGTCGCCGGCCGACGCGATCGCGATCGTGTGCGGCGCCGGCTTGCGCTTCACCGCGTACTCGATGATCCCGACCAGATACTTGCGGGCCGGCGAGAGCACGCCGAACGTGTACCGATAGCCTTGGTTGAAGATCCGCTCGGCGGCGCCGCTGCTGTCGACCATCGGGACGCCGCGCCGCTCCGCGACCGAGGCGGCGGCGAACGTCGGGCCCGATGCGTACGGACCGAGCAAGAAGTCGACCTTGTCGTCGGCGATCAGTCCCTCGACGAGCTTCGCCGTCGTCTGCGCGTTCGACTGATCGTCGGCGTATTTGATTTCGACGGCGTAGCGCTGCCCGCCGACGCGCAGGCCGCCGTGCGCGTTGACGTAACGCGCCCAGAAGTCGTAACCCTCTTTGGTGAGCTGGCCTTCGTTGCGCAGCGGTCCGCTCAGCGCAACGGCGGCGCCGAAGACGATCTTCTTCGGTGCGGCGGCGTGTGCCGGCGCGAGCGATAGCGCGAACGCGACGGCGGCGAGAACTACGGCGGCTCGACGCATGATTAGAAACCTCGCTTGGAGATGAAGCCGTCCTGCGAGACGATCGCCTGGGCGGCGTTCGAACGGGCGAATTTCACCAGCGCGTCGGCGAGCGGGCGGCCCCCGCCGCCGTTCTGCACGGTGATCGCGACGGAGAGCGGATAGCGCTGGTCGGCGATCGAGACGACGCTGGGCGCCGGCTCGTCTTCGAGCCGCACGACCTTCGCCGCGACCGACGCGCTGAAGCCCACCATCGCGACCGCTCCGGGGGCGCCGGCGCCGCTGACCGCGTGCGCGATCTCGGTGCCGGAGGCCAGCCGGTGAACGTCGGAGCTGATGCTCGTTCCGAGCGCGAAGCGCTGCGCGAGGACGCGAGCCTCGTCGGTCCCTTCTTCGGGAAGATACGCGACGATCGGACCCGGCGTCCCGCCGAGCTGCGAC
>DASYFS010000205.1:0-2229 GCA_036498305.1 Candidatus Elarobacter sp. | reverse complement strand
CCGCGAGCCGCTCGACACGTGGTGGTCGTTCAGCCCCGCCTCGATGGTGAATCTCCTCGCGATCGCCGGCTACCGGGCGCGACGGGTCACGCGTCACGTGCAGCACTACCGTGGGCGGGGTCTCCCGATGTTCACGGTCGTCGCCGACCGCAGCTAATTCAGTTTTTCGAACCGCGGAAGCGCACGACCGCGGCGACGACGCGGGCACCTTTCGGTAAAACGAGGCCGAACGACGCCGGCGCGTCATCCCACGAACGGAGGCCCAAGAGAATCTCGCGCGCCATCTCTGCCTCTTCGCTGCTACGATGAAAGGTCGCGAACGTCTCACCGCCGTCGATCGTGCAGAACACTTCCCACACGTGATCCGGTAGGAACCCCATCGATCCACCAACCCCTAAAGTGCCAGGCAGGTGGCATCGACGCGCGCAAGACTGAGGGCGTGGCGAAGCCGAGGTCGGTCTACTTCTGCACCGCGTGCGGGTTCGAGTCGGCGCGCTGGATCGGGCGCTGCCCGGGCTGCGAGGCGTGGAACACGTTCGAGGACGCGCCGGTCGTCAAGCCGGTGAAGGCGGCCGCGGCGCGGGCTGCGGCGACGCCGCTGCGGGCGGCGGCACCGCTCCCGCTCGCCGCGATCGAGGAGACGCGGACCGCGCGCCGCCGCACCGGGATGAAAGAGTTCGACGCCCTGCTCGGCGGCGGGATCGTCCCCGGCAGCCTCGTGCTGCTCGGCGGACCGCCGGGAGCCGGGAAGTCGACGCTGCTGTTGCAGCTCGCGACGACGCTGGCACGCGACGGCTCGCGCGCGGTCTACGTCTGCGGTGAGGAGTCGGCGGCACAGACGAAGCTGCGCGCGCAGCGCGTGGGAGCCGACGAGTCGCTGCTCGTGTTTCCCGAGACGAACCTGCGTGCGATCCTTGACGCGCTGGAACGCGACGTCCCCGAAGTGCTCGTCATCGACTCGATCCAGACGATGTGGCTCCCCGACGTCGACTCATTCGCCGGCAGCGTCTCACAGGTACGCGACTGTACGCAGGTGCTGATGGAGTTCGCAAAACGCACCGGCTGCGCGACGTTCGTCGTCGGCCACGTCACCAAGGATGGCGCGATCGCGGGGCCGCGACTGCTCGAACATCTCGTCGATACGGTCCTGTACTTCGAAGGCGATCAGTCGGGCGAGTACCGCATCGTGCGGGCCTACAAGAACCGCTTCGGCGGGATCGACGAGATCTGCGTCTTCGCGATGGACGACCGCGGGTTGCACGAGGTCGCCGATCCGTCGGCGCTCTTCGTCGAAGGCCGCGGCGCTCGCCCAAGCGGCTCGTGCGTTATCGCGACCCTGGTCGGGCAGCGGCCGATGCTGGTCGAGATCCAAGCGCTCGTCGGCGAAGCGGCGTACGGAACGCCGCGCCGGCTCGCCGCGAACGTCGACGCCGCGCGGCTCGCGATGATCATCGCGATCCTCGAACGCCGCGCCGGGATGATGCTCGGCGGCCACGACGTGTATTGCTCGGTCGCGGGCGGCTTGAAGATCAGCGAAACGGGTGCGGACCTCGGGATAGCGCTCGCGATCGCGTCCGCGTTCCGCGACGTCCCGCTGGCAGCCGGAACCGTCGCGTTCGGCGAGCTCGGTCTCTCGGGCGAAGTCCGCAGCGTTTCGCAGCCGGCGCGCCGGGCGGGCGAGGCCACGAAGCTGGGCTTCAGCCGCTTGATCGCGCCCGGCAGTGCGCGCGACATCGGCGAGGCATTGCAGCGTGCATTCGACTAAGCGGCTGGTCGCAACGGTCGCGCTGCGGATCGCCGTATCGCTCGCGGTGGTCGTTGCACCGCTGACCGCACGGGCGCAAATCGAGAGCGTCCGATGCCCCGGACCGGATGCCGAAGCTGCGATCACGGCCTGCACGCGCATACTCGACGGCGCCGGGAACGTCCGCATGGTGCAAGTGGGCGCCCTCGTCGGCCGCGCGGGAGCCTACTATCAGCTCAAGCGCTACACCGAAGCGCTGGCCGACTACGATGCCGCGCTCGCGCTCGATCCGCGCTCCGCAAGCGCGTACATTCTCCGCGGTAACACGCTCTTACAGCTCGACCGACTGGACGACGCCGCCGCGGATTACGATCGCAGCCTCCAACTTACTCCGACGAACCTGTGGGCCTGGTCCGCGCGCGGTAACCTGCGATCCGTCCGGAAGCAGTATGCGGATGCAGCCGACGATTTCACGCACGTGCTGC
>DASYFS010000204.1:0-2034 GCA_036498305.1 Candidatus Elarobacter sp. | reverse complement strand
GATCATGCTCGCGACCTCGCTGGCGCTGATCGCGAACGCCTTCCACGGGCGCGAGCGCGGCACCGCGTTCGCCGCCTACGGGGCCGTGCTGGGCGCCGCGGTCGCGATCGGGCCGCTCGTCGGCGGCGCGCTCACGACGTGGCTCGGCTGGCGCTGGATCTTCTTCGTCAACCTGCCGATCGGCGTGCTCTGCTCGCTCGGCGCGATGCGCGTGCTGCACGAGTCGCGGAACGAGGAGGCGGGCCGCTTCGACGTGCCCGGCTTCGTGACCTTGACCGGAGGACTGTTCGCGCTCGTGCTCGCGCTGCTGCGCGGCAACGACTGGCACTGGGGCAGCGGTCGCGAGATCGTGCTGTACGCGTTCGCTGCGGTGTTACTCCTTGCGTTCGTCGCGGTCGAGCTGCGGACGCCGGCGCCGACGTTCGACGTGCGGCTCTTCCGCGTGCCGACGTTCGCGGGTGCGCAGATCGTCGCGTTCGTGATCTCGTCGGCGATGTTCGCGCAGTTCCTCTACCTGACGCTGTACCTCCAGAACGTGCTCGGGTACTCGCCGATCCAGGCCGGGCTGCGCTTCCTGCCGCTGTCGCTCGTGTCGTTCTTCGTCGCGCCCGTTGCGGGGCGACTGTCGGCGCAGCTGCCGGTGCGCGTGCTGCTCGGGCTCGGGCTCGCGCTGAACGGCGTCGCGCTCCTGCTGATGAGCCGCGTCAACGTGCACTCCGGCTGGACGGTGCTGCTGCCGGGATTCGTCGTGGCGGGCATCGGGATCGGGCTCGTGAACCCACCGCTCGCGTCGACCGCGGTGAGCGTCGTCGACGTGCGGCGCGCCGGGATGGCGTCCGGGATCAACAACACGTTCCGGCAGGTCGGGATCGCGACCGGCATCGCCGGGCTCGGCGCGATCTTCCAGAGCCGGATCGCCGCGCATCTTCACGGCGCCCGGATCCCGGCGAAGGTCGTCGCGTCGGGCGCGGTGCAGAAGGGCGGCGAGATCGCGCGCGCCGCGTTCGTCAACGGACTGCACGAGATCCTCCTCATCGCCGCGGTCGTCGCGTTCGTCGGCGCGGTGCTCGCGTTCGTGCTCGTGCGGCGGCAGGACTTCGTCGCGAGCGCGCCCGCGCCCGCAGCCGGCTAAGCCGCGAACGCCCGCTGCACGCGCGGCCGCACGCGGAGTGCGAGCTGCCACGCCGCGATCAGCATCATCACGGCGGCGCCGGTGACGATGATCAGCGCCTGCGCGGCGACCGAGAACGCGAGGGCCTCGCGGCCGTGCATGCCGGCCGCGATGAGAATCGCCGCACCGGCTCCGGCCTGCGTCGCCGCGCCCGCGGGTGCGATCGGCAGTGCGGCCGACGCGGCCGACGCACAGACGAAGGCGAACGCGAGCGGGAACGAGCTGTGGAGCGAGAGCGCGTTCAGCAGCAGGAACACCGCCGTCGCGCGAAGGCTCCACGAGACGGAGACGAGGATCCACGCGGCCCACGTCTCCTTCGTGTGATGCGTATGCGAGGCGAGCCAGCGACCAGCGCGAAAACGCTGAACCCTGTCTCGCCTCGCGAGCATGGGAAGGCATGCCACGACGGCTGCAGCGGCGACACCGGCGACCGCCACGACGAGGAAGCCGGCGCGGACGAGCATCGAATTCGCGTTGATCGCGGCCACGGAGGCCATCGGCGTCAGCGCGGCGTTGTCGAGCATCCCGAGCACGAGGCAGCTGAGGCCGATCGCGCCGAACTGGGCGCGCGTGCCGGGGAAGCGGCGGACGCAGGCGATGCGGATCGCGTCGTCGGCGCGGCCCGGGAGAGCGATGCCGGTGACGCACGCCGCGCCGCCGGCGAAGGCGAGCGCCTGCGAGGTCGGCCGCTCGTGCTTGGCGAAGAGCCGCTGCCAGCCCCACGCCTTGAAGGCGTAGGCGACGAAGAACAGCGCCCCGGAGGCGACGACGAGCCAGACATTCGCGTGGTGGAGCGGCCAGCCGGCGCGGAGGAAATGCTTCGCGCTGAAGATCGCCACGAGCAGGAGCACGATCCCGAAGCC
>DASYFS010000203.1:0-3398 GCA_036498305.1 Candidatus Elarobacter sp. | reverse complement strand
CGGCGCGGGACGGAAAACCGGCTTTCCCTGCTGAAAGCGAAACGCACCTAACCCGGAGTACAACCGACACCTTGATTTCTTCCAACGATTTTCGGAACGGGGTCACGATCGTCATCGACGGTCAGCTCTGGACCGTCATTGAATTTTTGCACGTGAAGCCGGGCAAGGGCTCGGCTTTCGTTCGTACGCGCCTCAAGAACGTGAAGACGGGGTCGACCGTCGAGCGGACGTTCCGCGCCGGCGAAAAGCTCGAGCGTGCGACGGTCGACAACCGGACGATGCAGATGCTCTACAACGACGCGGACGGCTACCATTTCATGGACGCCGAGTCGTACGAGAACTTCACCCTGCAGCGCGATCTGATCGGCGATCCGGCCGACTTTCTCAGAGACGGGATGCAGATCGACGTGCAGTTCCATGACGGCGTGCCGATCGGCGCCGATCTTCCGGCGCACGTCGAGCTGGTGGTCTCGGAGACCGACCCCGGCTTCAAGGGCGACACCGCGCAGGGTACGACGAAGCCGGCGAAACTGGAGACCGGCGCGACGGTGAACGTCCCGCTGTTCGTCAACCCCGGCGACAAGATCCGCATCGATACGCGCGACCGCCGCTACATCGGGCGCGTGCAGAGCTAAGCGAGAGCGAGCCGAGGGATGCGTATTCGGCGGCTTCGGATTTTAGGGATCGCGATCGCGCTCGCCGCCGTCGCCGCCCTCGCCGGAGTCGTCGCGTACGTCGTCCCCAAAGAGCAGTTCGCGACGATCAACCGGCTCGCCGACTTCGTCGTCCTCAACGACGCGACGTTGAAGCTCCACGACGGGACGCTCGGGAAGTGGCTGCACCTCCCCGACCGGCAGACCGAGAACGACCACCTGCGGCTCGTTGCGATCTCCGAGCAGACGCTGCTCGATCCGAAGCAGGGCGGGATCGGCGCCTTTCCTTGGAAGCGCTCCGTCTACGGGACGCTGCTGAAAAAGCTGCACGCCGCGGGCGCCACCGTCGTGACGTTTGACGTCACCTTCCCCGACCCGTCGTCGCCCGAGCAAGACAGCGCGCTCGCCGACGGCTTTCGCGCGCAGCGCGCCGTCGCCGCGTTCAGCATCACGACGCCGGGCGGGCACGTCTATGCCGAGCAGCCGATCCTGCCGGTGCAGAAAACGGCGGCCGGGATGGGCTACACGACGGTCGACAATCCGGGCGGCTGGACCGTCGGGCAGCCGCTCATCAACGGCAACTACAAGTCGCTGGCGGCGCGCACGCTCGAGCTGTACGAGGGCAAACAGTTCCGCCGCATCAACGACTGGCGCGCCGGCTTCGGCGCGCAGACCATCCCGCTCGACGGGACCGGCGAGTTCCTGATGCTCCCGTTCGAGATCGTCGAGACGACCGACCTCGGCACGAACGGCGGGCGGACCGGAGCGTCGCTGCTGACCGCGCCGTTCTTCCAAGCCGTCTCGGTCGTCGACGCGCTGAACTTCGACGATGCGACGCTCAAGGCGTTCGCCGGCGGCAACGTCGTCGTCATCGGAACGACGGCCCAGGCCCTCGGCGACTTCGTCGTCACGCCGACCGGCCGCTATCCGGGGGTGTTTGCGAACCTGCGGCTGATGGATCAGCTCATGCGGCGGACGTTCATCCGCCGCGCGCCGGTCGCGCTCGATCTGGTGCTGATCGTCCTCTTTCCGCTGATCGTCGGGTTCTTGGTGACGCAGCTCCGGCCGGTCGTCGGAATCGCGATCAGCGCGGGGATCGTGCTGGTGTACTCGGCCGTCTCGATCCTGACGTACGCCTACACGCTGATCTGGCTGAACCTCGTCCACGTCGCGGCGGCGACGCTGCTCGCCGCGCTGTTCGTCGCGCTCTACCGGACGATCACCGAAGGCGCCGACAAGCGCGTCATCACCGAGATGTTCGGGAAGCACGTCTCGCCGGCGCTCGTCGAGCAGATGCTCTCGCACGACGATCCGCTCAAGGCGCTCGACCTCTCCGGCAAGCGGGTGCGGGTCACGATCTTCTATTCCGACATCCGCGGGTTCACGGCGATGTCGGAGAAGATGTCGCCGGAAGAGATCTACGGCGCGCTCAACGAGTACTTCGAAGAGATGTGCCAGATCGTGTTCAAGTACGGCGGCTACGTCGACAAGTTCATCGGCGACTGCCTCATGGCGGTGTTCTCGGCGCCGAACCCGCATCCGGACGACGCCTACAACGCGGTGCGCTCGGCGTGGGATCAGCAGCAGAAGATTCTGTCGATGATGACGGAGTGGGCGGCGCAGGGGCGCCCGATCTTCACCGTCGGGATGGGGCTCAACACCGGCGAGGTCGTCATGGGGAACCTCGGCTCCAGCGATCGCCTCAACTACACCGTCATCGGCGACAACGTCAACACGGCCGCCCGCTTGTACAACGTGGCGAAGGGCGGCCAGACGATCATCAGCGAGTCGACCTACAATGAGGTCAAGGATCGCTTCATCGTCAACGAGCTGCCGCCGGTCTCGGTCAAAGGCAAAGAGCTTCCGCTGCGCAACTTCGAGATCATCGGGCTGCTCGAGCCCGGGCAGCACAACCCCTCGACGATCCTCGATCCCGACAACCTTCCCGAAGCGACGGTCGCGGCGGACCACTAGGATGCGCGCGCTGGTCGCCATCGCGACGCTTGCGGTCGCCACACCATTCGTCGCGGCGGCGGCCGGAGAACCGAACGCTCTTCGTCGCGACAAAGGTGACGTCGGCTACGCCGTCCCCGCCGCGGCGCCGACGACGCAGCCCTTGGTCGGCCGCGTCGCGCTGCCCGACGACGCGCGCGCGATCACCGGGATGCACGCCGCCGCGACGCTGACCCTGCCGGACTCGTCGACGGTGCAGATCGGCGACCGCACCGACGTAAAGATCGGCGCGTTCCGCGACGGCGCGACGCAAGTCGTCGACCTCAAGCGCGGCGCGCTGCGCTTCACGATCAATCACCCTAAAGGCGCGCGCGCGAGCTATCTCTTTCGTACGCCGACCTGCCAAATCGGCGTGCGCGGGACGCTGGCCTATCTCGTCAGCGGGCCGAACGGCGATCAGGTGTACTGCATCGACTGCGCGCCGGGCGACGTCACCGTCGACGCGGCGGGCGAGACCTACGGTGTTCTCAGCGGCCAGTCGCTGAACGTGCGGCGCGTCCTCGACCGGGCCTTCGACGCGACGATCGTCCCGAACGCGACGATCAACAACCCCGCGATCGACCAGTTCCTCCACGGCTTCAGCCCGTTCGGCCGTCCCGCCGCCGACAACGGTGCGGACTTCACGGGGTCGCTTAGCGGCACGTGACGCTGCTCGGCGCCCTCGGAATCTTCGCGCTCGGGACGATCGCGAGCGTGTTCGGCTCGCTCGTCGGTCTGGGCGGCGGGTTCGTC
>DASYFS010000202.1:0-4698 GCA_036498305.1 Candidatus Elarobacter sp. | reverse complement strand
ACACGTCGGTTCTGCTCAAGAAGCTGATCCTCGAAGGGAACGAGGTCGTCGCCATGACGGTCGACCTCGGAGAGAGCGACGCGGTCGCCGGGAGCGGCGCCCGCGCTGCATTGGAAGCGGTTCGCGCCAAAGCCTTGAGCCTTGGCGCGTCCGCTGCGGTGCTCGTCGACGCGCGCGAGCGCTTCATCTTCGAGTACGCGTTTGCGGCGCTGCGCGCCAACGCGCTCTACCAAGACGTCTATCCGCTCTCTGCGGCGCTTTCTCGCCCGCTGATCGCCGAACTGCTCGTGCAGACTGCCCACGAGTACGGCGCGACGACGGTGGCGCACGGCTGTACCGGCAAGGGTAACGATCAGGTGCGCATCGAGCTCGGTGTGCGCGCGCTCGATCCAACGCTGGTCTGCCGTGCGCCGCTGCGGGAATCGCCGCTCTCGCGCCCGGACGCGATCGCCTACGCAGCCGAGCACGGCATACCGATCGCGCACACGGTCGAGAAGCCCTATTCGATCGACGCGAATCTGTGGGGGCGCTCGATCGAGGCCGGCGTGCTCGAGGATCCGGCGAACGCACCGCCCGAAGACGCGTATGCTTGGACGCGTTCACCCGAAGCCGCGCCGCCGGTTCCCCAGGAGATCGTCGTCTCGTTCGATTCGGGCGAACCGAGTGTCGCCGCCGCTCGCGGGGCGGCGATGATCGCCGAGCTCAACCGCGTAGCCGGCGCGCACGGCATCGGCCGGATCGATCTGATCGAGGACCGGGTCGTCGGCCTGAAGTCGCGCGAGATCTACGAATGCCCGGCGGCAATCGTCCTCATTGGGGCGCATCGCGCGCTCGAGCGGCTCGTGCTGACGCGCGACGAGCTGCGCTTCAAGGCGCTCGCCGATCAGCGTTACGCCGAGCTGATCTACGACGGGCTCTGGATGCAGCCGCTGCGGACGGCGCTCGATGCGTTGTACGCGAGTCTTGCCGCACGGATCAATGGCGAGGTGCGACTGCGGCTGTATCGCGGGAACGCAACCGTTATCGGGCTGCGCTCGCCCAACGGGCTGTACCGCGAGCGGCTGGCGACCTACGGCACGCGGGACGAGTTCGATCATCAGGCGGCCGGCGGATTCATCGCGCTGCAGGCGCTGCCGCTCGAAGCGTTCGCGGCGGCCGGCGCGCGAGAGCGCGTCGCCACGTAAGGTTTCGACGGTGAGCATGCTCCAGTGGGGCGGCCGCTTTGCCAATGCGCCCGATTCGCAACTCCTCGCGTTCGGCTCCTCGCTCGAGGAGGATCTCGTCCTCGCCGCGTTCGACGTCGAATGCTCGCGCGCGCACGTCGCGGCGCTGCGGGCAGGGGGAATCATCGACGAGCCGCAGGCGACGACGCTGCAGGGCGCGCTGCAGGGCGTGCGCGACGAGATTACCGACGGCAGCTTCGCGCAAGCGGCGCGCACCGGCGGGTTCGAAGACGTGCACGGGGCGATCGACGCGCGCGTTCGCGCGCTCGCGGGCGAGACCGGCGAGTGGCTGCACGCGGGGCGCAGCCGCAACGATCAGGTCGCGACGACGCTGCTACTCTACGCGCGCGACGTCGCGCTCGACGGCGCGCGGTTCTGCCTCGACATCGCGGCACTCGCCGAGGACCGCGCGGCGGAAGCGCTCGAGCGGCAGACGCTAATCGCCGCGACGACGCACTGGCAGCCGGCGCAGCCGGTGCTACTCGCGCTGTGGATCGACGCCGTCGCGCAAGGCTTCGTCCGCGCGGCCGAACGGTTCGTCCGCGTCTCGATCGATGCGACGCGCTTCTGTCCGCTCGGAAGCGCCGCGCTCGCCGGCTCGTCGCTCCCGCTCGATCGCCGCGCCGCGGCGCGTGAACTCGGTTTCGCCGAACCCTCGCGCAACGCGCTCGACTCCGTCGGCGATCGCGACGTTGCGCTCGACCTGCTGCACGCCGCGATGCGCGCCGTCGTCACCGCGTCGCGCGCGAGCGAGGAGCTCGTGATCTGGGCGACGCCTTCGTTCGGAACGATCCGGCTCGACGATGCAGCGTCGACCGGCTCGAGCCTGATGCCGCAGAAGCGCAATCCCGATCCCTTCGAGCTCGTGCGCGGCCACGGCGCGCGCGCAATCGGCACCTACACGGCCGCGATCGCCTCGACGAACGGAATGGCGCTCTCGTATCATCGCGACCTCCAAGAGACGAAGTCGCTCGTGCTGAGCGGAACGGAGACGGCGCTCGCAGCGCTCGACGCGTTCCGGCGCGCGTTCGCGCACGTCCGTTTCCGGCACGATCAGCCGCCCGCGCGCGCCGGCGAGGGGTACACCGTCGCGACCGATCTCGCCGACGCCGTCATCCTCACCGGGCGGACTGCACGCGAAGCGCACCGCGCGGTCGGCGAGCGCGTCGTGCTCGCGGAAGAGGAGGGACGCGACCTCAACGCCGAGGACGCTGCGGCGCTCGGCGTCCCCGACGCGCCGACCGATCCGTTCGCCTCGGTGCTGGGCAAGCGCACCACCGGTTCCACCCACCCCGACGCCGTCGCGGCCTCGATCGCCGCAACGCGCGCCGCACTCGCCCGGTTGTCGGAGTCGCTACCGTGATCACCGCCCACGTCCTCGGCGCCAGCGGATACGCGGCCGCCGAGCTTATCCGCCTGATCGATCGCCATCCGGGCGTCGCGCTCGGCGTGCTCGAGAGCAGGTCGAGCGCGGGCGCCGCCGTTGCGGACGTGTTCCCATGGCTGCCGCACATCCACATCGCCTTCGACGAGACCGGGACGACGCTCGCGCGCGCGCGCGCCGACGACATCGTCTTCATCGCCGGCGGCCGCGAGCTGGCGCGCGAGCAGGCGAAGGCGTTTCTGGAACGCGGCGCGCGCGTCATCGACCTCTCCGACGCGTTCCGGCTCGAGGAGCATGCCGGCGAGGCCGTCTTCGGCTTCCCCGAACGCTACCGCGATCAGATCGCCGGCGCGCGGCTGATCGCGAATCCGGGCTGCTACGTCACCGCCTCGCTGCTCGCGCTCACCCCGCTCGGCGCGCTCGCCGACCGGATCGGGTCGGTCGTGATCGACGCGAAGAGCGGGATCACCGGCGCGGGCCGGACGCCGTCGGTCGGCTCGCTGTTCGCGGAAGTCGACGGCGACGTGCGCGCGTACGGTCTGGGCGGACATCGCCACGGTCCGGAGATCATTCAGGAGGCGCGCGCCGCGGGGATCAACGCCCCGATCGTCTTCTCACCGCACGTCGTCCCGCTCAAGCGCGGGCTCCTCGCCGACGTCTACCTGATTCCGCGCGCGCCGATCGCGCGCGAGGAGGTCGTCGCGCTCTACGAGCGGTTCTACGCGGCGAGCCCCTTCGTCACCGTCTTCCGCGATCTGCGCGCGCCGCATCTCCCGGCACTCGAGGGAACGAACGACGCGCACCTCGCGGTCGCCGAGCGCGAAGGCATCGTCCAGATCCTCTCCGCGCTCGACAACATCGGCAAAGGCGCCGCCGGCCAAGCGGTCCAGAACATGAACATCATGCTCGGTCTTCCGGAGGAACAGGGGTTTCATGCTCGCTCCCACGCACGCTGACGGCGCGAACAACGGCAGCGTCGCCGACGCCGTTCGGCTGATCCAACTCCGGGGCGGCCTCGGCGCCGTCCCCGGACTGCGTATGGCCGGAGTCCACGCCGGGATCAAGAAGCGCAAGACCGACCTCGCGCTGATCGTGCTCCCGGGGCCGCACGTCTGCGCGCAGGTGATCACGACGAACGAGATCAAGGCGGCGCCGCTGCTCGTGACCAACGCGGCGCTGGAGACCGACGGTGAGACGATCGGCGCGATCGTCTGCAATGCCGGCTGCGCAAACGCGTGCACCGGCGAACGCGGAATCCGCGACGCGCAGAACACCGCACGACACGCCGCGACGCTGCTCGGACTGCGTCCGACGCAGGTCGTCGTCGCCTCGACCGGCGTCATCGGCGTGACCCTCCCGATGGATCGCGTCTCGAAGGGGCTCGACCGCGCCGCCAAGGCGCTGGCGGAGGGGAACGAGGCGGCGTACGACGCGGCCGAGGCGATCATGACGACCGACCACGTGCCGAAGCTGGCGGCATACGCGTGGACCGAGAACGGCGAGCGCCGCGTGATCGGGGGAATCGCCAAAGGCTCGGGGATGATCGCCCCCAACATGGCGACGATGCTCGCGTTCGTCGTGACGGACGCCGCGGTCTCGCGCACCTCGCTCACCGAGGCGCTGCGCGAGGCGGCCGACGGGACATTCAACATGATCTCCGTCGACGGCGACATGTCGACCAACGACGCGCTCTACGTCTGCGCGAAGCCGGGTACCGACGACGCGTCGCCGGGGATGAAAGCGGCGCTGACCGCGGTGTGCCGCGACCTCGCGGTGCAGATGGTGAAGGACGGCGAGGGCGCGACCAAGACGCTGACCTTCCACGTGACCGGCGCGCGCGATACGAAACAGGCGCGCGCGATCGCGCGGGCCGTCATCAACTCGTCGCTGGTGAAGACCGCGCTCTACGGCGAGGACCCGAACTGGGGCCGGATCGTCGCTGCGGCCGGATCGATCGGCGCGGGGATGGACCCCGAGACGTGGTCGCTCTACCTCGGCGAGCACACCTGGGTCGAGCGCGGCGCGATCGAGGCGATGAGCGAAGCCGAAGCCCATCACATCCTCGAGGAGCAGGCGATCACGGCACGCTTG
>DASYFS010000201.1:0-1983 GCA_036498305.1 Candidatus Elarobacter sp. | reverse complement strand
CCAGGCGCTGCTCGACGCGCCGATGTTCGGTGCGCGCTGGCGTTGGAACGCGACGCGCGCGCTGACGATCCTGCGCATGCGCGGCGGCAAGAAAGTGCCGCCGCAGTTCCAGCGCATGCGCGCCGACGATCTGATCGCCGCCGTCTTTCCCGACCAGGCGGCCTGCGCCGAGAACCTGAGCGGCCCGATCCGCATCCCCGACCACGTCCTCGTCCGCGAGACGATCGACAACTGCCTCCGCGAGGCGATGGACCTCGACGGTCTGACGGAGATCCTCCAGGCGATCGAGGGGAAGAAGATCCGGACGCTCGCGATCGACACGCCGGAGCCGTCACCGTTCTGCCACGAGATCCTCAACGCGAACCCGTACGCATACCTTGACGACGCGCCGCTCGAAGAGCGCCGTGCGCGTGCCGTGACGCTGCGCCGGACGGTCCGCACCGATCCGGAAGACGGCGCCGGTATTCTCGACCAGGCCGCGATCGCCGAGGTCGCGGAGCAGGCGTGGCCGCTCGTCCGCGACGCCGACGAGCTGCACGACGCCCTCGCGACGCTGATCG
Organism: Candidatus Elarobacter sp.; assembly: GCA_036498305.1. Classification (GTDB taxonomy): domain Bacteria; phylum Vulcanimicrobiota; class Vulcanimicrobiia; order Vulcanimicrobiales; family Vulcanimicrobiaceae; genus Vulcanimicrobium. The sequence continues at coordinate 1,423 of DASYFS010000201.1, read as the reverse complement.
TGCTGCCGCCGCTCGACGAGTGGCGCGACTACTTCGAAACGCTCGTCGCCGAGCGCCGCGCGACGACGCTGCACGCGAACGGTGCGACGTTCTGGGTCAGCGCCGAACGGCTGCCGCTCGCGCGGGTCGTCTACCCCGAGAGCACGGTATCACCGGAACCGGCGGAGGTCGCGTCGACCCAGCCGGTACCCGAGCGGATGGAAGACGCACTCGCCGAGATCGTCCGCGGATGGCTCGAATCGGGCGGCCCGCTGACGATCGCCGAGATGGCGGCGCGGTTCGCCGTCGATCCCGCGAGCGTCGAGGTCGCGCTGATCAAGCTCGAAACCGAAGGACAAGTACTGCGCGGTCGGTTCCGCGGCGGCGACGAGGAGTTCTGCAACCGCCGCATCCTCGCACGCATCCATCGCCTGACGCTGGGGACGCTGCGGCGCGAGATCGAGCCGGTCAGCACCGCCGACTTCGTGCGGTTCGTCTTCCGCTGGCAGCACGTCGCGCCGTCGTCGCGACTGCACGGAATCGACGGGACGATGCACGTCATCCGCCAGCTCGAAGGCTACGAGATCCCGGCCGCCGCGTGGGAGGCGTCGATCCTTCCCGCTCGCGTCGCCGGCTACAAGCGCGAATACCTCGACCGCCTCTGCTACAGCGGCGATGTGATGTGGGGCCGCCTCTCACCGCACCCCGCCCTCCGTCAGGCCGAGCTTGTCGAGGCCCCCTCGTTGAAACCGCGCCGCATTCGTCCGACGAAGCTCGCCCCGATCTCACTCTTCGCCCGCGAAGACGCCATCTCGCTCGTCGTCGAACACCCCGAAGACACCGCCGCGCTCTCGCACGCCGCGCGCGAGGTGCTCGAGGAGATCGAGAAGCGCGGCGCGCCGTTCTTCGGCGATATCGTTCGCGGGACGAAACGTCTCCCGAGCGAGGTCGAGGAAGCGCTGTGGCAGCTCGTCGCCGCGGGCCAAGTCACGGCCGACGGCTTCGACGCACTGCGGTCGTTGATCGACGCAAAGCGTCGCCTCGGAGAGAAGGGCCTGCGCGCCCGGCCGCGCTCGTCAAGCGGCCGCTGGACGAAGCTCGCCGGCGAGACCGACGCGTTCGACCCCGAAGCGTTCGCGCGCCGTCTGCTCGCGCGCTGGGGCGTCGTCTTCCGCGACATCGCGGTTCGCGAGACGCTCGCGCCGCGGTGGCGTGAGGTGCTGCTGGCACTGCGGCGCATGGAAGCGCGCGGCGAAATTCGCGGCGGCCGCTTCGTCACCGGCTACGTCGGCGAACAGTTCGCGCTCCCCGAGGCGATCGAGGCGCTGCGCGCCGCGCGCCGCACGGCCGACGACGCCGACATCATCGCAGTCTCCGACTACGACCCGCTCCGCACCGCGCTCGCGCTGCTTCCCGCCCCGCCGCAACCGCAGCCGCTCCAACC
>DASYFS010000200.1:0-4896 GCA_036498305.1 Candidatus Elarobacter sp. | reverse complement strand
CGATCACCGGGACGCGGATCGCTTCGATCGCCGTCATCGTCGCCTCCATCCGCCGTTCGTACGCGACGCCGTCGTCCGCCGTAAAGCCCGCGAACTCCGCGATATCGGTCCCGGAGACGAACGCTTTCTCGCCGCTGCCGGCGATGACGACGACCCGCACCGACGAATCGGCATCGAGCTCGCCGGCGACGTCGCGCAGCCGATCCCACATCGCGAACGTCATCGCGTTGCGCGCCTCGGCGCGATCGATCGTGACGCGTGCGACGCCGTCGAGGCGCTCGAGCCGGATCACGCCGGAGCCTCGATCTCGCGCAGCACGTCGGCGGTGTCGGCGCCGAGCGGCGGCCCCGCGTGCTCGATCCGCACCGGGGTCTCGCTGAACCGCATCGGCGAGCCGATTTGCCGGACCGGCCCCAGCGCCGGGTGCGGCGCGTCGCTGAAGAAGCCGCGCTGCGCCAGGTGCGGGTCGGCGAAGACGCGGTCGAAGCCCCAGATCGGCCCGCACGGAATCCCCGCCGCGCCGAACCGCTGCGTCCACGTCGCGACCGGCTCGCGCGCCGTCGCGGACTCGATCTCGTTGACGAGCAGCTCGCGATTCGCTACGCGCAGCTCGTTGGTCGCGAAACGCGGATCGTCGCGCAGTTGGGTACGCTCGAGCACGTCGCACGCGAGCCCCCAATGCCGTTCGGAGTTCGCCCCGAACGTGAACCAGCCGTCCGCGGCACGGAACGCCTGATACGGCGCAATCGACTGGTGCGCGGAGCCGCTCGGCTTCGGCACCTCGCCGGTCGCGAAATACCGGCCCGCCTCCCAAACGCCGAGCGACACCGCCGACTCCAGCAGCGAGACGTCGATGAACTGCCCCGTCCCGTCGCGGTCGCGTGCGCGCAGCGCCGCCAGCACCGCGATCGTCGCGTAGAGCGCGCAGGTCAGGTCCGCGATCGGCACGCCGATCTTCACCGGCGGCCGGCCGGGCTCGCCGGTGATACTCATCAGCCCCGACATCCCTTGCGCGATGATGTCGAGTCCGGCGAGCTCGGCGTACGGGCCGTCGGCGCCGAAGCCGGTCGCGGCGAGGTAGATCAGCCGCGGCGCGTCGGCGCGCAGCGTCTCGTAGCCGAGGCCGAGGCCCCGCATCGTCCCCGGACGCAGGTTCTCGATCAGCACGTCGGCGCGTGACGCCAGCCGCCGGAAGACGCGCTTTCCCGCCTCCGACTTCAAGTCGAGCGCGACGCTGCGCTTATTGCGGTTGAGCCGCAGAAAGTTCGAGCTCTCGCCGTCGATGAACGGTCCGGTGCCGCGGGTCAGGTCGCCGCCGCTCGGGTTCTCGACCTTGATCACCTCGGCGCCGAGATCGGCGAGTTGCATCCCGCAGAACGGCACGGCCATGAAGTTGCCGACCTCGACGACGCGAATCCCCTCGAGCGGACGGTGGCGGTCAGACATGCGGAGGAAATTGCTTCGGAAGCACGCTACTCCTCGTAAACGATTTTCGCCACTGGGAGTCTTTGCCGATGACGATGTCCACGCGCGGTGCGTTTCTCACCTCGACGGCGACGGCGTTCGCTTCGGTCGCCTTCGTGCGATCGCCCGCGCTTGCCGCCGAGTTCAGCGGTAAGGCCGGGACGAACCAGCCCGTCGACCATCCGCTCAGCGTCGCGATGCGCGACATCTGGGCGACGGTTCGCAAGGAGACGAACGGACGCGTCGACGTCAGCGTCTTCCCCAACAATCAGCTCGGCGGCGACACCGCGATGCTGCAGCAGCTGCGCGCGGGCGCGCTGCAAGTGATGACGCTCGACGGCGGGATTCTCGAGGCCGTCGTTCCGGCGGCGGCGATCCAGAGCGTCGGTTTCGCCTTCCCCGACGTGCAGACGGCGTACAAGGCGTTCGACGGGAAGCTCGGCGCCTTCGTCCGCGCCGAGATCGAAGCGAAAGACATCCACGTCTTCGACAAGATCTGGGAGAACGGACTGCGGCAGATCACGGCCAGCCCGAAGCCGATTCGCACGCTCGGCGATCTCGCCGGCTTCAAGATCCGCACGCCGAACAGCCGCTTCGCGCTGGACCTCTTCAAGTCGCTCGGCGCCGCGCCGGTCTCGATGAACTTCAGCGAGCTGTACACGTCGCTGCAGACCAAGATCGTCGACGGCCAAGAGAATCCGCTGACGAACATCGAGTTCGCGCGCTTCTTCGAAGTGCAGAAGTACCTGAGCCTCTCCAGCCACATGTGGGGCGGTTACTGGCTGATCACCAACAACGAGTGGTGGAAGAAGATCCCGGGTTCGATGCAGAGCACGATCGCCGCGGTCGCCTCGACGATCACCGACCGGCAGCGCAAAGACGTCGACGCGCTCAACGAGAGCCTCATCGGCAAGCTCAAGAGCCAAGGGATGGAGATCAACAGCATCTCAGGCGCCGACCGCAATGCGATGAAGGCGAAGCTCGCCGACTACTACGCGCGCTGGAAAAAAGAGTTCGGCGAACAGGCGTGGAGCCTGATGGAAGGCTACACCGGAAAGCTGGGCTGAGCGCTCAGAAGACCGGCACGAACAAGAACACCGCACCGACGATCGCGATGACGAGGCCGCTGAGCACCTCGCCGTAGCGCTCGAACTTCCCGAGCGCCAGGCGTTGCAGCCCGGCGGCGGAGGAGACGCAGAGCGCGACGTACGTCGCGATCGTCGAGGCGGCGAAGCACGCCGCCATCGTCGCGATCAGGCCGATCCCGTACCGGCTCGCGGCAAAGAACGCGGGGATCCCCTCGACCATCGGCGACGAGCCGAGGATCAGCAGCAGCGCGGTACGCTGCGAGGGGTTCGCGTCCACATGCACGTGCCCGTGCCCTTCGCGCAGCTCGCGAATCGCGCCGATCGCGATCCAGCCGCCGAACGCGATCAGCGCCAGCGCGGAGATCAGCGAGACGGCGTGACCGAAGCGCGCCGCGACCGCGACGCCGGCGAGCCAGACGACCAGCCCCAGCGCGAGCGTCGATACGACGTGCCCCGTCCCCGCCTGTGCCGCGACGCGCGCGGTTTGCGCCCGCGACCAACCGCGCTGCCGTGCGAGCAGGGTGATCGGCAGCCAGTGGTCGGGGACGACGGTATGGAGGATCCCGACGCCGATCACCGCCCCGACCAGCAGCACCTCTGGGGTGAGGATCACCGTTCGTCCTCGTGGGCGTGATCGTGGTCGCCGTCGCCGTGGCGGTGCGGATGGGTGTGCCGCGTCCCGTCGACGTGCGCATGCTCGTGCTCGTGGAAGACGATCTCGAGGCGCTGGCCGAGGCCGTCGGCGATCCGGCACAGCGTTGCGAGCGTCGGCAGATGGGTCCCGCTCTCGAGCCGCGAGATCATCGAGTCGGTCATCCCGAGCCGCTCGGCGAGCTCGCGCTGCGTCTCGCCCCGCGCGGTCCGCAGCCGGGCGACGTCCCGGGCGATCCGCCGTGCGGCGGCACCCGCTTCGTTGCGCATGGCGGGAGGTTAGCAAAATCGCTAAGCCCGGTCAACCGGTCTCCGACTGCAGCCGCGCCGCCTCGCGGACGATACACGGAGTATGAGCGTGGGATCGATCGGGTCGCTGCCGGACCCCGGCTTTTACAGCTCGCCCTCGAACCTGCCGAGCGGTCTCGACAGCGGCTCGGCTCCCTCGAGCGCGCCGTCGTCGACGTCCTCGACCTCGACCCCGAGCACCCTCAACGCCTACCAGCAGTCCTACGCCAACCTGCAGCAGGCCGACGCCGCCGAGCTGATCGCGGTCTCGATCGGGAGTGCCGACGCGGCGCAATCGAACGTCTCCAACGTCCTCGCGCAGGCCGCGCAGCTTCAGCAGCAGCAGCTCGCGGCGCAGCAGGCCGCGGCCGCGGCCGCCGCGTCGGCCGCACCGGCGATCACCGCGCCGGCCGTCCCCAGCTATACCGACCTGGTGCAGCAGAGCGACACGAACGCGAGCCAAGACCTCGCGAACGGCACGCTGGGCTCGACCGTCAACACGCTGGCCTGAAACTCCGCAGCGCGCGGCGCGACTCTAAGCCGCGATGGACCTGATCGCGAAGCTCGGCGAAGCGCTGCTGCTCGCCGCCGGGATGGCGTGGCACGTCGGCTGGAGCCTCGTCCTCGGCTTCGCGCTCTCCGGACTCGTGCAGGCGGTCATCTCGAAGGAGCGGATGCAGCAGCTGCTCGGCCGCGACGGCATTCGCGAGATCGCGCTCGCGACCGGCTTCGGCGCGGCGAGCTCGTCGTGTTCCTACGCCGCGGCGGCGATGAGCAAGTCGCTCTTCAAAAAGGGCGCGGCGCTGATCCCGAGCCTCGCGTTCCTCTTCTCGTCGACGAACCTCGTGATCGAGCTCGGGATCGTGCTGTATCTCTTGATGGGCTGGCAGTTCACCGCCGCGGAGTGGCTCGGCGGTCTGGTGCTGATCGCGATCATGGCGCTGCTGGTGAAGCTGACCTATCCGGCGCGGCTGGTCGAGGAAGCGCGCCGCCACCTCGATGAGGCGACCGGCCACGATCACGGCTCGATGGAAGGGAGCGGCGCGACGCTGCTCGAGCGCTTGCGCGCGCGCGACACGTGGATCTCGGTCGCGCAGAACTTCGCGATGGACGTCTCGATGCTGTGGAAGGACCTCGCCGGCGGCTTTCTGATCGCCGGCGCGCTCGAAGCGTTCGTCCCGCAGCACGCCTGGCAGGCGCTGTTTCTGCACGGCGCGCCGCCGGCCGCGCAGCTCGCCGGGAACGCCGTCGTCGGCCCGGTGATCGCGATCCTCGCCTTCGTCTGCTCGATCGGGAACGTCCCGATGGCCGCGATGCTGTGGGGGAGCGGGATCTCGTTCGGCGGCGTGATCGCCTTTCTGTACGCCGACCTGCTGGTGCTGCCGCTGCTCGACGTCTATCGCCG
>DASYFS010000199.1:0-3343 GCA_036498305.1 Candidatus Elarobacter sp. | reverse complement strand
GACGCGCGCGCACGCCCCTTCGATCCGCGCGAAGACGTTCACGGCGTGCGGGCCAGCTTCGCGATGAAGAAGCCGTCGCGCCCGCCGATCCCTGGCGCGACGAGCACGTCGCCGCGCTCGGTGACGAACTCGGCGTAGCGTTCGGGGAGCTCGGCGCGCGCGAACGCACGGTGCGCGGCGAGGAAGGCGTCCACGACGTCCTCGCCCTCGCGCGCGTCGGTCGAGCACACCGCGTATACCAGCGTCCCGCCCGGCTTCACCGAGCCGGCGGCCGCGTCGAGCAGCGCGCGCTGCAGCTCGGCCATCCGCGCCGGGTCGGCGGGATCCTTGCGCCAGCGCGCCTCCGGCTGACGGCCGAGGATCCCCAGACCCGAGCACGGAGCGTCGAGGAGAACGGCGTCGGCATCGGCGGTAGCACGCATCGCGGACGCATCCGCTTCGACGAGCGCCACCGTCCCCGCCTCGGCGGCGTCGAGCCGCGTCCGGCACTGCGCCAGCTTCCGCGTATCGTCGTCGACGGCGAGGATCGTCGCGGCGTCGGCGGTGCGCCCCGCGATCTGGAGCGTCTTGTTGCCGCGGCCGCAGCAGAGCTCGACGATCCGCGTTTGCGGCTGCGGGTCGAGGATGTCGACGGGGAACGCGGCGCTCTCGGCGTGGAGGTGCCAGCGGTGGTTCGCGAGGCGTTCGATCTCGGCGACCGACGACTCGGCGTCGACGACCAGAACGTCGCGCGCGAACGGGCTGGGCGCGGAAGCGATCCCGTGCTCGGCGAGGACGCTTTGCGCCGCCTCGCGGGTCGTGCGGCGCTCGTCGATCACGATTGCTGCCGGTGCCGGCGCGTTGACGCCGGCGAGGATCGCGTCGAGCTTCTCCTCGCCGAACCGCTCGCGCCAATGCGTCACGATCCACGACGGCATCGAGGCCTTCGTCGCCAGGTCCGCGTCGCGCGCCGGCTCGACCGCGACCTTGCGCAGCACCGCGTTGACGAGGCCGGCGGTGCCCTTGTGGCCGTACTTGCGCGCGAGCCCGACGCTCTCGGAGACTGCGGCATACGCTTCAACGCCGCCCATCGCACGAAGCTGATACGTTCCCAGCCGCAAGATCTCGGCGATCGGCTGCGGCAGCGTCTTCGCGCGCTCGCCGAGATAGGGCTGCAGCTCGTAGTCGAGCCAGCGCCGCATCTTGATCGCGCCGTACGCGAGCTCGGTCGCGAAGGCGCGGTCGCGCGGCGCGAGCGTGCTCTTGCGCAGCCGGTAGTCGAGCGCCTCACGCGCGCCGCGCGGGTTGGGTCCGAAGACGTCGCGGCAGACCTGTAGCGCGACCTCGCGTGAGGTCGTCGCGCGCGGCTCGCTCATCGGACGCGCTGCGAGCGCGACCGCTCGTAGACGTCGAACGGCATCGGCGGGCGGCCAGGCGGAACGACGAGGTCGAGCACGACGTCGTCGCAGTCGGCGTGCGCGCGCAGCACCTTCAACGGCTCGCCGAACCGGTCGGTGCGGGCCGCCGGCTGCGGCGCCAGCGCGCGCACGTGGTCGACGATGCGTCGCGCGGGCTGCGTCCAATCGATGATGAGGTCATCCTTTCGCAGCGGCCGCGTCAGCGTGCGCGCGATCTCGTCGTCAGCGATCCCGAGCTCCGACTGCGGCCGGCGCTGCAGCGTTCCCCGCTCGTAGCGATCGACGGCTTCCGCGGCGAGCGCCGCGCCCCGCTCCGCGAGGCGGTCGTGGAGCTGGCCGTAGGTTTCCTCGGGTTCGATGGGCGTCTTCTCCTGGAGCAGCATGTCGCCGGTGTCCATCCCGGCGTCCATCGCGATGATCGTCACGCCCGTCTCCGTGCAGCCGTCGCGAATCGCGGATTGCAGCGGCGTCGCGCCGCGGTAGAGCGGCAGCAGCGAGGGGTGAACGTTGAAGGCGATCGGGACGACGTCGAGCAGCACCTGCGGAACGATCTTCCCGTACGACGCGACGACGAACGCATCCGGCGCGAGCACGCGCACGTCCTCGACGAACGGCTTCAGCTTCTCCGGCGTGAAGACGGGCAGGCCGAGCCGTTCGGCGGCGCGTTTGACCGGTGTCGCGACGACCTTGTGGCCGCGCCCCGCCGGCCGGTCCGGCTGCGTGACGACGCCGACGATCTCATGCTTGGGCGCGAGCGCTTCGAGCGTCGGGACGGCGAACTCGCTCGTCCCGAAGACGACGAGCTTCAGCGCTGTCCGGCGGCGACCGCCTCGACTTCGGCGATCTCTTCCTCGGTGACGGCCGGACGGACGTTCTTGGCGGTGTCGATGTAGAGGATCCCGTTGAGGTGATCCATCTCGTGCTGCAGGCAGCGCGCGAACCAGCCGTTTGCGTCGAGGGTGAGCTTCTTGCCGCGGCGGTCGAGCCCGGTGCACACGACGTGCTCGAAACGGGTGATCTCGCCGACCATCCCTGGGACGGAGAGGCAGCCTTCGGTCGCCTCGACCTCGCCTTCGGTGACGGTAAACTTCGGGTTGATCACGACCAGCGGACCGTGCTCGGGATCGTCGTCGTCCAGGTCCACGGTGAAGATCCGCTTGGAGACCCCGATCTGCGGGGCGGCGAGGCCGATCCCCGGGGCGTCGTACATCGTCTCGAACATATCGTCCAAGAGCTGCTGGAAGATCGGGTCGCCGATCTCGGCCGGGTCGACCTTCTTCGCGACCTTGCGCAAGGTAGGATGACCCTCGGTGATGATCTCGCGGATGTACGCCATGACGGTGCTCTCAGTATAACCGGTCCGGTCCAATCCCGGTTCCCCAGGGGTCGTACCCCGGCCGAGGGGTCGGCTGTAATGGCCGTCACAGGGGGTCGTAAGCGAGCCGTAATCCGCCCGGGGCTATCATGGCCGCGTGATCCGCATCCTGGCCGCGGCGCTGCTTCTGGGACTCTCCACGGGCGCCCGAGCGGCGACCGGCGACCTCGCCGTGACCCTCGACCTGCGCCCCCTCGCCGGAAGCTGCGCGGTCGCGAGCACGGCGACGGTCGTCGCCTACGACGCCGGCGCCTCGCACGCCGTGACGTACCGCTTCGTCCACGGCGACGGGACGATCACGCCGCCCGGCAAGCTGTGGGTCGGCGGCGACGGGACCGTCGCCCAGAGCGTCAGCGACGTCTGGACCCCCAAGGGAACGGCGCGCTGGGTCGTCTTCGAGATTCTCGCCCCGGAGCACATCCGCTCGCGCCAGATCCCCGTCACCGTGCGCTGCGCGCACGCCGCGATCGCGGCGGCGCGCTGACGCGGCCGGCTACAGCACGTAGCTGCTAAGGTCCGAATTTCCGGCGATCGCATCCAGGCGTTCGCGCACGTAGGCGGCGTCGATATG
>DASYFS010000198.1:0-2146 GCA_036498305.1 Candidatus Elarobacter sp. | reverse complement strand
ACGGCGAGCGGCCAGAAGCGGTGCGACATCCCGCCCGACGCAACGAACAGGACGCGCCGGTCGCTGCGTGCGATCGCGCGCGCGAGCGCTTCCCCAAAGCGCAGGTTCGCCTCTACCTCGGCGGTGTCGCAGACGCTGATCGGCAGGACGCGCTTCTTGGTCGGCCCGGGGTTGTAATAGTGCATCGGGTTCAGCGTGCCGTAGTGAATCGGGAGGCCGCGATGCGCGGACATCTGCGCCCACACCCCGGACGCGGCGCACTCGTCCGCGATCAACGCGGCGAGCTCGGGATCGCCCGGATAATCGTACTCGTACTCGTGCATCATCCAGGGGATCTCATCGGACGTGTAGACGCCGGCGTGCCGCTCGTGGGCGTTGACGATCCACTCCAGCGTCGAGTGCCAGTGCGTGTCGACGACCAGGAACGTGTCGAAGTCGAGCGGTGCCACCCGCTCGACGTGAATCTGCGGCAGCACGTCGTAGAACGTGCTGACGGCAGCATCACCCATGTACGCGCGCCGCTGCACCGGGTCGAAAATCATGAGCCGCGGCACGTGGGTGGAGAAGAGGCCCGCGACGATACCGCCCATCAGTAGGCGATCGCGACGAGCTTCGGCTCGGTGAAGAACTCCAGCGACCAGCGGCCGCCCTCGCGCCCGAGGCCGCTGTGCTTCATCCCGCCGAACGGCTGGCGCAAGTCGCGGATGAAGTAGCCGTTGATCCAGCACATCCCGGCGCGCACCGCCGCGGCGAACCGCAGCCCGGTGCTGACGTCGCGAGTCCAAATGTAGGACGAGAGCCCGTACTTGCTGTCGTTCGCGCGCGCGACGACCTCCTCGAGCGTCTCGAAGCGGAAGATCGAGAGGACCGGCCCGAAAACCTCCTCGCGCGCGATCGTCGCGTCGTCGCGCGTCGGCGCGAAGATCGTCGGCTCGTGGTAGTTGCCGCGCGCGAGCGCTGCGTCGACCGGCCGAGCGCCGCGCAACAGCGCCGGTGTTCCGTCGTCCTCGGCGCGCGCGATGAACGTCTCGACGCGCTCACGGTGCTGCGGCGAGATCAGCGGCCCCAGATCGGAATCCTTCGACTGCGGGTCGCCGACGCGGAGGGCCTTCACCCGCGCAAGGTACTGCTCGACGAAGCGGTCGTAGATCCCGCTCTGCACGTAGAGGCGCGTTCCCGCGAGACAAACCTGACCGCTGTGGCGGAACATCGCTAGGACGCTCCCTTCGACCGCGAGGTCGAGGTCGGCATCGTCGCAGACGACGTTCGCCGACTTCCCGCCGAGCTCCAGGGTGACTTTCTTCAGCGACGGCGCGGCGGCGACGTTGATCGCGATCCCCGTCGGCTCGCTGCCCGTGAAGGCCACGGCGTCGACGCCGGGATGCGCGACGAGCGGCGCGCCGGCCGCCGGTCCGAAACCGGTGACAACGTTGACGACCCCGTCCGGGACCCCGGCCTCGCTGCACAATTGCGCGAGCTTCAGCGTCGAGAGCGGCGTCAGTTCCGACGGCTTCAGAACACACGTGTTTCCGGCGGCTATGGCGGGCGCGATCTTCCACGTCGCCTGCATCAGCGGCGAATTCCACGGCGTGAGCAGCGCGCAGACGCCGACCGGCTCCTCACGCACGATCGAGACGAGCTCGCGTTGCGCGCCGAGGAACGGCTTGCGATCGAAGAACGCCTGCTGCTCCCGCTGCTCGATCGCGCTCGCGAAGAACGCGCAGTTGTCGGCCGCGCGGGGAACGTCGCGATCGGCCGTCTCCCGGAACGGCTTCCCGGCATCGCGCGACTCGAGCCGCGCCAACTCTTCGCGCTGCTCGACCAAGAGCTCGCTCAGCCGCCGCAAGACCTTCGCGCGCTGGGCCGCGGTCTCTCGCGGCCACGGACCCTCGTCGAAGGCGTGCCGAGCAGCGCGGACCGCGCGCTCGACGTCCTCCGCGCCCCCTGACGCGATCTGCGCGACCGTCTCGTTGCTCGCCGGATCGACGGTCGCGAACGTCGTACCGTCCGCGGCATCGACGAAGCGTCCGCCGATGAACAGCCGGCCCTCGAACGCGGCGGGATCGCTCTCGATCATGCCGAGATCATGGGACGCCCGCCCGCGTGCGACCTGCGTCGAGGAGGGAGCCTGCCCGCTATCGCGAAC
>DASYFS010000197.1:0-16353 GCA_036498305.1 Candidatus Elarobacter sp. | reverse complement strand
TCGTCGCGGGCGAGCGCGACGATCTGGGCGCCTTCCGCAAGCCCTTCGAAGGCACCGATCCGCTCGCCGCGCAGGACGTAGACGTCAGGGAGCGCGCGGCCCACGTCACCGAACGTCGTCTCATCGTCGATCGCACGCGGTAGAAAGGCGGCCGTGTCGGCGCAGCGCAGCTCGCGCGCGCGAGCGTTCGGCAGCACGAGCCGCACGACGCCGCGCCGGTCGACGATCGCGCTTTCGCGCTCCGAGGCGACGACCGCGAGCGCGTCGGTCGCGGCCACGATGCGCACCACGTCCGCGGCGACCCGCAGGTGCGCGGCGGCAATCTTCAGGCGTTCGCCCTCAGCGATCGCCGTGACGGTCTGTGCGCCTTCGACCAGCGCGGTCGCGCCGGACGCGGTCGCGCGAACGCGGTTGCGTGCGGTGTCGACCTCGATCGTCACCTCGACGCGGTCGGGTGCGGCGCCGGAGGCGATCGCGGCGTCGATCGCTTCGCGCCGAATGCGGGCGAGGTCGTCCGGCGTCGCGTCGACGATCGTGCGCTCCACGACCTCGCGAACGAGCGCGAGCGCGACACCCAGCGGCGAGATCACCTGCGCGTCGCGCGCGATGCGGTGCTCGTAGCCGAGCTTCGCCGCCGCGTACGGTACGAGCGCGGCCGCGCCGCCCCCGCCGCCGACCAGAACGACGCGCGCGCGGTCGAGGCCGTAGTCGGCGACCAGCTCGTCGATCGTCGCGCGCAGCCGCTCGGCGGCGCGGTCGAGGATCGCCGTCGCAAGCGCATCGGCGCTGAGCCCGAGCGCCGTCCCGGCGATCTCGCATCCGGCACGCGCGGCGTCCGCGTCACCGTGCGCGAAAGCGTCGTCCCGGACGACCCCGAGCACGTTCGCAGCGCACGTCGGCGTGATCGCGATCCGCGTCCCGTCGCCGGCGACGAGCGCGACGATCCCGCCGCCGAGCGCGGGACGCGCATCGCGAATCACGTCGAGTGCGGTGAACGCGGCGTAACGATATCCTGCGATGTGGGCGGAACGCGGGCCGATCTCGGCGATCCGGCCGTTCGCGACGCGCGCGAGCGAGCCGCCCGCGACCGCGATCGTCCGCACGTCGAGCGTGCGCAGCAGCGTGCGGTGACCGCCGATCCGTGCCGGCCGCATCTGCGGCTGCCCGCGCCGGATCACCGACAGATCGGCGCTCGTACCGCCGACCTCGATGAAGATACCGTCGGTCACGTTCTCGTGGAAGAGCGCGCCGGCGATCCCTGCGGCCGGGCCGGAAAGCATCGTGAGGATCGGCCGACGCTCGACCTCGCCGACGTCCATCACCCCGCCGTCACTGCGCATGATCATCAAGGGCGCGGGAATCCGCGCATCGGAGACCGCGCGCGCCGTCATTCGAGACGTGCGCAGCATCCGCGGCAAGATCGCGGCATTGAGGGCGGCGGTACGCGTTCGCGCGCGCAGGCCGTACTGCGTCGAAACCTCGGCGCCGCTCGTCGCCGCGATCCCGCGTTCGCGCGCCGCCGCGACGATCGCCGCCTCGCGCTCCGGCCGATCGACGGAAAACGCCTCGCTCACCGCTAGTGCTTCGATCTTCTCGTCTAGGGCGGTGTCGAGCACGGCAGTATCCCGACCGTCCAACCAGCGCGGGGTGAAGCGCACGCCCTCGGCGAGCGCGAACGGCGCGAAGCGCGCGAACGCGCGTTGGAGTGGCCCGCCGAGCGTCACAACGCCGACCCGCGCGACGTCCCCTTCGAGCAGCGCGTTCGTCGCCTGCGTCGTCGAGTGAGCGATAAACGCGATCGCGCCGGGATCGAGCGCGTGCTCGTCCAGGATGCGCGCCAGTCCGGCGACGATCCCGGCGGCGACGCCGTCGGGATGGTCATGCGTCGTTGGGACCTTCACCGATGCGACCATCTCACGCGTGGCGGCATCCACAGCGACGACGTCGGTGAACGTGCCGCCTACGTCGATCCCGATCCGTAACCGACCGGAAGAGTTCAGCCGATCAGCTCCTCGACGGCGAACAGCTCGTCAGGGAACGCCAAGAACGCGACCGTCTCCCCCCGCCGTAACGTCGTCAGCGATCCATAGACGCCGTCGGCTGGATCGCGATACACCTCTATGCGCTCCCGCTTTACGTCGACGATCCAGTAATCTGGGACGCCGGCTTCAGCGTAAATTCGGAGCTTAATTCCTCGATCGACGCGGATGGACGAGTCGGCGACCTCCACCATCGCGAATACGTCGGAGGTTCTCGGAATGCCGGACCGGTAAAAGTCGTCGCGCAAAAACAGTAGCGCAATATCGGGCTCAGGCTCCGAGCGTTCCGAGACGATGACCGGCTGTTGCACCGTGACGAGGACGCGCTTGCCGAACCGTGTCGTGAGGTGCCAATTCAACCTCGCGACGACGGAGAAGTGACCTTCGCCCTGGGGCGGCACGACTACGATGTCGCCGTCGAGAAGCTCAACGCGTTCGTCAGGGTCCAAGATGCCCCGCTCGGCCATCTTGGTATACTCTTCGACGGTAATCGGCCTGCGAACGATTTCCATACTACGCCCCGTCGCCGCCCACGTCGCCGGTAACGACGATCGTCTCGATCGCCATCGTCACCTTGCCGTCGCAGACCGAACGTGCGATCAGGTCGTCGAGCTCGGCGCGGAGCAGATCGCCTTTGGGGTTGTCCTTCGGAAGGTACGAGCTGCTGCGGGCGCGCGCGATCACGCCGTCGCGATCGAGAATGTGGTCGTGGCGGAACGTCAGCCGGCGCGGGCTGTGCCAGCCGTCGAACGCGCGGAACGCGGCGAGCGCGTCGGCGCGGCGCTTCTCGGTGTCGTCCTCCGCGTAACGGCGGACGATCGCGCCGTAGGCGGCGGTGAACGGCTCGCTCTCGTCCCGCTCGTTGTAGACCACGGCGGCGCGGCCGCCGGGGCGCAGGATGCGCACGAACTCGCGCAGCGCAGCGTGCGCTTCGAGCCAATGAAACGCCTGAAATGCCGTGACCAGATCGACGCTCGCCTCTTCGAGCCCGGTCGCCTCGCCGGTCGTCCCGCGCCACTCGATCCCCGCGACGGCCGGTTCGGCGGCCTCGCGCATCTTCGCGTTCGGCTCGATCGCGATCACTTGCGCGCCGTGCGCCGCGAGCAGCCGCGACGAGATCCCCGTCCCCGCACCGATATCCGCCACCAGCATCTCGCGCGGATCGCCGAGCCCCTCGAAGAGCGCGTCGATCGCCGCACCGGGATACGACGGCCGCCCGGCGACGTAGTCGGCGGCACGGTTCGCGAAGCGCCCGGTCGGGTTCACTTCAGCGCCGTCGCCAACTCGTCGTACAGATACGTCATCGTCTCGATCCCGCCGAAGAACTGCGAGAGGTCGAACTTTTCGTTCGGCGCATGGATCGCGTCGTCGGGGAGGCCGACGCCGATCAGCACCTGCGGCAGGTGCAGGATTCGATCGAACGACGACACCGGTCCGATCGTTCCGCCGGTGCCGATGAACACCGGCTTCTTCCCGAAGCCGAGCTCCATCGCGCGCGCCGCGGCGGCGACGGCCGGATGTTCGCGCGAGGTCTCGACGGCGCGCACGTCGCCGTGTTCTTCGATCTCAACGCTGACGCCCTTCGGCGCGACGCGCTTGAGGAACGTCGTCACCGCGTGCTTCACCTGCGCCGGATCTTGATGCGGGACGAGCCGCGCCGTCAGCTTCGCCTTCGCGTACGACGGGATGATCGTCTTCGAGCCGGCCCCCTGATAGCCGCCGTGCATCCCGTTGAGCTCGAGCGTCGGGCGCATCCACATCCGCTCGAGCGGCAAACGCGCGGCTTCGCCTGCGAGCTCAGGGATGCCGAGCCCGTTCGCTTCTTTCGCGGGGTCGAACGGCAACGCGGCGAGCTCGGCGCGTTCCTGCGGCGACAGCTCGCGCACGCCGTCGTAGAAGCCGGGGACGACGACACGTCCGTGCGCATCCTTCAGCGCCGCAAGCATCTGCGCGAGCGCTTCCAGCGGGTTCTTCACGATCCCGCCGTAGTAGCCCGAGTGCAAGTCCGAGGTCGGACCCTGCACCGTGATCTCCCAGCCGACCAGGCCGCGCAGCGACGTCGTCAGCGACGGAACGTCTTCGGCGAAGACGGCGGTATCGGAGACGACCACGAGATCGCACTTCAGCCGCTCGACTTCGCGCGCGAGGAACGGCTCGAAGTTGCGCGAGCCGACCTCTTCTTCGCCTTCGATCACGACCTTGACGTTGATCGGCAGCTTCCCGTTCACGCGCAGGTGCGCTTCGATCGCCGCGACGTGCATAAGGCACTGCCCCTTGTCGTCGACGGCGCCGCGGCCGTAGAGCTTGCCGTCGCGAACCGCGGCGTCGAACGGCGGCGACGTCCAGAGCTCGAGCGGGTCGGCCGGCTGCACGTCGTGATGCCCGTAGATCAGGACCGTCGGCGCTCCCGGCGCGCCGAGCCACTCACCGTAGGCGACCGGATGCCCGCCCGTCTCGAGCACCTCGGCGTGCGTCAGTCCGGCGGCGTTCATCCGGGCGACGGCGTGCTCGGCGGACCGCCGGACGTCGTTCGCGTGATCGGGCTGCGCCGAGATCGACGGGATCGCGATCCAGGTCTTCAGCTCCTCGACGTAGCGGTCGCGGTTGGCGCGAACGTGGTCGATCAGTGCGTCTGCGTGCGGGGCGAGCATACCCGCCACTTCGCCGCGCTACGGTCGAATGCTCCGTCGTCCCGGTACGCCGCCGCGGGCCGCTCGTCGATCTCTTCTGCGCGCGGCTCGTCGAGGTCGATGCGGATGCGCAGCCGCCACGCGCCGAGCACGAGGCCGAAGCTGGTCGCGAAGATCGTCATGCCGACACCTCACGGGTGGTCCAGAAGCGGGTTGCGAGGGCGAGTGCGACGACGCCGATCGCGCCGGCGACTGCGGCGCGCGCCGGTGCGGTCGTGAAGAGGAGGTCGATCGGGCTCTGCTTCGGACTGCTGCCGAGGTCGACGCCGGCATGGCCCTGGAGGTACGCCATCGGATCGAGATAGAGCAGCGCCTGAAGCAGCCCGTGCACCGGCTGCGGAAACCCGATCGCCGCCAACCCGGGGAGGATCAGCGCGATCGCCCAGCTGGCGCCGGAGATCGCGCCCCCACGGCCGGGGAAGAACACCGCCGTGAGCGTGATGAGCGCGTACCACATCAGCGAGACGGCGCAGAACAGGAAGAGCACGCCGGCGATATCGGCGCCGAAGGTGACCCAGAACGTTCGGGTGATCACCGCACCGATGACGGCGAGGACGACCCCGGCCGCCCATACGGCCAGCACCGCAACGGCGTCGACGGCGTAGATGCGCAGCGCGCTGAGCGCTCGCGGCTCGGGGCGAGTGAACGCGAGCGCCGGAGCACGCGACACGCCGTCGAGCGCGGAGCCCAGGATGGTCGCGACGATCACGGCTATGACTCCGGTTCCGGCCAGCAGCGCGGAGAACGGCCACGGGCTGTGCTGCGTCCAGGTGTGCACCCGCAGCTCGGCGCGCACGACGAAGTACGTCGCGATCGCGGCGAGAACGGTGAGGACGATCATCACGATCAGCACGGTGCGCTTCGCGCGCAGTGCGGCGAGATAGGTCATGATGCGGGTTCTCCGTCGCTAACGGCGTCGAGGAAGATGTCTTCGAGGGAACGATCGAGGACGCGCAGGCCGCGCGCGCCGCGCGCCGAGAGCGTCGCCGCCAGCGCTTCGGTACCGTTGTCGCAGTAGAGCCGCACGCTGGCGCCCATCCGCTCGACGCGCCGCACGCCCGGGAGCGCGGCGACGTCGGGGACGTCGTCGTCGAACGTCGCTTCGACGACCTTCGCACGCGCCCGCAGGTCGTCGGTATCGCCGCTCAGGACGAGGCGGCCGTCGCGCAGGATCGCGATGCGGTCCGCGGCGCGGTCGATCTGTCCGATCTGATGTGACGACATGAGGATCGCGGCACCGCTCGTCGATGCGTCGACGATCAGATCGAGCACGACGCGCTGCATCACCGGGTCGAGGCCGCTCGCGGGCTCGTCGAGGATGAGGATCCGCGGCCGGTGCGCGAGCGCGAGGCACAGTGAGACCGCGGTCTGCTGGCCCTTCGAGAGCCGGCGCACCTTGCGGCGCGGATCAAGGCGAAACGCGGCGATCAGCTCGGCGGCGCGAGCGGCGTCGTACGCGGGCTGCGTGCGGTGCGCGAACTCCAGATGCTCCTTGACCGTCATCCAGCCGTAGAGCTGCGGCCGCTCGGGGACGTAGCCGATGTGCGCGAACGTCTGCGGCGCGAGCGGCGCGCCGTCGAAGCGGATCGTCCCGGCGTCGGCTGCGGCGAAGCCGAGCAGACAGCGAAACGTCGTCGTCTTGCCGGCGCCGTTGCGGCCCAGCAGCCCGGTGACGGAGCCGGCCGGGACGTCGAGCGTGACGTCATCGACGGCCAACACGTCGCGGTAGCGTTTGGTGAGGCCGCTGATCGCGATCACTCCTTCTCCTCCTTGTCCGAATACCAGCGCACGAGCGATGCGTCGACGGCGGTCTTCACCGTCGGAAGGGTCACGCCGAGCGAGCGCGCTTCGCGCACGGCGTCGTCGATGGCAAGGGCGACGGTGTCGACCGCGGCGCGTTTCGCCGCTTCGACGGTGGCGGCGTCACGGACGAACGATCCGCGGCCGGGGGCGGTGGCAATGACGCCTTCCTGCTCGAGCTCACGGTACACGCGCGCGACGGTGTTCGCGTTGACCTTGAGGTCGATCGCGAGCGCCTTGACGGTTGGAAGCCGTTCACCGGGGGCGAGGGCCCCGACCGCGATGGCGCGCTTGATTTGGTCGGCGAGCTGCACGTAGATCGGAGATCCGCCGTGCGGGTCGACCGCAAAGAAGGCGGGCGGCACGAAAGCTTAGAGCTTGACGCCCCAGCCGCCGAAGAGCCGGTGGTCGCCGGAGGCCGGCAGGCGGATCAGGTGCGAAACGGGGCTGGGGGCGACCGGGCGTACCGGGCGGGGGGCGGCGGGCTGGTTCATCGCTGACTCCTCGGGTGCGAGCGGGGAAGTTGTACTAGTTGTGTCAGTTATACTAGTTTAACTAGTACAACTAAGTCAAGCCCCGTCGCAAAGATTTTTTGGAGGTCAGCGTTGCACTATCGCGGGGTCATTGCACGGGCGGCCGGAGGCGTCGTTCTCGCCGCCTTCTTCGCTGCGGCCGCGGGTGCGGCGGAGCCGACGCTGCGCGACCGTGAGCTTGCCGCCGGCTACAAGGCCGCCTTCCTCTGCAGCGACACGTTCGACGCGGGGATGCCGGTCGAGACGGCGACCGAGGACGACCTGCGCGGCATCTACCATGAGTACGCTCCGCTCGTCGACACCCTCACCGCGACGATCGACCGCGACGCGAAAACCGTCAGCGTCCAGTACGACCCCGCGCTGCCGCCGCGCGTCGCCGCCTGGCGGCCGGTGCTCGGGTGCTCGCAGCTTCCGATCGGCGCATACGCGAAGGCCGCCGCGGCGCTCCCGCGACTCCCCGCCGAACTGAACCCGCCGTCGCTCGACGCGACCACATGGCCGCTCGGGGACGCGAACGCGACCGCACCGCTCGGCGGCGCACGCGGCGCCGCGCTCGACGCGCTGGTGGCGAAGGCGTTCGACGGCACGACCTACAGCGGCCGCACCTCCGCGGTCATCATCGTCCGCGACGGCAAGATCGTCGCCGAACGGTACGCAATGGGCGTCGGGATCCACACGCCGCAGCGGACGTGGTCGATGGCGAAGAGCCTCGCGGCGACCGTGATCGGTCATGCGGTGCTGCTCAGGAAGATCGACGTTCACGCACCGGCGAACATCCCCGAGTGGCGCGCGCCGGGCGATCCGCGCGCGGTGATCACGACCGACCAGCTGCTGCGGATGAACTCGGGGCTGTGGACGAACGGTCCCGGCAACCGCACGGACGCGCTCTACCTCGGCGGTTCCTCGATCGCCGAGACGTCCGCTGCGGCACCGTGGGAAGTTCCGCCCGGCCGCCGCTTCAACTACGCGAACAACGATATTCTCCTCGCGACGTACGGCCTGACGACAACGCTCGGCCGCGACGCCCTCGCTTTTCCGTTCGCCGACGTTCTGTGGCCGCTCGGGATGACGCATACGACGCCCGAGACCGACTGGCAAGGGCGCTTCATCCTCTCCAGTCAGGTGTGGATGACGGCACGAGACACGGCGCGGCTCGGGCTGCTCTACCTCAACGACGGCGTCGCGAACGGCACTCGCATCATCCCGGCGGATTGGCCGCGCTTCGTCTCCACGACGAGCGGCGCGCAGCCGGCGAACGGAACGCACTACGGCGCGGGCTTCTGGGTGTGGGGACCGGGTGAGGGATTTCCGGCCGGGACGTTCTGGATGAACGGGAGCCGCGGTCAGTTCGCGGTGATCGTTCCGGCGGCGAAGCTGATCGTCGTGCGGCGCGGCTTCGATGCCGAAGGCGGGCAGTTCGCAATCCAGCGCTTCGCGCGCGACGTGCTCGCCGCGCTCTAACCGGTGAAGGGAACGCCGAGCTCGACGTGGACCGCGGCGCCGCCGACGCGGCCGCGCTCGACGTCGAACGTGTGCGGCTTTCCGTCGTACGCGCGAAGCTGCGTCTGGTAGGTGCCGTACTCCCACCAGAACTTTCCGTCGAGCCGGTCGACGACGTCGCCGGTGCGCAGCCCGGCGTCCCACGCCGGGCCGCCGGGACGGACCAGCGCGCGCATGTACCCGTCGGACGGCTTGAACAGGACGTAGAAGTACGTCGGCTGCGCCGCCGCCGGATCGAACGCGAGCCCGTGTGAGAAGACCTCGTCGGCGAAGCGCGGCCGCTCGCGCATCCAGTCTCGGATGCGGACCAGCGCGGCCAGCGCTGCAGCGCGCGGCTCGCCCTGCACGTGCCATTCGTCGACCGGCCAACCGGCGCAGTCGACGAGCTGTACGCCGATGTCGTGCGTCGCGGCGTTCGCCGTCGTAACGGTAACCCGCAGCAGCGCAGCGTACGTCTTCGCGCGGCAGTCGCTCGCGGCGGGGTCGCCTGCGGCGTCGACGACGCGATACCCGTTCCAGCCGCGCGCAATCGCGGCGCGCACCTCGTGCGCAGCGAGCGCACCGTCGCGCGTTCCGTCGTCGAGGATCGCGACCGCACCGGCCGCCGCGGGCTGCGCGAACAGTCCGGCGGCGAGCGTCGCGGCAGCAGCCGGAGCCGGAGCGAGCGCGAACGGCGCGGCGCCGAAGAGCGCACGGCCTGCGATGATTGCGAGCACCGCGGCCAGCGTCGCGACCGCGACCTGCCACGGCAGCGTCAAGCGCGTGATCCGCTCGACCGCGACGCCGGTGAAGTTCGCGACCCAGACGTTCTGCGTGTTGGTGGGATCGCAAACGTTCTGCACTTGGACGACCGCCATCATCCCGGCAACGAGCGCCGCGGGCGGCAGCACGTGCAGCGTCAGCAGCACGGTGTAGACGCCGATCCCGACGCCGTAGGGGTTCAGCGGCCCGCGGTAGAGCGCCAGCGGCGAGAGCAGCCCGAACAGCACGACGTAGCCGAGCGGCGAGCGCGGCGCGATCGCCGCGACGAGCGGTTTCACCGCCGCCTGCACCTCGGGCGTCGCCGCGGCGACGAGCAGCATCCCGATCCCGATCATCAGGATCGTCGCCGGCGCGACGTCCTCGATCCCGCGGATCCAGGCCGCGATCAGCGTCTGCACGGCCGCGCGCGGCCTCGTGACGAGGACGCCGTAGAGCGCCGCGATCGCGAAGCCGACGATCGCGTCGAGCCGGAACGGCGGCTGCAGCAGCACGAGCGGCAAGATCGGCGCGATGAGCGCGAGGGGGCCGACTCGCCGGCGCGGCGGCTCACCGGGCTCGACCTTGGTCGCGTAGTCGCGCGTGCTGCGCGCGCGGGCGACGGCGTACGCGACCAGGACGACCGCCTGCAGCGCGAAGAGCGCGAACGCGTAGCTCGCAAACGCCGTGCGGTCGACGCCGAACACGGTGCTGTAGAACTTCCACTGCGCGATGTTGAGGATGTAGCCGAGGCCGAACGCGAGCAGAAAGAGCGTCGCCGACGTCGCGCGCGGAACGCCGACCGTCATCAGCACGGGAAGCACGATCGTCCCGATCATGATGATCGCGCCCAGGCCCGTGACGGTCGTGAACAGCACGGCGACCACCGCGCAGAGCGCGAGCGAAAGCAGCAACGGACGGTCGCCGCCGAACTCCGCGGCGTACGTCACCAGCGTCTCGGCGATCCCGGTCGAGAGCACGACGCGGCTCAGCAGCGCGCCGAAGAAGAGCGTCGCATAGACCGGAGCGAGCCGGACCGCGCCCAGCGTCACGATTCCCGCGAGGTCGTGGACGCCGGCGAGCGCCGCGGTCGCCAGCGCCATCAGCGGAACCGCCAGCAGCGCCGGCAGCTTGCGGGCAATCATGAGCCCCGCGAGGACCGCGAAGACCGCGAGGATCAGGAGTCCGCTCACCCGGCCGCCCTTCGGCATGCCGCGTGCGTTCGCTTCATTCTCGCGAAGCTGGGAATTGTGATCGCATGGGCATCGCCGGCGAGGATACCGGGCGAGAACGCTATCACGGCGGCAACGCGCTTCTCGATGGGCTTTCTCCCAGCGAACGAGCGATCGTGAGCGAGGACCTCGTCGTGCAGCACGCCGAGTCCGCCGATCTGCTGGTCCGTGACGGCGCGCCGATCGAGCACGTCGCTTTTCCGATCGACGCGTTGTTCTCGGTCGCCGCCCGGCTGCGTGACGGCGCGGCCTTCGAGGTTGGTACGATCGGACGCCGTGGCGCTACTGGTACCGAGCTGTCGCTCGGTATCGCGAACACGCCGCGCGCCGTCTGTTGCGAGATCGAAGGGAGCTATGCGGCGATGTCGCGGGCGCGCTTCGTGCAGCATCTGCGGGCGCTGCCGTCGTTCCGGGTCGCGGTTCAGCGGGCATACGCCGCACAAGTGTTCGACATAGAGCAGACCGTCGCGTGCAACGTCGCGCACGGGGTCAACGAACGTGCCGCTCGCTGGCTGCTGACGATCGCGCTCCACGTCGGCGGCGAGAGGTTCCGTGTCCGCAACGAGTTCCTCGCGATGATGCTGGGCGAGCCGAACCGGCGCACCGCGTTCGGCCTGGAAGGCCTCGCGGAGGCTGGGGCGATCGCCTTTGAGGGCGAGATCGTGTCGATCCTCGACACCGCGACGCTGAACAGCGCGGCGTGCGAGTGCTACGGCGCGCTGCACGCGTATTGGGAGAGGCTCGGCGCAGCCCACAACGGCGCCCCGTTCTAGCCCGAAACCGGCGCGAAGAGCGCGTCCCAGCTCGGCAGCGTCCCGCTGCGCAGATAGTCCTCGCGCGTCGCGGCGTCGATCCGGTCGGCACAGCGCTGCGCGTCAGCCTCGGCGGCGGCGTACTTCACGAGGATGCGGTCGAGGCCGGGCTCGGTGCTCTCGGTGCGCCACGCCGCGGCGTATTGCGGCGCGATCGCGGCCAGGCCGTCGCGCAGCTCCCAGCAGAGGTACTTGGCGAGGTTGAGGCTGCGATAGACCTGCGTCACGCCGGGCTTCACCGCGTGCGCGCGCGCGTCGTCGTAGTCGGCTTTCGCTTCGGCGCCGATCTGCAGCCGGCGGCCGAGCTGGTCGTAGCGCAGGGCCCCGAGCCGCATCGCCGCAACCGCGTCCGCGTTGAGCGGCGGCTGCGCCGACCACAGATCGGTAAGAACGCGTTCCGCGATCGTGCGGATTTGGCTGAGGTCCATCGTCCGGGAACGCGCCTGCAGGCGCGCGTCGAACGGGTCGTGCCAAAAAAGATAGTCGGGCGGATCCGACGGCGAGGTCCGCAACAGCGGCCGTAGCGCCTGCAGCGCGTTGAGATCGTCGCCGTACCGCGCGTCGTCGCTGCCGAAGAACGCACGGGCGAAGGTTCGATTCCAGGTTGCATCGTCGACCGGCGCGGCTTGCCACGCGCTCGCGGCCGCGTACGCGACCGCCGGCCACGTCGCTTCGTAGAGCGACTCGCCGTCGTCGTGCCACACCGTCATGAACATGCCGAGGACGCCGCGCGCACCCTTGCCGTCGCGGATGAACCGCCCGACATTCGCGTAGGCCGTCCCGAGGTCGGGATAGATCTCGTTCCAATTAGCCGCGCCCGGCGAAAGGAGCTGATCGAAGCCGGCGTTCGCGATCCGGTCGACGTACGGACGGTACGTTTGCTCGACGCCGTAATGGAAGGTCGCGACTACGGTGTCCTTCGGGATCAGCGAGAGGATCGAGGGATCCTGCTGGATCGCGTCGTCCCAGATGATCGGCCGCACACCCGCCGGCAGAAATCCGGCGACGCGGGTAACGTGCGCACCGAAAACGGCAGCGGTGCGCGGCGTGCGTCCGCGGCCGAGATCGATCGGTTCGTCGGCGCCGAGATGAACGAACGGGACGGGCATCGCCGCCGCCGCGACGCCGCGCACCAGCGGCTCGAGGTACGCGTAGGTTCGCGGATCGCTCTCCGCGAGAAGCCAGCCGTGCGGCAGTTCCGCGAGCGGCGCCTCGGCCTCCCACTTCAGCGTCTCGTGCATGTGCGCGAACGTCTGCTGCTCGGGGATCAGCGTCACGTGGTAGCGCCGCGCGTAGAGCGCGAGCTCGTGGAGCTGCGCCGTCGTCCAGCCGTTCGGCCACGCGATGAACGGCGCGCGCGGGTCGACGACGACCTGCTCCATATACGGCGACCAGCCGTTGATCTTCAGCGACGCAAGCGTGCGGATCCGTTTTTTCGCGTACTCCATCGTCGGGAACGGACCGCGCGAGACGTCGTCGGAGAGGATGCGCCAGCGCATCGCCGGCGCGTCGGCAATGGTCACGCACGGTAACGTCCAACGGCCGCCCTCGCGCGCGGGAAGCTGCGCGAGCGTCGCCAGCGCGTCGAACGCACCCTCACCGCCGGCGTCTCCGCTCGCGATCGCGACGTGTGCGCCGTCGGTCACCAGCGTGTACGCACCGGCGCGTACATCGCCCCTATGCGCAACGGCGACATCACTGCCGGCAGCCACGCGCGTCGGCGCCGGGATCCCGAGCGCGGCCCAGCGCTCGCGCAGCAGCGCGAAACCGCCGTCGTCGATGCTCGCGGGGAACCGCAGCGGCCGGCTCATGACGAACGCCGCCCGGCACGACGCCGGGGCGAGACGCTGGGGCTGCGGCACCAGCGCGCTCTGTGCGGAAGCAGCGCTCGCGCACGACAGGACGATGCATCCGACGAGGAACGACCGCACCTCGCGCGCTACACCAACGCGTGATCCGTCTCCTCGCCGTCGTCCTCTCGGCAACGATGCTGCTTGCCGTTGCACCCGCTCCGCCGCCCCGCCTCGCCGTCGCCGTCGCTCTCCCGGCCGCTGCGCAGGCAACGATCGACCGGATCGTCGCCGACGCGATCCGCGCCGGCAACCTCCCCGGCGGCGTCCTCGTCGTCACCTCCTCGACGCACGTCCTCGCCCGCCGAGCCTACGGCGTGCGAACGCTCGAGCCGCGGCCGCTGCCGAACGACCCGTCGACGATTTACGAGTTCGCCTCGATGACGAAGCCGATGGTGACCGCAGCCGCGATCATGCTCCTCGTGCAGCGCGGCGTGCTCCGCCTCGGCGACCGCGTAGCGACCTGGATCCCCGAGTACGCCGCCAACGGCAAGCAGAACGTCACGCTGCTCCAGCTCCTCACGCACACCGGCGGGATGCAGATCGACTACGTCAAGGAAGATTACCAATCCGATCCGGCAACGGTCCGCGCCCACACCTACGCCGACAAGCTTCGCTTCGGACCCGGAACGAAGTTCGAGTACAGCGACCTCGGCTACGTCACTCTGGCCGACGTCGTCTCACGCGCAAGCGGAATGCCCTACGAACGCTTCGTCCAGGATCAACTCTTCCGCCCGCTGGGCATGCGCGACGCCTTCTTCGACACCACGATCGACGCCGCGCACGCCGCCCGGCTCGCACCGCAGATCCGCAACCAAAGCGTGCAGCGCCTCCGCGACGCCTACGGCACCGTCCCCGGCCTCAACGGCCACGCCGGAATGCTCGCCACCACCGACGACGTCGCGCTGCTCGCGCGCGCCTTCCTCCGCGCCGCCCGCGGCGAGCCGACCCACGGCTTCGCCCTCACCCCCGCGACGGTACATGCGATGACCGAAGCACGCTACGTCGGCAACGGCAGCGTCCGCGGCATCGGCTGGGACCTCGACTCCGCCTACTCGCGCAACCGCGGCGAAATCTTCCCACGCGGCGGCTTCGGCCACACCGGCTCATCCGGAACCAGCGTCTGGATCGACCCGGCCACTGACGTCGCGGTCGTTTTCGCCTCAAACGCCCACTACCCCGACGACAAAGGCACAACGCTCCTCCTCGAAGCGAAGATCGACACGATCATCGCCGCAACCGTCACCCACGACCCGAAAGCACGCAACCCGCTCGACGCAGCGCACGACGAAACGCTGCTCTTCGATGCGGACACGGCACGAAGCGCGCTCGCATTCCCATCAAGCCCCGGCCCGGTTCCGACACCGACACCAGCACCGAGCGCCACACCCTAACCCCCGGCGTTCGGCACCGTGCTCGCCGTCATGGCGAGCTTGTCGAGCCAGCCTCGTCGGCCGCGCGAGCGCAGTCGAGCGCGGCGCCGCCACCTCGGCCGCCACGACGCGGGGTCATCCCTCGACTCCGCTCGGGATGACGACGAGGCTGGCTCGACAAGCTCGCCATGACGGCTGTCAGCGCCGGAAGCCGATCCGTCCGTTGTCGTAGTCGAAGTAGAGGTCGAAGTTCGAGAGGACGTCGGTCCCGATGATCCCGTCGAACGGAATTGAGGTCAGCTCGTCGGCGAGCGCGCCGGGCACTTCGACGCCGATCGGCGTATCGTCGAAGTGGTAGGGGCCGATCGAGAACGACGCGATCTTGTGCGGCTCGATGACGACCGCGCCCTCGAGGTATCGCTCGGTGTACGAGCGTCCGGTCCGCGTCCAGCGCTTCGCGATCTCCTCGGGATACCGCTGGGCGAAGGCCGTCAGCGCGTGGAGCCTCGGTGATCCGGTGTCGACCGCGAACGTCTCGCTTGAAATCGACCCGAGCCGCACGCCGATCAGCGGCAGGCCGTGTTCGACGTTCGCCGCCGCGACGTACGTTTTTGCGTCGGCGAAGATCGGTGCGGCCGCGGCGTGACTCATCACCTCGACGCGCTGCTGCACGTAGTCGATGTGCACGACGTGCCCGAAGAAGAAGTCGTAGCCCAGAATACCGGCGAACCGGCCGCCGAAGATCGGGATCGTGAGAACGGAGACGTTCCCCAGCACCACCGGGCCGACGGAGATTGCCGGGATCGTCGCGTGCTCGAGCACCGGATTGAACGCGCCGGCGACTGACGGGTCCAGCGTGATGCTCGCCGTCCCGGTGTCGAGCACGAGAAGGCGTTTACGCCCGCCGATCGTCGCTTCGAGCGTGATCCGGCCGCGATTGAAGCGCGCCGGAAGGGCGACGACCTCGGGCGCGTTCGGCGGCGGCGCGAAGACCCGCTCGCGGGCCGGCAAGCCAACGTCATTCGCCGTCACCGCGGAAGGTTCGACCAGCTCGACGGTCACGTCGAGATCGTCGGCGCGCGTTCCGTCCGAGACGCGCCAGTGGTGCGGCCGCACGACGCCGTCCGTGCGCGTGAAGCGATCGAAGTCGATCGTCGAAACGCGGCTTCCTTCGCGCGAGACCTCGCGCACGATCAAGCCGCTGGCTTCGTCGACGTAGAGCCACACCGCCGGCTCACCCCGCGGCTGGTCGGCGATCACCCACCGAGGTGCGGCGCCGCCGGTCTCGCCGGCCAGCGTGCAGTCCGCGCGATCGAACGAAAAATAGCTCTGGGGAAGACGGTCCACCGCGTCGCCCTGCTGGTCGCCGAACAGCCCGTGCACGATCCCGTTGCCGTCGCCGCGCCAGCGTGTTCCGCCCAGCCGTCCTGCGTCATAATCGGTCGCGCCGAGATGAACGGTCGCGCGCACGTCGCGGTCGCGCACCGCGACGTCGACGACGAAACGACGGTCGCCGTTGGCGTAGGTCCACCGCTCGCGGCGCCGCGCGAAGGCCGGATCGGGCTTCCCCGTCGCCGCCGCGTTCGCATCGAGCACGGCTGACAGCGTCGTTGCCGCCGGTCGTATCCCGGGCGGCTGCCAGCCGGCGATCGCGGCGAGAAGCGCGACGGACGCGAACACGGGGCTCCGCTACCGCGCCGCGCAGCGCGGTTCCTCGAGCGGAGGGAGCCCGTCCGGCCGCACGAACGTGCGGCCAATGGCGCTGAGCGGGCTCGACATCGCGGTC
>DASYFS010000196.1:0-2357 GCA_036498305.1 Candidatus Elarobacter sp. | reverse complement strand
TCGCCGAGCTGACCCTCCGCGCCGGCCGCAACGAGCTGCGCGCCGAAGGCCTCCCGCCGATCCCCTTCAACTACGGCAGCGGCACCAACATCGACATCGGAACGCGCACGACGCGCCTCTCCGTCCTCAACCTCACCTACCGCCGCCTTTTCGCACAAGGGTGGTTCGCCGGCATCGGCGAGACGACGTACACCCAACGCACCGACTGGACGAACATCCCACCCGGCTGGTACGAGTCGACAGACCAAGGCTTCATCCCGATCAACGGCCACGAAAGCGAATACTCCCGCGTCGCCGGCCTCCGCCTCGAAGCCGGCCGCACGATCTCGCTGGGCCCGGTGCGCCTCGAAGCTGCCGCCGGCCTAACCCCGTCGATGCACGGCAACGACAACCTCTCGATCCACACCTACCCGATCTGCACCGCCAACGGCTGCGCCCCGCAAGACCGTCCCTTCACCCACGCCGAAGACGCAGCGCAAGTCGACGCCTACGCCCGCCTCGCACGCCGCGTCGCCCATAACGGCGACCTCCTCCTCGGCCTGCGCTACATCAACTACACCGCCCACTACGCAAACGGCACCCTCGCCGACCGCAACGTAGGCTGGGCCCCCACCGTCGGTTACCGCATCCGCCTATAACGCCGCAAAGGCACAACATTCCGCGGCAACTCGCGCGCACCGGCAGACCGCCGCTCCAGCAGCGCGATCAGCTCATCGGAATCAAGCGCCGGAAGCCCCAGCCGCCGCCGCACGGAAGCGCACCGCTCCAAAATCCGCAAATACGGGTCGTAGTCCGTCACCCGACAAGCATCGCACACCGCGGTGCCAGCAGGGTGTCACAAAGCGCTACGTCCGAGGCCGCCGGGCTAGGTGGCTCGGATGGTGGAAGACCCGGTCCGTGCAGCCCGCCACGCAGGCAGCGCCGACGCCAGCATGGGTTTCCCAAAATAGTACCCCTGCCCATACTCGCACCCGGCGCGGGTCAGCCAATTCCGCTGCTGCTCCGTTTCGATCCCCTCCGCAACCGCAGTCCGCTCGAGCGCACGAGCAAGCCCGATAATGCCTGACACGATCGCCGCATCGCTCTTCACAAACGGCAGCCCCGCAACGAACGACCGGTCGATCTTGACGGTCTCGATCGGCAACCGCTTGAGGTACGTCAACGAAGAGTAGTACGTCCCGAAGTCGTCGAGCGCAACGCCGAGCCCAAGCGCACGGCAGTGCTCGAGAACATCCTGCGCACGCGACGCATCGGTCATCGCCGCCGATTCGGTGATCTCGAGCTCGAACCGCGCCGGCTTCAACCCCGCGGCGTCGAGCGTGCGCTGCAGGTGGACGAGGAAGCCTTCGTCGTCGAGCTGACGCGCCGAGACGTTGACCGCGACGCGCAGCGGCGTCCCGGCCGCTTCCCACGCCGCAGCTTGGCGCACCGCCTCCTCGATCACCCAGTAGCCGATCAGCTGCATCAGCCCGCTGTTCTCGGCGATCGGGATGAACTTGTCGGGTGCGACCATCCCGCGCTCGGGATGGAACCAGCGAATCAGCGCCTCGACCTTCTTGAGGTCGCCGGTGCGCAGATCGACGATCGGCTGATAGAGCAGCACGAACTCGTCGCGCAGCAGCGCGAGGCTGAGATCTTCTTGCAGCCGCCGGCGGTCGCGCGCGCGCTCGTTGAACTCGCGGCTGTAGGCGCGCGTCCGGTTCCCTCCGGCGTTCTTCGCCTCGCGCGCGGCGGCGTCGGCGTTGTCGAGCACGTCCTCCGCCGACGCAGCGTCCTGCGGGAACATCGCCAGCCCGATGCTCGCGGCGACGGTCACTGTCCCGTCGGCGAGGACGATCGGCGCGTTGATCGCATCGCGCAGGGTCTCCGCCAGCGCCTCGGCGTCGTCGGAGGCGGCCAGCTCAGGCGCGACCACGACGAACTCGTCGCCGCTGAAGCGCGCGACGGCATCATCGAGTCGAATCGCGGCGCGCAGCCGCGCCGCGACCTCGATGAGCACGGCGTCCGCGGCGGCGTGGCCGACGTGGTCGTTGACTTCTTTGAAGCGGTCGAGGCTCACGAACATGACGGTGAACGGCACCGCCGGCGCTAGCGCCGCCACCATCCCGCGCAGGCGTTCTTCAAGCCCCGTGCGGTTCGTCAGCCCGGTGAGCTCGTCGTAGTAGGCGAGGCGATGGACGCGCTCTTGCGCGAGATGCCGTTCGCGTTCGCGCGTCGTGCGCAGAATCTCGTTGACGCGCCCCAGCCGCATCCGCAGACGCCCCGACTCGCTGATGAACCCGATCAGCATCACGCACGAGGCGACGACCATGAAGACCTTGCCGACGTACCAGCCGTAGGTGAAGCGCGCCGAGAAC
>DASYFS010000195.1:0-2996 GCA_036498305.1 Candidatus Elarobacter sp. | reverse complement strand
GCCATCCCCATGATGAGATCCATGCGGTGCTCGACCATCAGCACGGTCTTCTTCTGGTCGCGGTGGATGCCGCGGATCAGCTCCATCATCCCGGGCGCGTCCTCGACCGCCATCCCGGCCGTCGGCTCGTCGAGGAGCACGACGCGCGGCTCGCCGCACAGCAGGATCGCGAGGTCGAGCTTGCGCTTCTCGCCGTGTGACAGCGAAGCCGCATGCGCAGCGGCGCGCGCTTCGAGCCCGACCTGCGCGAGCGCTTCGCGTGCGCGTGCGATCGCCTTGGCGTCGCGATCGGCGAGCTTCCAGATCGCGCTGCTTCCGCCGAGATACGCCTGCGCCGCGAGGCGCGCGTTCTCCAGGACCGTCAGCCCGCCGAACACCGTCGAGGTTTGGAACGTGCGGCCGAGGCCGAGCCGCGCGCGCACGTACGGCGGCGCATGCGTGATCTCGCGTTCGCCGAGGTAGATGCTCCCCGACGTCGGTGAGGCGACGCCGGAGAGCAGGTTGAAGAGCGTCGTTTTCCCGGCGCCGTTCGGCCCGATGATCACGAGGAACTCGCCCTCGCGAACGTCGAGCGAAACGCCGTCGACGATCGTGACGCCGCCGATGCGCAGACCGAGCGCTTCGGTGCGCAGCACGGGGGCCGCTATTTGAACGGCTTGACGGGTGGGGCGACCGCGGTTTCGGGGAGCGTGCGCAAGAGCTTCGGTTCGAGCGACGAGCCGCTCCCCTCGAGCTTGCAGACGAACATCGGCTGCAGCATCGCGTGATCGGCGGCGCGGATCTGCTGCTTGCCCTTGGGACCTTCGAACGACCAGCCTTCGAGCGCGGGGATCGTCTTGCCGACGTCGTCGCCGTCGGCTTTCTCGACCGCGTGCACGATCATCTGCGCCGCGACGAAGCCGTCGTTCGAGAAGATCTCAGGGAACTTGCCCTGTTTCTTCAGCGCGGCGATCAGGAACTCGTTCGCCTTGGTCTTCGACGACTGGTAGAAGTAATGGGAGAGAAACTGCAGGCGGTTTGCCATCGGCGCGTAGACCGCGTACGAGGCGCGCTGGTCGAGCCCGGTCACCGCTTTGGTGACGTTGAAGACGCCGCCGTCGTCGAGGCTCTTGAACATCGCGCCGCCCGTCGTACCGGCCCAAGCGATGAAGAGCAGGTCGGGCTTCGCGTCCTTCAGCTTCTGCGCGAAGGGGGTGAAGTCGTTGGTCGACAGCGGGGCGAGAACGCCCGAGACTTCGGCGCCGTTGCTGCCCAGGACCTGACGGACCGCCGCGACGTTGGCCTGGCCGAACGCCGAGTCTTGCGCGAAGACGACGACGCGTTTGCCGCGTACGTTCGTGCCGATCATCGTTCCGGCGGTCAGGACGTCTTGGTAGGTCTGGCGGCCCGAGCGGAACGTGTTGCGGTTGTTGCCGGTGATCCCGTCGGCGGCCGCGGCGCCGGAGATGAACAGGACGTTGTTCTCCTTCGCGAGCGGCGCCATCTGGAGCGCGACGCCCGACGCCGTCGAGCCGCCGATGATCTTGTAGCCTTGCCCGATCAGGTCTTTCGCAGCGGCAACGCCCTTGGCGGGATCGCCGGCGTCGTCGCGCTCGCTGACGTTGATCTTATGGCCGTTCGCCATCCCCGTCCCGTGCGTCGCATAGTCGAGGCCGATCTGGAAACCTTCCATATACTCGTTGCCGTAGACGCCGAGCAGTCCGGTCTTCGAGTAGATGATGCCGACGTTCACCGGCGACTTGTCGGCGGCGGCGGTCGGCGCTACGGCACCGATCGAGAGCAGCGCGAACGCTGCGAGCGCGGCTACCGCGCGGACGAAAAACTCACGACTTCTGAGCACAGCTCTCCCTCACGCGACGGCATGCACCCCGCCATTATCGCAGAGCGCCTCAGCGGACGATACACCCAAAGGAAGGTAAATTCCGCCGTCTGCAGCCCGGAAACGGAACCGACTTGCTCGGCGCGGAAATGGTTGCCATGCCCCGACTCGACCACGCCCGGTCGCAGCTGAACCTGGCGGCAAACGAGCTCGCCGACCTGGACCGCCAACTCGCGCAGGTCATCGCGCTGCTCGACCGCGACGTCGTCATGCACGAAACGGTTCGTTTGCTGACCGATGAGTTCGGGCTGCACTGCGCGTGGATCGCCGAGCGCGTCGGCAGCGACGGCGTGCTGATCCGCCACACCAGCGGCAACCGCACCGAGAAGTTTCACGGCATCACGCTGCGCCGCGGCCACGGTCTGGGCGGAAAGGTCTTCGCGCTCGGCGGCGTCGAGTGGGTCGACGATTACCTCGGCTCGGCGGCGATCACGCACCACTACGACGGACAAGTCGCGGCCGAGAGCATCCAGCGCATGATCGCCGCGCCGATCCGCGGCGAGGACGGCACGATCGGCGTGCTGCTCGGCGGGCTGCGCGACGGCGGGACGTTCGGGAACCGCGCCGCGGCCGTCGTCCAGACCGCCGCGGAACGGACGTCGCAAGCGCTGCGCGTCGCCGAGCGCGCGCGCCAAGCCGCCGAAGTCGCGGTGCAAGAAGAACGGCAGCGCATGGCGCTCGACCTCCACGACAGCGTCGGCGCGATGCTGTTCGCGATCACCGCCGGCGTCCGCAGCGCGACCGAGTCGAGCGTCGACGCCGCGATGCGCGAACGGCTCCTCGCGATCGAACGTCAGGCCAGCGAAGCGGCGGTCGTGTTGCGCGAGTCGCTGCGCGCGCTGCGCACCCCGCCGGAACAGCTCGCGCTCGGCGCCGCGATCCGCGGCCTGTGCCGCAGCTTCGAAGAGCGCACCAAGCTCGGTGCGGAGTTGGTGATGCTCGACCTGATCCTCCCGCTCGACGACGCGTGCGTGAAGGCCCTGATCGCGGCCGCCCGCGAGGCGCTGCTCAACGTCGAGAAGCACGCGCAGGCGACGCGGGTGATGGTGACGGTCGCGACGATGCACAACGGCGTCGCCGTGACGGTCAACGACGACGGCGTAGGGATGAACACCGC
>DASYFS010000194.1:0-1659 GCA_036498305.1 Candidatus Elarobacter sp. | reverse complement strand
GCGGCTTCACCTATCTCCGTCTGAAGCGGTACGAGGAGGCCCGCCGTGACCTCGACGCGGCGCTCGCGATCGAACCGACACTTCCGGAGGCATTGTACGCGCGCGGCATCGTCAAGCTGCGGACCGGCGACGTCGCCGGCGGGAACGTGGACGTCGCCGCGGCGCGCGCTCTCGACGCGCACGCCGTCGAGGCGATGATTCGCTACCGCATCGTTCCGTAGGGGCGAGGGCCCTCGCAGGTCCGATCCGAAGCCGGAGCGGCTCATGTCCGACCTGATCCCACGCGCCGTATTGTTCGGCAATCCGGAAAAAGCGGCGCCGTCGCTCTCGCCGGACGGCACCCGCATCGCTTACCTCGCCCCGCACAACGGCGTCCTCGCCGTGTGGGTCCGCACGATCGGCCGGGACGACGACCGCGTCGTCGCTTGCGATCCCGAGCGGCCGATCCGCAACGCGTTCTGGGCGCCCGACGGGAGCCGCGTGCTGTACCTGCAGGACACCGGCGGCGACGAGAACTTCCACCTCTTCGCGGCCGACCCGAGCGGCGAAAGCGACGCGGTTGACCTGACGCCGTATCCGAACACGCGCGTCGACGTTCAGTCCATCGACCTCTCCCGGCCGCAGACGATCCTGATCGCGATGAACAAGCGCGATCCGCAGGTCTTCGACGTGTGGCGGCTCGACCCGGCGTTGGGGACGGCGACGCTCGAAACGGAGAATCCCGGGAACGTCTCAGCCTTCGCCGACGACACCGAGATGCGCATCCGCGCGGGCGTCGTGCAGCACGACGACGCCTCCGCCGAGATCCTGGTGCGGGACACGGTCGAGGCGCCGTGGCGATCGCTCGCGCGCTTCGACGCCGAGGACGGGACGCCGATCGTCCGCGGCTTCACCATCGACGGGAACGGCGTGCTCGCGGTCACCAGCGCGAACGCCAACGCCGCGCGGCTCGTCCGCTACGATCTCGGGGATGGGAGCGTGCGCGAACTCGCCGGCGATCCGCAGTACGACGTCGCCGACGTCCGGTTTTCACCGAAGACGAAAGCGCCGATCGCGGCCTCGGTCGTGCGCGATCGTACCGAGTGGCTCGTGCTCGATCCCGCCTACGCCGGCGACTTTCGCGCGATCGCCGCGCAGGTGCCGGGCGACGTCGGGATCGACTCGATCGACCGCGACGACCGCATCTGGCTGCTGTCGTCGCTGATCGACACCGGCTCGATGTCGTACTGGGTGTACGACCGCTCCACGCAACGCGCGACGCGGCTGTTCGTAACCCGCCCCGCGCTCGACGCCTACGAGCTGCAGCCGATGGAGCCGATCGCGTACACCGCACGTGACGGCCTGACGATCCACGGCTACCTCACCCTCCCGCCCGGCGGGCGCGGAAAGCGCGTCCCCGCGATCATCCTCGTGCACGGCGGACCGTGGGTGCGCGACACGTGGGGCTACACCGGGACCGTGCAATGGCTCGCCAACCGCGGCTACGCGGTGCTGCAGCCGAACTATCGCGGGTCGACGGGCTATGGGAAGGCGTTCCTCAACGCCGGCGACCGCGAGTGGGCCGGTGCGATGCGGACCGATTTGCTCGACGCGAAGGCGTGGCTGGTCCAACACGGGATCGCCGATCCGCTGCGGGTCGGGATCATGGGCGGCTCGTAC
>DASYFS010000193.1:0-9417 GCA_036498305.1 Candidatus Elarobacter sp. | reverse complement strand
CGCAAGAGTGCTCTCGCGCGTCTTTCCGGCGACGAACGCTGCGGCGTCGAGCGTGAAACCGCCGGCGAAGACCGACAGCGAACGAAACTCCCGCTGCTCGTCGGGCGCGAGCAACTCGTAGCTCCAGTCGAAGCACGCCTGCATCGTCTGGTGCCGCGGCAGGTCGGTTCGCGCGCCGCGCGTCAACAGCGAGAACCGATCGTCGAGGCTTTGCGCGATGCGCTCGATTGAAAGGACGTTCGTCCGCGCCGCCGCGAGCTCGATCGCAAGCGGGATTCCGTTGAGCCGGCGCACGGTCGTCGCGAGCGCGCGCCAATCGTCCGGGCGCTCCGGCGCGCGGAATTTCGGCGAAAGCTCCGTCGCGCGCTCGAGAAAAAGCTGCGCCGCGGGCGACGCCCGCACGAGCGCAGCGATCGGTCCGACACCTTCCAGGTCCGCCGGCACGAGGAGCGGCTCCAACATCACGACGCGCTCGCCGCGGACCCGCAAGGGCTCGCGGCTCGTCGCGATGACGCTCACCTCCGGGCACTCCTTCAGCAGCCGGCGCACCGTCGCGCCCACCGCGTCGAGGACGTGCTCGCAGTTGTCGAAGATCACCAAGCATCGGCGCAGGTACAGCGCCGCGAACGACGGCTGTTCGGATCGATCCTCCATGCCGAGCGTCCGCGCCGTCGTCTCGGCGACGAGGCGCGGATCGGTGATGTCGGAGAGCTCGACGATCCACACGCCGTCGCGAAACGCGTCGAGCAGCCGATATCCGCTCTCGGTCGCGAGCCGCGTCTTCCCGACGCCGCCCGTCCCGGTGATCGTCACCAGCCGCCGTTCGGCGACCAGGCTCGTCAGCGCCGCAAGCTCTTCGTCACGGCTGCGGAAGCTCGTGAGCGGCGGCGAGAGATTGTGCGGAGGCCGCTGGTGCAGGACGGCGACCGGCTCCGCAGCCGCGGGATGCCCTTTCGCGGCGGCGATGCGCGCGAACGTCGAGCGCGTCTCCGCCATCGGTTCAACGCCGAGCTCCTTCTCCAACCGCTCGGCGAAGACGCGATAGTCTTGCAGCGCGCGCGCCCGGTCTCCGCTCTCGTAGCGCAGCTCCATCAACGCGCGCAGCGCGTCCTCGCGGAACGGATCGTGACGGAGCAACTCCTGCGCGTACTCGGCGGCGCGTTCGAACTTGTGTCCTTCACGACACGCATGGATCAGTCGCGTCAGCAGCGTCGCCTGCATTTCGCGGAAGCGTTCGCGCAGCGGGACGATCCACTCGTCGTCGAGTCCGGCCGCGAGGTCGCCGCCGTAAAGCTGGACCGCCGCGGCGATCTCCGCGGTGCCGCCGGCCGCGGTCTGTTGATATTCGTCGACGTCGAGCCATGTCGGCGCGCCCGCGTTCCACTGCAGCGAGCGCCGGTCGGCGATGATCCACGGGACGTCCAACTCTTGCGGCAGCGTCGACGTCAGCCCGTGGAGCTGCGCCCGCAGCCGTGCGCGCGCATGATCGGCGTTGAGATCCGGCCACAACGCGAAGGCGAGCCCCTCCCGGTCGAGCGGATGCGAGCGGTGCAGCAACAGATAGACGAGCAGCGAAAGGGCGCGCGGATGCCACCGGGCCGGGCACGATACGTCGGCGTATCGGAGCCTCGGGGCTCCCAGCAAGCGGACCTCAAGCCGGTCGGTCGCGGTGGGTGCTGTCATTCGTGAAACGATGCGCGAACGGTGGCGAAACGGTACGCTGCTACCATCCTCCGCATGGTGCGTGTTCCCCAATCCGAGCCGTCTCGCGTCCCAGAATCCGCTCCCACCGCACGGCTGACCGTTACGATCGACCACGACTACCGGGCGCCCGAGCTGCGCGAACGCGCCGGCGGCGACTTTGTTTCCCAGGAACGGCGCGGCAATACGCTGTGGAGCGTCATCGGCGACGTCTCGGCGAAGGCCTCGCGAGGCACGTTTCTCGCCGAGCGACTGCGGCGCAGCTTCGCGGAAGAGGTCAAAGCCGAAGCGCGGCCCAGCGACGTGCTGCGCGCGCTCAACGGCGCGCTGATCGACGAGCTCGACGGCGACCCGTACGGCGGCGGCTTCGCGACCGCGCTGGTATGGCGGATCGGCTCCGACGGGTCCGTCGTCTACGCATCGGCCGGGGCCGATGCGCAGTATCTCGTCCGCGACCGCCGCTCGATGATCGTCCCCTGCCCCGGCGATCTCGTGCTGGGCCTTCGCCGCGACACGCGCTACCGCGACAAAGCGCGCCGGCTGCAGAACGGCGACGTCCTCATCGCCTTCACCGACGGCGTCTACGAGTCGCGCGACTCCGTCGAACGGACGCGCCGCCTCGGGATCGGCGTCGTGCTGCGCACGATGGAGATCCTCACCGGCGGCGGGATGCGGCCGGCGGCGCGCGAGCTGTTCGAGCGGATCGACGCGTTCAACGGCGGCCGTTACGACGATGACGCGACGATCCTGGTCGCAGGGATGGCCGCCTCCGACCAGTAACGGAAACTCCACGTGGCCAAGCTGCGCCGGAAATACGAGGCCGCCGACTTCGCCTCGGCCGATCCCGTCGTCGGCCGTTTCGCGCAGTATCTCGCGCTGCGGCGGATGAGCCCGAAGACCTCGATCGCGTACCAGCGCGATCTCGAGAACTACGGCTCGTTCCTCAAGGCTCGCGCCGAAGACGGCGATCTCGACGTCCATCACGACGCACCGTACCCGCAGCTCCCGACGGCGACGCGCGAGGACGTCCTCGCCTACCTTCAGCGGCTCAACGGCTCGCGCGCCTACGCGCCGCGCTCGATTCGGCGCAAGATCTCGGCGCTGCACACGTTTTACAAGTTCCTCAAGTTCGAAGGGACACGCGGCGACAATCCCGCCGCGGACGTCCCGACGCCGAAGATCGGCAAGCCGCTCCCGAAGGCGCTGACCGAAGCCGACGTCGAGAAGCTCCTCGACGTGAAGATCGCCGGCCTCAACGACATGCAGCGGCTGCGCGATCGCGCGATCCTCGAATGCCTCTACTCGAGCGGGATCCGCCGTTCCGAGCTGCTCGGCCTCGGCCTCGCCGACGTCGATCTCGAGAACCGCTCGCTCCGCGTGATCGGCGGAAAGGGCGGCAAAGACCGGAACGTCCCGCTGACACGGGTCGCCGCCGACGCCATGCGGGCCTATCTCGGGGTGCGGCCGCGCAGTCCCGGCGACGCCTTCTTCATCGGCCGCGGCGGGGCGCGGCTGAGCGAGTCGGCGCTCTACAAGATCGTCCGGACCTACATGCAGATCGCAGGCCTCGAGGGATACGCCTCGCCCCACACCCTGCGGCATTCCGTCGCGACCCATCTCTACGAGAACGGGGCCGATCTGCTGGTCATCAAGGAGATCCTGGGCCACGAGAGCCTAGCGACGACCCAGGTCTACACGAAGGTCGCAAAGCGGCGGGTCCTGGAGCAGTTCGACGCCGCCCATCCGCGGGGGAAGCGGCCCGGATCGTAAAGTTCCGGCAAAGAAACGTGATCCAGGTCGCGCGCTTTTCAGCCAAGGGAGCGGTACGATGGTGAGGTGTCTCCCTTGCGCCCCTATCGCCGTTCGTTCGACGCCGCCGTACGCGACGTCGTGACGAACGTGCCGCCGCGGGAGCACCTCGAGTGGCGCGAGCAGCAGGCGCGGCGCCAGCGGTACGAGGCGATGGTCTGCGAGCAGCTGGGCGCGATGTGGATCGACGAAGTGCCGCGGCTGCACGAACGCATCCGCCGGCGTTGATTTCCCAGAGAGTTTAAGCACCGGCACGCGCGGGCACGCGCGCGGTACCGCACATGGACCGCACGCTCGTCCCGTGGTCGCTGGTCGTTCTCGCGCTCTGCGCGGGATGCGGCGCC
This sequence comes from Candidatus Elarobacter sp., assembly GCA_036498305.1. Lineage (GTDB taxonomy): Bacteria > Vulcanimicrobiota > Vulcanimicrobiia > Vulcanimicrobiales > Vulcanimicrobiaceae > Vulcanimicrobium. Next base: position 5,563 of record DASYFS010000193.1, on the reverse strand, counting down.
GCGACGGCAGCAGCTGATCCGAAGCCCTCCGGATCGCCGCTGCCGCACGTCGCGACGGTGAGGGCGCACGATGGGGTCGTCCGCCCGACGCTGCAGATCGCGGGCGTCGTCACCCCGTACCGCCAAGTCGGGATCGCCGCGAACCTCTCCGAGCCGATCGACGCGGTGCTGGTGCAGGAAGGCGATCGCGTTCGCGCCGGCCAGATTCTCGCGCGGCTGCAGACCGACGATCTCGAAGCGCAGCTCGCGTCCGCGGAGCGCGTCGTGAGCGAGGACGTCGCGCGCTACCAACAAGCCGCGTACCAGACGCAGGCGGTCAGCGCGCAAGATGCGGCCGCGATCCGCTCGGCCCAATCGGCGCTGCGCCAGGCCGAGGTGAACCTCGCCGGCGCGCGCACCGACTTGCGGCGCTATCAGTCGCTCGCGGCGCAAGGCTACGTCTCCGAGCAAACCGTCGAGCAGCAGCGCACGACGGTCGCGAGCGACGCCGAAGCGGTTCGCGCAGCGCAGGCGGCGCTCAATCAAGCGGTCGTGAACGCACGAGCGAACGGCACGGGCGCCGACGGCGGCGCGCAGCAGCAGAATCTTGCCGCGGCCCGATCTGCCGCCGACGCGGCGCAAGCGTCCGTCGAGCAACTGCGCCGCCAGATCGCGCGCGCGACGATCGTCGCGCCGGTCGACGGGGTCGTCGACGCCGTCAATGCCAATCCCGGCGAGTATCCCTCGGGGCGGCAGCTCTTCACCATCGAGCAGCTCGACCGCGTCTACGCGACGCTGGCGGCGTCGAGCGCGCAGGTGCTCGGCGTCCGTACCGGCGCACCCGCCACGATCAGCGCCGGCGCCGCCGCGCGAGCCGATCGCGGCCGGGTCGCGGCGATCCTCGATCAGGTGCAGCCGGGGACGACGAACTTCACCGTCAAGGTCGTCGTTTCGAACCCGGACTATCATCTACACGCCGGGATGCCGGTGACCGGGACCGTCGACGAGAGCCCGACGCGCGGCGTCGTCGTCCCGGTGACGGCGTTCGTCGACGACACGCGCTCGAACGTGTACGTCGTGAGCAACGGCATCGTGCGCACCCACCCGATCCGCGAAGTGATCGACGACGGCAAGAACGCCGTGGTCCGCCAGCTGCCCGCCGGCGCGGTCGTCGTCGCGGACGCCTCGCAAAGCGGCGTCGGCAACGGCGACCGCGTGGAGACCGGTTCTCCGGCGCCGCACCCCGCGCCGTCTCCGTAGATGTGGCTGACGCGGGCCTTCATCCGAAGGCCCACGCTCGTCTTCGTTCTGATCGCGCTCACGCTGCTGGCGGCGGCGATGGCGCTGCAAACGCTCGTCGTGCAGCAGCAGCCGAACTCCGGACTGCCCGCGATCAGCTTGAGCGTCGGCTACGCCGGCGCGTCGACGACCGAGCTCGTCACCGAGATCGCCGAGCCGCTCGAGAACCAGATCGCCGGGACGCCGTACCTCGACCACGTCGACACGACGATCCAGACCGGACAGGTCAACATCACCGCCGCCTTCGCTACGACGTCGAGCACGACCGAGAACATCGCGAACATGGAGAAGGCCGTACAGGCGGCGCAGCGGCAGCTGCCCTCGACGATCACGCCGCCGTCGCTGCGGGTCTCCGATCCGAGCGAACCGGTCGTCGTCTCGCTGGCGCTCGTGTCGTCGAAGTACAGCGAGCCGGTGCTGGCGTCGATCGCGAACAACTCGATCGCGCCGGTCCTCGAGCAGGTCGCCGGCGTCTCCAACGTCATCGTCACCGGCACGACGCAGCCGGCGTTCGTCGTTTCGGTCGAGCCGAGCCTGCTCGCCGCCGACAACCTGACGCTGACCGACGTCGTCGGCGCGATCACGCCGAACAACGTCCGCCTCCCCGGCGGCATCGTGTACCAGTCGAACCACGAGACGCAGCTCGACGTGCGCGGCGATCTGCCCAATCCGCAGGCGGTCGCGAACCTTCCGATTCACGTCGCGTATTCGGGAACCGCGTCGGCCGCGGCCAGCGGCGGCGCAGGCGGCGGCGCCGCCGGCGGCAGCGCTACGGGAGTGTCCGGCGGCGGCGGAACGAGCGCCGCCGCGGCCATTGCCGCCCCGGCCGGTGCGCCCGGGACCAGCGCGACGGCGCCGCGCGTCGCCGGCTATGGTTCGGTGCCGCGGGCCAACGCCACGCCGCGGCGCGTATCGGTCGCCGTGATTCCGTCGGGCGCATCATCGACGGTCGCGGGCACACCGGCGCCGCTACCAACGGGCCAGTACTCGTCGGGTGTCGCGAGCGGCGCGTCGTCGACGTCGACCGCCGCGACGAACGGCGCAACGACGAACGGAACCGCCGGCACCGCCTCGTCCGGCAACGGCTACTCGGCGCCCGCCGCTTCGACGGCCGGCATCGGAACGACGACGACCCAGACCGCGAGCTCCTCCGTCGGCTCCGGCGCGAGCGCGAGCGCGAACGTCCCGGTCGACGCGCCGATGGCGCCGCAGACGATCTCGTCGAATACGACGACGTCGACGACGTCCGGCGGCGCGGCGCTGCCGAGCGGCACCGCGACCGGCTACGGCAGCGGCGCGGGGACGTCGATGTCGCCGTTCCTGGGCGCGCTCTCGCCGTGGGCGGTTCCGACCGCCGACAAGCGGATCAGCGACGTCGCGACCGTGACCAACGGGAGCGTGGTGCAGCGCGTCTACTCCTCGCAGAACGGCCATCCCGGCGTGACGCTGCTGGTCCAGAAGCAGTCGACCGCGAGCGAGGTCGTGGTCGCGCAAGCGATCCTCAAAGCGCTCCCGCAGCTGCGCGCGCAGTTCCCCGGCGTCGCGTTCCAGATCGCGCACAACCAGTCGATCTACACCGAGCAGCAGGTCCAGGGCGTCGAGCACACACTGATCGAGGGGATCGTCCTGACCGCGATCGTCATGCTCTTCTTCCTCCGCTCGTGGCGCAACGCGATCGTCGTCATGATCGCGATCCCGACCTCGCTCGGCGTCACGCTGTTCGTGATGAAGCTGATGAACCTGACCCTCGACACGATCTCGCTGATGGCGATGACGCTGGTGATCGGGATCCTCATCGACGACTCGACGGTCGTCCTCGAGAACGTGCAGCGCCACCACGACGACGGTGAGGCGCCTGCCGACGCGGCGCTCCGCGGACGCAGCGAGATCGGCCTGGCGGCGATCGTCATCACGATGGTCGACGTCGTCGTCTTCCTTCCGATCGCGTTCGCCGGCGGTCAGGTCGGGCAGCTGCTCTCCGAGTTCGCGATCGTCATCACCGTCGCGACGCTGACCTCGCTGTTCGTCTCGTTCACGATCACGCCGACGCTGGCCGGTCTGTGGTCGCTGCGATCGTCGTGGAAGCCGTGGCGCCCGATCGTGTGGTTCAACGACCGCTTCGAAGCGCTGCGCGGGCGCTACGCGGAGCGCTGGCTGCCGGCGGCGGTCGGCCGTCCGTGGCCGATCGTGATCGCGGCGGCGATCGGCTGCGCCGCCGCGTGGACGCTGATCCCGACCGGCCTCGTCGGCGAGGAATTTCTGCCGCCCGCCGATCAGGGGATCGCGACGATCCAAGTGGTCTTCCCCGCGGGGCACCCGCTCGCGGCGACGGAGACGACGATGAGCCGGCTCGAGGCCGCGGTGCGGCAGATGATCGCGCGCACCGACCTGCAGTACGAGACGACGACGGCCGGCGCGTTCAGCGCCGCCTTCGGCGGCTTCGTGCAAGAGGGGAACGTCGGACAGATCACGCTCTACCTGCAGCCGAACCACAAAACGCCGACGCAGACCTACGTTCGCGATCTGCAGCGCAAGCTGCGGCCGCTCGCGCAGGGCGCCACCGTGACGGTGACGGCGCAGCAAGGACAAGGCGGCGGCTCGCAGCAGCCGATCGACGAGCTCGTCTCGATGGCCGACGGCTCCGATCCGACGCCGTGGGCGGCGAAGATCCTGGCGGCGCTGCAGCGGACGCCGGGGGCAACCGGCGCGCAGGACAGCGCGACCAACGCCGCGCCGCAGATGGAGGTGCGCTTCGACCGCGCGCGCCTCCAGTCGCTCGACGTCGCCGACGGCACCGCGGCGCAGGCCGTCGAAGCCGCGTTCGGCGGCGCTGTCGCGAGCCAGATCGAGACGCCGGATCGCGGGCTCACGCAGATCCTGGTGATGTATCCGCGCTCGGCGCAGACCTCGCTAGCCGACGTGCTGGCGATCCCGATACGGGCGCAGAACACGCAGATCGTTCGCCTCGGCGACGTCGCGCAGCTCGCCTACTCGCCGGCGCCGTTGCTGATCACGCGCGAGAACCGCCAGACGGTGATCCACGTCTCGGCGAACGTCGCGCCCGGCTCGAACCTCTCCGAAGTGACGAAAGCGTTCCAGCAGCGCGTACGCGCGCTGCACCTGCCGCGGACCGTGGTCATGCACCCCGCGGCGCAGGGACAGCAAGCGCTGATGGGTCAGGCGCTCCGAACGCTCGGCGGAAGCCTCATCATCTCGATCGTGCTCGTCTTCCTGATGATCGTCGCGCTCTACAACAGCTACCGGACGCCGTTCGTCACGCTGTTCGCCATCCCGGTCGCGACGATCGGCGCGCTCGGCGCGCTGTGGATCACGCACCAGACGCTCAACCTGTACTCGCTGATCGGGACGGTGCTACTGGTCGGCCTGGTGACGAAGAACGGGATCCTGCTCGTCGACTATGCAGACACCGTGCGCTTGCGCGAAGGGAAGTCGCGCCGCGACGGGATGATCGACGCGGCGCGGATCCGGTTCCGGCCGATTGTCATGACGACGATCGCGATGGTGAGCGGGATGCTGCCGCTGGCGCTCGGCTTAGAGCCGGGCGGGGCGCAGCGCGCGTCGCTCGCGATCGTGGTCATCGGCGGGCTGCTGAGCTCGCTGTTGCTGACGCTGTTCATCGTGCCGATCATGTACCAGTGGCTGGCGCCGGCAGAGCTGAGCCATGGCGTGGTGTTCGCGGACGAGCGCGGCCCGTCACCGCAGCCCGCATAGACCGCCCGCCGTCATCCCGAGCTTGTCGAGGGACCCTCGTCGTTGCCCTGAGCGCAGTCGAAGGGCAACCCCTCATCGTGACTGGCGCGACGCGGGGTTCCGCTCGGCTTCGCTCGCGGAACGACGAGGGTCCCTCGACAAGCTCGGGATGACATGACGTGGGCGCCCTCGCCCTCCGCCGCGCCGCGCTACCGGCGCGCGGTCGTCTCTCGCGCTTTCACCAGCGCCGTCATCGTCTCGTTGTACGGCGTCGGTACCGCGGCGCGGCGACCGTTCGCGACCACGGCGCCGCTGATGAAGTCGACCTCGGTGCGCGTCCCGGCGCGCAGATCGTAGAGCATCGAGTTCTCCAGCTCCGCCGTCTGCTCGACGATCGTGCGCACGTACGACCACGGATCGCTGAACGGCAGCGGGATCCTCATCGCGCTGGCAACGGTCGCCGCCTCCGACGCCAGCGCGCGAGCGACGTCGCCGGCGTATTCGTTCGTCAGCACGATGCCGTTGGGACGGTCGAGCAGCGCCGCCACCGGATTGATCGCGGCGTTCGCGATCA
>DASYFS010000192.1:0-5690 GCA_036498305.1 Candidatus Elarobacter sp. | reverse complement strand
TCGACCGCGTTGCGGACGACGGCGATCCGATCCCGCGGTGCGCCGAGCGTGGCGAGCTCCTCGCCGACGGCGGTCGTCACGGTGACGAAGCGTTCGACGCGCGCGCCCCCGAGGCGGTATTTCGCGACGCTCTTGGGGCTGCGCCGGACGCCGCCGTTGCGCCGCGAGGTCGAGTGCGCGTGCCAGAGCACGCGCGCGCTCGTGCGCCACAACGCGCGCGTCACCGCGAGCTCCCAGCCGAAGAAGTGCAGGTGCGCGACGTCGGGCCGCCACGCGCGCGCGAACCGCGCCGCCTCCACGGCGTTGCCGACGACGTGCAGCTCGGCACCGGTCGCTCGGAGCGTCTCGTGCCAGGTCGCGCCGTCGACCGCGGGCACCGCGACCGCGAAGGCGTCGCCGCGCGCAGCGAGCCGCCGGCCGAGCGCGGCAAGCAGCGGGACGAACCCGCCCGGGGACGGGTTCCCGAAGTCCGCCAGGTGGAGGACGCGCACGGCTAGACCGTCCGGCCCTCGCCGTAGACCATCGTCGCGAGTTCCTGTTTGAGCGCGAACCACCGTGGCCGCGCGTAGGCGATCGCGTCGGCGCGCAGCCCGGGGCGCGCGACGCGGTAGTGCTGCGTATGATGGAGATCGGGGGCGAAGCGCGCCTTGAAGTCCTCGTCGCCGCGCAGGAAGTCGAACCGCTTGTAGCCGCTCTCGATCGCGGCGCGGATCGTGCGCGCGACGATGCCCTTCCCGGGCGAGAAGCGCGCGTAGTCTTCGTCGAAGCCGATCATGTAGAGCCCGAACGTGCTGCGCAGCGGGTCGAGGAACGCCGTCGCGCCCGCGATCGGCCGTGCGCCGTCGCGATACACGAAGATCCTCGCCAGCCCGGCGTCGTACGCGCGGCGGAACAGACGGCCGTAGCGTTTGCGCGCGTTGGTGAGGTTGCCGCCCCAGCGGCGGTGGTTCACTGCGATCATCGCCTCGATCGCCGCGTCGATATCGGCATCACCCGCCTCGCTGGCGGTGAAGTCCGGGAACGCCTCGGCGAGACGCCGCTCGACGCGCAGCGCGTTGACGCGCGTCTTGGCGCTGATCGTCTGGGTGATGTACGTCTCCCAGTCCGCCGGGAGCGCGACCGACCGGCACGGCGTCCGCGCCTCCGACTCGAGGCGCAGCCGTCCGCGCTCGATGATCCGCTCGGTGAGCCGTTCGAGCCGCGGATCCGCGATGTCGGTGACGTTGAAGCCGTCCCACCGTTCGGCCAGAATCGCGTCGCCGAACGCCGCGATCGCCGCCGCCGAATGCTCCGGCGCCGCGATCATCCCGGTGTAGTCCGCGACCGGATGTCCGGCGAGGTACAGCTCGCGATCGAGGAACGAGCCGCCGAATGCGAGCGGAAGGTACGCGACCGTCTCGCCCGCGGTGCGCAGCGCGAGGATCCGCCAGCGGTGGCGCGCGAGCGGAAGGTACGCGCGCAGCCAGCGCCACGAGGTGAAGACGGTCGCGTGCGGATCCCGCTGCTCGAGCGCTTCCCATACCGGGCGCTCTGCGTCAAACGATCTGAGGTCGGTGATCCGGTCGAGCTGCATCCGTGCCTCGCCCTCCTCCTAGACGGTCCGCCCCGGCCCGTAGACGACCCGGGCCGCTGCGAGCTTGAGCGTATGATACGTTGGCTGCACCGCGTCGAACACCGACGCGCGCACGCTGCGGCGTCTGACGCGGTGATGGCGCGTCACCGTGACCTGATCGGCGAACGCGCGTTTATAGGGTTCGTCGCCGCGCAGGAAGTCGAAGACGCGATAACCGTGCTCGATCGCGTCGCGGATCGCGACCGCGACCATGACGTTTCCGGGACTGAGCGCGGCGAACGCCGGCTCGAAGCCGCTCTGGTAGAAGCCGTACGTTCCGCGCACCGGATCGACGAACGACGCGCAGGCGGCGATCGGTTGCTCGTCGCGCCACAGCCCGAGCAGCCGGAGCGCGCCGGTGCGATGCGCCTCGGTGAACAGGCGGCCGTACTTGGCGCGCTGGCGGTTCCGGTTTCCGCCCCAGCGCTTGTGGTTGAGCGAGAGCAGCGCTTCGAGGTGCACCGCGAAATCCGCGTCCGACGCGACGGTGCTGCGGAAGCCGTCGATCGCCGTGAGCTTGCGCAGCTTCTGCGCGGTGTGCTGGCGCGTCGTGCGGCCGAGCGCGCGGGAGAAGCTCTCCCAGTCAGCCGGGAGCGCGGTCCACAGACACGTCGTCTCGCCGGTTACGGTTGCGTCCGTCCCGCCGCGCAGCTCCGCCAGCACGAGATCGAAGCGGTCGTCGGCGACGTCGCCGAACGCGGCGCGGTCCCAGCGCATCCGGCGAATCGCGGCGGCGAAGGCGCGCGCCGCTTCGCGCTCGCGTCCCGGCAGGCACAGCATCCCTTGATAGTCGGCGATCGGATCGGTCGCGAAGCTCAGCTCGGAGGCGATCGGAAGCGCGCGGCTCGGGATCGGGCGCGTCGCGAGCGGGAGCGCGGCGACGAGCGTCTCGCCTTCGCGCACGACGACGATCTGCCACTTCTGGCGGACGACCGGGAGCGCGGCACGCAGCCATTCCCAGGACAGAAAGCCGCGGCCGGACGGATCGGCACGGTACAGCTCGGACCAGCGCGCTCGTTCCGCTTCGAAGTCGGCGAGGCCGGAAATCGTCGACGACTTCACGATGGCGGCTTCGTTCCCGGGCAAGCACTCCTCGTAACGGGGTGAGCCGTCCGTCCCGCGCGGGTAGAGCCTCTGGTCGTGAGGGTCGCGCTCATCTCGCAGTTCTATCCGCCCGAGCCGTGCGCCGCGGCGAATCGCGTCGCGGCGATGGCGCAGGCGTTCGCCGCGGCCGGCCACGACGTGCGCGTCTACACCGCGATGCCGTCGTTCCCCGACGGCGTCGTCGCGGCGCCGTACCGGGGTCGCCGTCACGTCGTCGAGACCGACGGCCAGGTGACGGTCGAGCGCGTGTGGACGTACGCCTCGGCGACCTCGCTGCCGGGGAACCGCGTCCTGAACTGGCTTTCGGTCGCGCTCGGCATCGCGCGGCGAATCGTCGCCGTGCGCGAGCGCTACGACGCGATCGTCGTCTCGTCGCCGCCGATCACGCTGGCGCTCCCGGCGCTCGCCGCAGCGTTCGCGCACGGCGCGCCGCTGGTCGTCGACGTGCGCGACGTGTGGCCCGAGATCGCGGTGAAGATGGGCGCCTGGCGTCCCGGCTCGCTCCCGGCGCGCGTCGTCGGCCGGATCGCCGACCTGCTCTACCGGCGCGCGGCGCTGGTCACGTGCGTCACCGAGACGGCGCGCGAGGAGATCCTGGCGCGCGGCGTCGCGCCGGCGAAGGTGCTGCTCGCGCCGAACGGCTTCGACCCCGTCGCGCCGGCCGCGGGTGCTCCGCTCGCGGCGCGGCCCGGCGTCCGCGACGTCGTCTACGTCGGCAACATGGGCTTGGCGACCGGGCTCGACGTCGTGCTCGACGCCGCCGCGGCGCTGCGTGACGACACGACGATCCGCTTCGTGCTGATCGGCGGCGGGGCCGACGCCGCGCGGCTGCGCGCGCGCGCCGAACGCGAGCGCCTCGACAACGTCGTCTTCACCGGACCGCTGCCGCGCGAGGTCGCGCTGCGCGCGCTCGCCGACGCGGCGGCGACCGTCGTGCCGCTCGTCGCCTCGATCGCCGACAGCCTACCGACGAAGATGTTCGACGCGATGCTGGTCGGGACGCCGATCGTGCTGAGCGCCGCCGGCGAGGCGCGCCGGCTCGTGGAGCGTGCCGATGCGGGGCTCGCGGTGACGCCGGGCGACGGTGCGGCGCTCGCGGCCGGCGTGCGCGCCGTGCTCGACGATCCGGCGCTCGCGGCGCGCTACGCCGAGAACGGTCCGCCGTTCGTGCGCGCGAACTACGACCGCGCCGCGGTGATGGCCGGGCTCGCCGGGCGTCTTCCGACGCTCAGCGTGCGGTAGAGCGCGGCGTAGCGGCGCGCGGTCGTCTCGATCGCGTACTCCTCGCGCGCGAACGTCTCGGCGGCGGCAGCGCGCGCGCGCGCGCCGGCCGGATCGGTGAGGACCTGCGCGACGGCGGCGGCGACGGCGGCCGGTGAATAGTCGGCGCTCACCAGGCCGAAGCGGCCGTCGCCGAGCAGCTCGTGCGCGCCGAGCCACGGCGCCGAGACCAGCGGCGCGCCGGCGATCATCGCCTCGATCGCGACCATCGGCATCGCCTCGTTGAGCGACGTCAGCAGCGCGACGTCGGCGCCGGCGACGAGCGCCGCCGCGTCGTCGCGGAAGCCCAGGAACGTCACCCGCTCGGCGACGCCGTAGCGAACCGCGTGCTCGGCCAGCATTGCCCGGTCGGGGCCCTCGCCGATCAGGACCAACCGCGCCGGCGGCGGGAGAAAGAGCAGCGCCTCGATCGCGAGCCGTTGGTTCTTCACCGCCGCGAGGCGTCCGACGTGGACGATCACCGGCTCGTCGCCGGCCGCGAAGATCGCACGGGCGCGAGCGCGCGCCGCGGGATCGGGGGACGCCAACGCGAGCCCGTTCGGAATCACGGCGACGCGGTCGCGCGGGATCCGCTCGTCGGCGCAGAGCCGGTCGCGCTGCGTCGGCGAGAACGCGACGACGGCGTCGGTGCGCGGCAGCAGCAGCCGGTTCAGCGGCCGGAACGCGCGCGGCGCGCCGAACTCGCTGTTGTGCTCGGTGTGAACGATCGTCGGAACGCCGCTCGCGAGCGCGGCGATGCGGCCCCAGTACTTGCCGTTGTGCATGTGGGTGTGCACGACGTCGGGGCGCCAGCCGCGCATCAGGCCGATCATCCGCGGCAGAAAGGCCAGGTCGTAGCGTCCGCGCCGCGCGACGTCGAGGACCGGTACTTGCAGCGATGCGGCCGCTTGCGGCGACGAGTAGATCGTCATGACCGCGACGGACTGATCCGGCTCGTCGAAGGCGTTCAGCAAGAGACCGAGCAAGCGCTGCGCCCCGTACGTTCCGAGGTCGGCGATCACGTGCAGAATTCGCAGCGTCGGCACGCCCGTCAAGTACCCGCTTGCACCCCGGGCCATTCGGGTACGACCGGGATCACATGAGGGACGCGATGCTCACGGTGGAGCACGTCGACAAATCGTTCCCGGTCGCACATGGCCTGCAAGCAATGGTGCGGTCGCTGACCGGACGAACCGTCGCACGACGCCAGGTACTCTTCGATATCTCGCTCGAGGTCGGGCGCGGCGAGCTGTTCGGCCTGCTCGGCCCCAACGGCGCCGGGAAGTCGACGCTGCTCAAGCTGCTCTCGACGCTGACCGTCGCCGACCGCGGACGGATGACGATCGACGGGATCGACGTCGCGCAGCGCCCGCTCGAGGCGAAGCGCCGAATCGCGCTGTGCACCAGCGACGAACGCTCGTTCTACTTCCGGCTCACCGCGCGGCAGAACCTCGAGTTTTTCGGCGCGTTGATGGGGCTCTCGGGAGCGCACCTGCGCCAACGCATCGCTGAGTGCGTCGAGCTCGTCGACCTGACGCCGTACCTCGACCAGCGCTTCGGCGGCTTCTCTTCGGGGATGCGGGTTCGCCTCACGGTCGCGCGCGCGCTGCTCGCCGATCCGGCGATCCTGTTCTTCGACGAGCCGACCCGCGCCGTCGATCCGGTCCACGCGCACGAGATCCGCGGGCTGATCCGCCGCGAGCTGACGGCGCGC
>DASYFS010000191.1:0-19180 GCA_036498305.1 Candidatus Elarobacter sp. | reverse complement strand
CCGCGTTGATGCCCAACACGCGCATGCACGGAGAATCCCCGCCGAGCATAAAAGGGGAAACACTCTTATCCGTCCGGCAGTCGAGCGACGGGAGCGCCGCGCAAGCCGCGATTCTTTAGGGAAAGAACGATGCGCGGAGATAGCGCTCCTCGTGACAATGTACGGATGCAGCGTCGTGATTGCGACGTGCAATCGCTGGCGTAGCCTGACTCGAACCCTCGACAAGTTGACGGCGCTCCCGGAGCGTCCGGACGTCATCGTCGTCGACAACGCGTCGAACGACGGTACGCTGGCGAACGTTCGCGCGACGCATCCCTCGGTGCGCGCGCTTTCGATGCGAAGCAATGTCGGCGCGGCGGCGCGCAACGTCGGCGCGGTGGTCGCGGCGACGCGCTACGTCGCATTCTGCGATGACGACTGCTGGTGGGAGCCCGGCGCGCTTGCGCGGGCGAGCGAGCTGCTCGACCGCCATCACGACGTCGCGCTTTTGAACGCGCGCGTCATCGTGGACGGCGACCGGCTCGACGAGCCGTGCGCGCTGATGGCCGCGAGCCGCATCCCCAAGCGCGGCGCGTGCCCCGGCCGCGCGATCGCGCAGTTCATGGCCGGCGCCGCCATCGTGCGCCGCGACGCGTTTCTGGAGATCGGCGGCTTTCACCGGCGCTATCATCTCGGTGCGGAGGAGTCGCTGGCGGCGCTCGACCTGCTGGAGCGTGGGTGGCAGCTGATCTACGATCCGCAGCTCGTGCTGCACCACGTGCCCTATCGCGCCGGACGGCGGCCGTACGATCGGCGCGTCGTCGTCACGCGTAACCGCTTGTGGACGGCGTGGCTGCGGCATTCGTCAGGCGCGGCGTGGCGCGCAACGGTCGCGCTCGCTCGCCGCGTCCCGTACGATCCGGTCGCACGCGACGCGCTCGCGCGTGCAATCGTCGGGCTGCCGTGGATCGTGCGCGAGCGCCGGCAGGTGCGCCCCGACGTCGAACGTCTCCTCGCGCTGCTGGCCGAGCTTCCGGCCTGATGGTCCGGCTCTATCCGGCCGAACCGGCGGTCGACGCCGGAGCGATGCTGCGACTGCACGTCGCGACGCGGCTGAACAGCTATTGCATTCGGATCGAACGGTGGGACGACGCGGTGAGGACGGTCGCGATCGCCGGCCCGTTCCGCGGCGTCGACGCGCCGCCGGGAGCTGCCGCGATACCGTGGGACTGGCCGGCGATCGAGATCCCGCTCGCGCGCGACCTGCAGTCCGGCGCGTACATCGCGCGCGCGCTCGTCGAACCGGACGGCGGCGTGCGCGCACCGCGTGAGCGGACGCCCGACGCGCGTTGGGGGACGGCGCTGTTCGTCGTGCGCGACCGGAGTGCCGCGCGGGTGCTGGTCAACCTGCCGCTCTTCACCTATCACGCATATAACGTCGCCGACGTCGACGGGACGCGCGGCGAAGGCGAAGGCGCCTGCCTCTACAGCGGCGAGCGCGCCGTCACGCTGATGCGGCCGGGCGGCGGGACCGGCGGCCATCCGTGGGACGAGGTCAACGCCGACGTCTACGATCGCGCGTCGCCGCGCCAGACCTTCGCGCACTGGGACCGTCACGCGCTGGCCTGGTTCGCGCGCGAGCGCATACCGGTCGACGTGTGCACCGATCTCGACCTGCACCGCGGCGACGTCCCGCTCGAGCGCTACGATCTGCTCTGCAGCTTCGGCCACGACGAGTACTGGACGCGCGAGAAGCGCGCCGCCGTCGAACGCTTTCTCGACGACGGCGGGAACGTCGCGTTCTTCGGCGGCAACACATGCTGGTTTCGCGTCCGCTACGACGCCGCGACGGCGTCGATCGCGCGCGACGGCAGATGGTCCGACGATCAGCCGGAAGACGCGCTGACCGGACTCTCGTTCCGCGCCGGCGGAGGAAAGTGGATCGGCCCGCGGCCGCCGACCGGTTATCGTATCGTCGACGACGATGCGGTGCTCCGCGCGGCGGGGTTGCGCGTGGGCGACGTGCTCGGTGCCGCGCATCGACTCATCGGCTATGAGTGCGACGGCGTGGACCTGCGCAACGCGCCCGACGGATTGCGCATTCTCGGGCGCGTTCCGCTCGAGGGGTGGAACGTAGAAGACGGCAGCGGCGAGATCGCGCCCGGCGGTCACGCAGCGATGGCGACGTTTCGCTGCCGTGAAGGGGTGGTGTTCAACGCCGGAACCGCCGATTGGGCGCGCTGCCTGCGCGACGACCCGCAGGTGGCCGCGCTGACCCGGGCCGTCGTCGGCGCGCTCACAACCGGAACGCGTCGATCCCGCCCGGTTCCGGAAAGATCTTTCCGGGGTTCATGATCCCGCGCGGGTCGATCGCCGCCTTGATCGCGCGCATCACCGCGAGCGCGTCGGGGCCGACGTCGAGCTCCATGAACTGCTTCTTCAAGAGGCCGATGCCGTGCTCGCCCGACAGCGTCCCGCCGAGCGCGACGGCAGCCTCGAAGATCGCGCGCGCGGCGGCCGCGACGCGTGTCATCTCCTCGGGATCGCGCTTGTCGCAGAGGATGTTGGGATGCAGATTGCCGTCGCCGACGTGGCCGAACAGCGGGATCTCGAGCCGCTGCTCGGCGGCGATCGCGCGGATGCGGGCGACCAGCTCGACGATCTTGCTGCGCGGCACGCAGACGTCCTCGCCGAGCTTGTTGGGGCGCCGCCGCGCGAGCGCGGGCGAGATCGAACGGCGCGCCGCCCACAGCCGCTCCGACTCCGCCTCCCCGGTCGCGACGGTCACCTCACGCGCGCCGTGCGCGCGCACGATCGCGGCGATCGCCGCGATCTCGGCGTCGACGACGGCGTCGTGATTGCCGTCGGCGCCGAAGATCAGCAGCGCGTCGGCGTCGAGGGGGAGGCCGGCGACGCCGTTCTCGGCGATGCAGCGAATCGTCAGCGCGTCGAGCAGCTCGACCGCCGTCGGGACGATCCCGCTCGCCATCACCGCAGTCGTCGCACGCGCGGCGTCCTCGATGTAATCGAAGACGGCGAGCGCGGCGCGCGCGACCTTCGGCTTCGGAATCAGCTTGAGCGTGATCTCGGTGATCGTGCCCAGCGTCCCCTCGGCGCCGGTGAAGAGCCGCCGCAGATCGTAGCCGGTCACGTTCTTCACCGTGCGCCCGCCGGTGCGGATCGTTGTGCCGTCCGGCAGCACGACTTCGAGCGCGAGCACGTAGTCGCCGGTGACGCCGTACTTGAGCCCACGCGCGCCGCCGGCGTTCTCGGCGACGTTGCCGCCGATCGCGCTCTGCTTGAGGCTCGACGGATCGGGCGGATAGAAGAGGCCGATGCGCTCGACCTCCGCTTGCAGCCGCGCGGTGATGACGCCCGGCTGGACGACGGCGACGCCGTCGACCGGATCGATCGCGAGGATGCGGTCCATCTTTGCGACGCCGAGGACGATGCTGCCGTCGAGCGGGACCGCGCCGCCCGAGAGCCCGCTTCCCATGGCGCGCGGCGTCAGCGGGACGGAACGCTCGTACGCGATGCGATGCACGGCGGCGACCTCGGCGGTCGTTCGCGGCAGCACGACCAGCGGCGGCGTCTGCTCGTAGAACGTCCCGTCGAAACCGTACGCAATCAGATCTTCGGCCGCGGTGAGCAGTCCACCGGGGACTGCGGCTTCCAAGGCCTCGCGAAGGTCCATCACGTCGCGCTTCGTAGAAGCTTCCATGGCCGACCTTCTGACCTCCGAGTATCGCCTCGCCGACGAGCGGGCGCTCGAGGCGTTCACCGCCGCGGCGCTCGAGAAGGTCGGGGTCGCCCCGGCCGACGCGGCGATCGTCGGCGAGGTGCTCGTTGCCTCAGACCTGCGCGGTATCGAGTCGCACGGGACGGCGCGCCTCGAGCAGTTCTACGTCGACCGGATCCGCAACGGTGCGCTCGTGCCGGCGCCGGCGACGACGATCGTCCGCGAGACGCCGACCTCGATCCTCATCGATGCCGGAAACGGGCTGGGTCATCCCGCCGCCTACCGCGCGATGGAGGCAGTGCTCGCAAAGGCCGAGCAGCAGGGCGCGGCGTTCGGCACCGTGCGCAACTCGAACCACTTCGGGATCGCCGGCTTCTACGCGATGATGGCGCTCGAGCGCGACATGATCGGGATCGCGTCGACCAACACCGTCCGGCTCGGCGTGCCGACCAACGGGCGGGATCTGATGCTCGGGACGAACCCGCTCGCGTTCGCGATCCCGGCGAAGAACGAGCCGGCGTTCGTCCTCGACTTCGCGACGACGACTGTCCCCAAAGGCAAGCTCGAAGTCTACCAGCGCAAAGGAAAGGCGCTGCAGCCGGGCTGGGCGATCGACAAGGACGGCAACGAGACGCTCGACCCCGTCATCGGCATGAATGGCGGTCTATTGCCGCTCGGCGGCTACGGGACCGACAACGGTGGTCACAAAGGCTACGGCCTAGGCCTCCTCGTCGAGATCCTGACCGGCGTCCTCGCCGGCGGCGCGTTCGGCAACGACCTTCCGCTGCCGAGCGATCCGCCGCTCCCCGGCAAGGTCTCGCACTTCTTCGCCGCGTTCGCGATCGACGGCTTCCGCGACGTCGAGGCGTTCAAAGCCGACATGGACGTCGAGCTGCGCGCGTTCAAGGATTCGGCGAAGGCGCCGGGCTGCGAGCGCATCTACGTCGCCGGCGAGATCGAGCACGAGAAGACGCTCTACAACCGCGAGCACGGTGTCCCGGTGCACGTGAAGGTGTGGGAGTCGCTGCAGCGCTTGTCCTCCGAGCTCGGAATCCCGCTGGCGGAGAAGCCGGCGCACTGAAGGAAGCAAACGAACTCGGCGCGTTGGGAACGAACGGTGCATGCGCCCGCCGCTCTCCGCCTCGCTGCTCACCGCTCTGCTGATCTCGGGAGCAGCTCCGCTGACCGCTGCCGGCCAACCGGAGCCGAGCCCGAGTCCGGTCCTCGCGTCCGCGTCAGGCGTCGCGGCGGGGACGCGGATTCGCTTCCATGTCGACCGCACGCTGTCGTCGGCGACGAGCAAGACCGGCGAGAACTTTGGCTTCGCGCTTCTCGACCCGGTGACGACGACCGGCGGTACCGTCATCCCGGCCGGTGCGAGAGGGAGCGGTACGCTGCTGCTCGCGGGAAAATCCGGCACCGGCGGACACGAGGGCGACCTGACGCTGCGGCTCGACAGCTTGGCGCTCCCCGACGGACGCCACATGAAGTTCGAGGACCAGCACCTCGAGATCAACGGCCGCAATCGGAAGGCAGCCTCAGGCGTCCTCGGCTTCGTTCCGATCGTCGGCTACGGCGCGATGCTGATCCGCGGTTCGGATATCGAGATCGGTCCGAACACGCCGATCGAGACGGTGCTCGCGCGCGGGGCGATCATCCCGCGGCCCTGAGCTCAGTTGTGGAGCGGGACGGTGCCGGCGCAGCGCAGCCCGTTGCAGACCGCCGGGATGAAGCGCGCGGCCAGCAGCCGAGCGCGCAGCTCCTGCAGCTGTGACGGATCGGATGGTGCGCGCACGAACTCGATCGCGATCGCGTGCCCGTTCTCGTCGACGCTGACGCGGAGCTGCACGGTGTCGGAGATCCCGGCGAACAGCGTCGCGCGCGCCTGCGGATCGACCTTGGCCGGGTAGTCCTCGCCGAAGTTTCCGATCCCCTCATCATGGCTCGCGACGACGACGGCGGCGGTCGGCGCCGGCGTCGGCGACGGAACCGCGGTCGCGTTACCCGCGATCGTCTGCGGACCGGGCTCGGCGGCGACCGGTACCGGCGGTTGCGGGGCTTTTGCCGGCTGGATCACCTCGGCCGGCCGGCCGACGAACCGCCGCTCCTGGGCGACGACGAGGCGGCGCGCCGCGTGCGACTCCGCGCGCGCAACGTGAAGAACCGGGCGCTCGACCGGCTTGGCCGGCGCCGGCAGCGGAAGTGTCCTGCGCGCGGTTCGTGCCGGACGGGAAGCGCGATGCTCGATCGTGATCATGCTCGCGAGCAGCGTCCGCTCGTCGACGACGTCGGGGGTGAACGCCGGCCGCGGGACGGCGGCGAGCGCCGCCAAGACACAGCAATGAACGGCGATCGAGAGGCCGATCGCGGTGCGGTCACGCCGAGGGGAGGAGGCGTGCTCGAGCATCGGTGTGGACGGCACAACTCCGACGCGCCCGGAGGCGCAACCTTTTTCGGCCGCCCCGGGCTCTTTGCGGCCGTTATGGGTCGACAAACCGACATGGTGCTGTACCAGGCCGAATGGTGTCCGTACTGCGCGCGCGTGCGCAAGAAGATGACCGACTTGCTGCTCGACTACAAGACGGTCAACGTTCCGCACTCGCACGCCGAACGCGCCGAGGTGAAAGCCGCCTCCGGACAGACGTCGATCCCGGTTCTCGTCGACGGCGACGTCGTGCTCGACGACGACGACGACATCATCCCGTACCTCGACAAGAAGTACGGCGCCGAGGCGAAAGCCGCCGGCTAAAGCGCCTTACTCGACCGGGATGTTCGTCGGCGCCGCAACGCCCTTGCGGCGCCGGGGCAACACGAACACCAGCGGTAACAGAAAGAACGTGAGCGCGCCGAGCGCCCATTGCGCGTCGGCGTAGGCCATCACGGTCGCCTGCTGCAGCACGAGCTGGTAGGTGTTCATCAGTGCCGCCGCCATGTTGTGGGTGTGCTGGATCAGCAGCTGCAGCGCGTTGTTGTCGGGGTTGATCGACTGCGCGAGCTCCGCTTGGTGGAACGCGCTGCGGCGCGCGAGGAGCGTGATCAGCGCCGCGGTCGAGAACGAGCCGCCGAGCTGCAGCGAGAGCGCCTGGAATGAGGTCGCTTTCGGGACCGCTTCCGGTGGGATCGCGCTCAACACCGCGATCGAGATCGGGACGAACAGCAGCGCCAAGCCGATCCCGGCCATCACGGCGGGTCCGACGAGCGAGCCGAAATCGTTCTGCGAGGTCGTGATGTAGCCCAGCCACAGCTGGCTCACCGCGATCAGCGTGAAGCCGCCGACCAGCAGGATCCGCGTGTCGATCTTCCCCGACCCGGCGAGGCGCGCGATGAACGGCGTCAGCGCCGCGATGAACGCGGCGCGGATGAAGATGAGCTCGCCGGAGAGCGTCGCCGTGAAGCCGAGCACGCCTTGGACGTACTGCGGCAAGATCACGGTCGCGCCGAACAGCACGGCACCGATCGCGAAGCCGAGCATGCTTCCCGCCGCGATCGCGCGATACTTGAAGACGCGCAGATCGACCAGCGGCCGTTTCGCTCCCCACAGCTCCCAGACGATGAACGCGACGATCCCGACGACGGTCGTGACGCCGAAGAACGCGATCACCGGATCGGAGAACCAGTCGTTGCGCTGACCTTCGTCGAGGATGTACTGCAGCGAGCCCAGCCCCATCGCCAGCAGCCCGAGCCCGATGCCGTCGATCGGGATCGGCTTGGGATCGGTCGGATTGCGCATCATCGTCATCACGATGATCGCGGCGAAGATTCCCGGCAGCAGGTTGATGTAGAAGACCCAGTTCCACGAATAGTTGTCGGTGAGCCAGCCGCCGACGGTCGGGCCGACCGACGGGCCCACGATCGCGCCGAGCGCGAACACGGCTTGCGACGCGCCGAGCAGATGGCGCGGGAAGGTGTCGCGCAGCGCGGCCTGTCCGGTCGCGACGAGGCCGCCGCCGAACAAGCCCTGGATGATCCGGAACAGGATCAGCTCTTGGATCGAGCCGGCGATCCCGCACAGCATCGAGGCCGCGGTGAAGCCGATGATCGCCGTCGAGTAGTACTGGCGGCGGCCGAAGCGCGCTTGCAGCCACGGCGTCATCGGGATGACGATGACCGCCGAGATGATGTAGCCGGTGACGACCCAGGCGCCTTCGTCCTGCGTCGCGCCGAGGTTACCCTGAATCGTCGGCAGCGCGACGTTGACGATCGTCGAGTCGAGTGTCTGCAGCAGCGTCGCGGCCATGATTCCGATCGTGATCAGAATCAGTCGCGGGCCGTGTTCGCTGACGTCTCGGTCTTTTACTAGCTCGGTTGCCATGGTTATGTCCGTGCGGATCGTCGCACGACGCCTCCGACCGCGCGCCGACCGAGGTCGGTTTCGGCACTTGCATTTGGGCCGGGGGTCAGTGCAGGCCGGTCGCCTTCGCGAGGGCGAGGCTCACCAGCGCGCCGGTAAGGGTCGCCGCCAGGTTCACCAGGTCGTTCGATACCCAGGGGACCCCGCGAACCAGAACGGTCGCCGCGCCGCAGGCATGCGGGTTGGTCTCGCAGGTGCGCCCGCAGGCGTCGCAGCGCCGCAGCTCCTGGAGCGTCGCGCCGAGCAGCGAGTCGACCGTCGCGCCGGCGATCCCGCCGATCGGTACCGCGAGGACGAGCAGCGTCGCGATCACGGCGGCGAATTGGACGCGCCCGTGGATCGAGAACCCGAAGCCGCCGTCGGGCGCCGTCGCCGCGATCATGATCGCCGGTATCGCGATGACGCCGAGCCACAACGCGCCGGCGACCTCGGCGAGCGTGCCCGCGATCGTGACCCCGCCCGAGAGGCCGGTCGGTATCGGCCGCAGCGTTAGGATGGAGCGCGGCCGGCCGCGCGCGAGCGTCCCGATCTCCGTCGCCCACGTGTCGGCGGTCGCGGCGGCGTAGGCACCGGCGAAGGCGAGCGCCCACGTCACGTCGCGGGTAAACGCCCACAGCAGCGCGCACACCGTTGCGACGCCGCCGTTCGCGAGCACCTGCATCGCGTCGCGCGGTCCCGCCTTTCCGACGTCGACCAGCTCGCGTTTGCGAGCGCGCCCCGCGCGCGAGAGCAGCACCGAGGGGACGAAGAACGCGAGGAGGATCAGCGTGAAGCCGATGCGTCCGGTCGCGTACGTCAGCGCGCCGACGACGAGCGCCGCGAGCGCACCGCCGCGCGTCAGCGCGTGGGCGCGGTAGGCGACCAGCGCGATCGCGCCGGCGACGATGATCCCGATCGCGAGGTCCAGCGGCCGCATCGCAGCCCCGCGCTACGCGACCGGGTCGGCGAGCGCGTCGAGCAGCCCCTCGACGGTGAACTCGTGCGCGACGACGTCGACGCGGATCCCGGCCTCGCGCGCCGCCTGCGCGGTGATCGGGCCGATCGCGGCGACCAATTTCGGCGCGAGCACATCCCGCGCGTGCGCGACGTTGCGGACGAAGCCGTTGACCGTGCTGGTGCTGGTGAACGTCACGATGTCGGCGCGCTCGGCTTTCGCGGCGAGCTCGGGATCGTCGACGAGCCGGGTGGCGTAGGCCGCGACGACGTCGACGAGGCGGCCCGCGTCGCGCAGCGTCTGCGGGAGGATCTCGCGCGCTTCTTCGGCGCGGAAGACCAGGACGCGATCGCCCGGCGCGGTGCGCGCCAGCAGCTCCGCGGCGACCGCTTCGTTGACGTAGCTCGGCGGCACGACGTCGGCGCGGATGCCGCGCGCGGCCAGCGCCTCGGCGGTCTTCGGCCCGATCGCCGCGATGCGCACGTCGCCCAGCGCGCGCGCGTCGCGACCGAGCTCGCCGAGCGCGTCGAAGAACGCGTCGACACCGTTGCGGCTGGTGAACGCGACCCACGCGTACTCGCGTATCCGCGCGACGGCGTCGCGCGCCGCGGCGGGATCGCTCGGCGGCCCGATCGCGATCGTGGGCGCAAGGATCGGCTCGGCTCCGGCTTCCCACAGCGCGGCGGCGAACTCGGCGGCCTGATGCGCGGGGCGCGTCACCAGAACGCGCTTGCCGAACAGCGGCTGCCGGTCGAACCAGCGGATGTGCTCGCGCTCGCCCACGACGTCGCCGATCACGACGATCGCCGGTGCGGTGATGCCGGTGCGCGCGACCTCGGCAACGACCGTGTCGAGCGCCGCGACCAGCGTCTCTTGCGCCGGCTTCGTCCCTTCGTGCACGATCGCGATCGGCGTCGTCGCCGGCAGGCCGTGCGCGCGCAGCTCGCCGACGATCCCGGCGAGGTTCCCCATCGCCATCAGGAAGATCGTCGTCGCCTTGGGGTTCGCCAGCTTCGCAAAATCGAGCGACGAGTAGCCTTTGGCCGGATCTTCGTGGCCGGTCGCGATCGTGAACGCGGTGTTGTGATCGCGATGCGTCACCGGGATCCCGGCATACGCGGGCGCCGCGATCGCGGACGTGATCCCCGGGACGATCTCGAACGGAACGCCGGCCTCGGCCAGCGCTCGCGCCTCCTCGCCGCCGCGCGCGAAGACGAACACGTCGCCGCCCTTCAACCGCACGACGCGGCGGCCTTCGCGCCCGAGCTGGACGATCAGCGCGGTGATCTCGTCCTGCGAGAGCGTGTGCGCGCCGGCTTTCTTGCCGACGTAGATCTTCTCGCAATCCGGCGGCGCGAGCGCGACGATCGCCGCCGACGCCAGATAGTCGTACACGAGCACGTCGCACCGCTGCAGCGCCCGCGCGGCTTTCACTGTGAGCAGTCCAGGATCACCAGGCCCGGCTCCGACCAGCCACACTTTGCCCTTGCCGGGCACGGTGCTACTCGTCCGAATCTTCGACGGCGGCGTGCACGACCGCGTCGCCGTTGCGCGCGAGCGCTTCGAGCTCGAAGAGCTCGTCGAGCATCCGTGCGTGCGTCATCGCCTCGGCACGGTTCTCGACCGCCTTGTCGCGGATGCGCGTCACCGCGCTGTGCAGCAGCTTCGAGACGATCGTCAGCGACATCCCGGTGATGAGGCTGATCTCGCGCTCGCTCAGCTCCGGGCAGCGCGCAAGGAGCCGTTCGAGCTCGGCGGCGCGGATCGACTCCGCCTTCTGCATCAGCGACGCGATCACCGGGACGGCGACGCGCGACTGATACCATTGCCCGAAGCGCTCGACGTGCGTGCCGATGATCTCTTCGACGAGCGGGATCGCCTCGCGGCGTTTCTCGAGCGTGATGTCGACGAGCCCTTTGAGACCGTCGATGTCGACGAGGCCGACGCCGGGGATGCGCGTCACCTCGGGATCGACGTCGCGCGGGACGGCGATGTCGACGACGAAGAGCGGACGCTGCGGACGCGAGAGCATCGCCTCGGCGACGTTCCCCGGCGTGACGACGAAGTGCGACGCGCCCGTCGACGTGATCACGACGTCGGCGTCGCGCAGTGCCGCGACGAGTCCCGGCAGGTCGGCGGCACGCGCGTTCTCGCCCAGTTCCGTCGCAACGTCGCGGGCGCGCTTGTGGCTGCGGTTCAGCACGACGATCGACGCCGCGCCTTCGTCGCGCATCCGTCGCGCGGCGGCGGCGCCCATCTTTCCGGCGCCGACGACCAGGACGGTCTTGCCGGCGAGCTCGCCGAGGTGCTGCTTCGCGTAGGCGACCGCCGCCGTCGCGACCGAGGTCGAGTCGCTCGAGATCGCGGTCTGCGCGCGCGCGTCTTTTCCGGCTTCCAGCGCTTCGCGGAACAGATGGTGCAGCGTCTTCCCGAGCGAGCGCGCGCGCTGCCCCTGGACGTACGCGTCCTTGAGTTGCCCGAGGATCTCCGCTTCGCCGATCAGCATCGAGTCGAGGCCGGTGCTGACGCGGAAGAGATGCTCGATCGCCTGCGTGCCGAGCAGCGTGTACATGTACGAGTCCATGTCGCTGACGTCGCCGTGGCGGAAGTTCGAGAGGAAGCTCTTGAGCTGGTGGACCCCCGACTCGTAGTCCTCGAGCTCGGCGTAGATCTCCAGCCGCCCGCACGTCTGGATCATCAACGCTTCGCGGACCGCTTCGTAATCCCGCAACGCGACGAGCGCCTCGCCCATCATCGCCGCCGGGAACGCGTGGCGCTCGCGCACGTCGACCGGCGCGGTGTGGTGCGAAAGCCCCAGACACACTAGCGGCACGCGACGTCTCCGGTCAGCGCTTCGGCCAATGCCTCATCGGCGGCCGCGATCGTGGCGTCGATCTCGGCCGGCGTGTGGGCCAGCGAAAGGAACCCCGCTTCGAACTGGGACGGGGCGAAATAGTAGCCGCGGTCGAGCATGGCGTGGAAGAACCGCGCGTAGAGCGCGGTGTCGGCCTTCTTCGCGCTCGCCAGATCCGTTACCGGCCCCTCGGTGAAGAAGAACCCGAACATCGAGCCGGCGGAGCCGACCGTATGCGGGACGCCGTGGCGGCGGAACGCGGAAGCCATGCCCGCGCACAACCGCGCGGCGAGGCCGTCGAGATGCGCGAACAGCTCGTCCGACAACAGTCGCAAGGTCGCAATCCCGGCCCCCATCGCCAGGGGGTTCCCCGACAGCGTGCCGGCTTGAAACACGTCCCCGTCGGGGGTGAGCCGGTCCATGATCTCGGCGCGGCCGCCGAAGGCGCCGACCGGGAGCCCGCCGCCGATGACCTTCCCCAGCGTGGTCAGGTCGGGGAGGACGCCGGTCAGCCCCTGGACCCCGCCCATCGCGACCCGAAAGCCGGTCATGACCTCATCGAAGATCAGCAGCGCGCCGAACTCGCGGGTCAGCGTCCGCAGCGCCTCGAGATAGCCGGGCAGCGGCGCGACGAACCCCATGTTGCCGACGTACGGCTCGACGATCACCGCGGCGATCTCGTGCGGGTTGGCCTCGAACGCGGCGCGGACCGCGGCGGCGTCGTTGTAGGGGACGATGATCGTGTCGCGCGCCGTCGACGCGGGGACGCCCTTGGAGTTCGGGACGCCCATCGTGAGCGCGCTCGAGCCCGCCGCGATCAAGAACGGATCGGCGCTGCCGTGATAGCAGCCCTCGAACTTGATGAACTTGTCGCGGCCGGTGTAGCCGCGCGCGAGCCGGACGGCGTTGGCGGTCGCCTCGGTCCCCGACGAGCAGAAGCGTACCTTCTCCACCGACGGCACGGCGGCGACGATCAGCTCGGCGAGCTCGGTCTCGGCCTCGGTCGGCGTCCCGTACGACGTCCCGCGCTCCGCGGCGCGCTGCACCGCGTCGACGACGGCGGGATGCGCGTGACCGGCAATCATCGGCCCCCATGAAAGAACGTAGTCGAGGTAGCGTCGCCCGTCGACGTCGACGAGGTATGCCCCCTTCGCGCTCGCGACGAAGACCGGCGTTCCGCCGACGCCTTTGAACGCGCGCACCGTCGAGTTCACGCCGCCGGGGATCACGCGGCGCGCGGCGGCAAACGCCCGTTCGGAGCCGGGCCGGTCGGCGTTGGGCGCGCTCACGTCAGCGCTTCGCGCAGCGCGGCGTATTCCGCCGGCGTGTTGACGTTGGCGAAGATCCGCTCGTCGGCGACCGGGACGTAGCGCGTCTTCAGCCGGTCGACCACCATGCGCAGCGCGCCGTTCCCGCCCAGCAGCACCGGCGTTCCTTCGCGCAAGTAGGCCTCGCGGCGATAGAGCGCGGCGAGCGGCTCGATCCTGCGGTTCGCGGCGTCGTGCGTCGGGACGATCGCCTCCACGTCCGGCGCGGCATGCGCGGCGAGCGACGCGACGAAGGCGGCGTCGACGAACGGCGCGTCGCCCGCGACCGCGAAGACCCACTCGCTGCGCATCTCGCTCATCGTCGACAGCAGCCCCGAGAGCGGCCCGCGCAGCGGCCAGCGATCGACGACCTGCGGCACATCGCCGAGCTCGCGCGCGATCTCGTGCGTGAGCCGGCCCTTCGTCGACAGCCACGTCTCGCCCGCGGGCGAGACATTCCGATACACCCGCACCACCATCGGCACGTCGCCGACCGCAAGCGACAGCTTCCCGGGCAACCGCGTCGCCTCACCGCCCGCGAGGATGACCACGCCGAGTGTGTCGGTCACGCGTTGGTTCTCTGCAGATACGATTTCGCGAAGTACGTGATGATGATGTCGGCGCCGGCGCGCGCCATCGCCGTCAGCGTCTCATCGACGGCGCGCTCCTCGTCGATCCACCCGCGCTCGGCGGCGGCCTTGAGCATCGAGTACTCGCCGCTGACGTGATACACCGCGACCGGAAGATCGGTCGTCTCGCGCACCGCGCGCACGACGTCGAGATACGCCATCGCCGGCTTGACCATCACGACGTCGGCGCCTTCCTCGATGTCGAGCGAGACTTCTTTGAGCGCCTCGCGCACGTTGCCCGGATCCATCTGATACGTCCGCCGATCGCCGAACGACGGCGTCGACTCCGCCGCCTCGCGGAACGGGCCGTAGAACGCCGACGCGTACTTCGCGGCGTACGACATGATCGCGGTCTTGGTGAAGCCTTCGTCGTCGAGTGCGCTCCGGATCGCCGCGACGCGGCCGTCCATCATGTCGGAGGGCGCGACGATGTCGACGCCGGCCCGCGCGTAACTCAGCGCGGTTTTCGCCAGCACCTCGAGGGTGCGGTCGTTGTCGACGTCGCCGGAGGGGTCGAGGATCCCGCAGTGGCCGTGGTCGGTGTATTCGCAGTTGCACAGGTCGGCGATGACGAGCAGCCGCGGGAGCGCGTCCTTGATCGCGCGCGCAGCCTGCTGGACGATGCCGTTCGGATCGTAGTTGACCGTCGCGTAGGCGTCCTTGTCGGCGGCGTCGGGGATCCCGAACAGCAGCACCGCGCGGACGCCGGCGGCGTCGAGCTCGCGGCATTCGGCGACGACCCGGTCGACCGAGTAGCGATCGACGCCCGGCATCGAGCCGATCGGCTGAACGATCCCGCTTCCGGCGACAACGAAGAGCGGCTGGACGAGCCCGTCGCGGTTGATCCGCGTCTCGCGGACGAGCGCGCGCATCGCCGGCGACGAGCGCAGGCGGCGGGGCCGCTGCACGAGCTGGGCACCGATCGCGGCGCGCGCGTCGGCGAGGCTCACCCTCCGTTCTCCAGCATGAAGACCAACACGGTTTGTACGAACGCTCCAATCTCCGCTTTGGGTGCGACCACGTCCGGCTGCCAGCCGGCTTCGGCCGCGGACCGCGACGACGACGGCCCCATGGCGGCGACGAGCGGGCGGCGCTCGCCCTGGCGGAGCGCCGCCAAGTATTCGGCGATCGCCCCGACGGCTCCCGAGGACGGGAACAGGATCACGTTCGGCATCCGGCCGCCGAGGGCCGACCTCGCCTCGCCGCTGTCGGCAACCTCCACGACCTCGGCCCCGGCCTCCCGCAGGGGCGGGCCGATCCGGCTCGCGCGCGCTTGCGTGCGGGGGAGCAGGATCAGGCGGCCTTCGAGGGGCGCGGCGCCGAGGATCGCGGTCCCCCCATCGGCCAACAGGGCGACGGCCAGCTCGATCCCCATCGTCTCCGCCGCGGCGATGTCGGGCAGCCCGAAGTGGGCCTCCCGGACGCCCCGGACGACCTGCGATCCGTCCGGCGCGGCGATCGCGCCGGTCAACCGCAGCCGCCCTTCGCCCCACACGGCGTGCGCGCCGACCGGTGCTTGGCACCCGCCGCGCAGCGCCCGCAGGAACGCCCGTTCGGCGCGGACCGCGACGGTCGCGGCGCCGTCGCCGACGATCGCCTCCAGCCGCCGCCCTACCGGATCGCCGTCGCGGGTCTCGATCGCGAGGGCCCCCTGGCCGACGGCCGGCGTGACGTCGTCGGGCGAGAACGGGACCGTGTGCGTCGCCGCCTGGCCCAGGCGGTTCAGCCCGGCGCAGGCGAGGACGATCGCGTCGAACTCGCCGTCGCGCAGCTTGCGCAGCCGCGTGTCGACGTTGCCGCGGATGTCGAGGTAGGTCAGGTCCGGCCGCAGCGCGCGCAGCTGCGCTCGGCGCCGCGGCGACGAGGTCCCGACCCGTGCGCCCGCCGGGAGCGCCGCGAACGTCGGCCAGCGCTCGCTGCAGAACGCATCGCGCGCGTCTTCGCGCGTCGTGATCGCGGCGAGCTCCATCCCCGGCGCGAGCGCGCTGGGGAGATCCTTGCACGAGTGGACCGCGTAGTCGGCGCGGCCCTCGCGCAGCGCGAGCTCGAGCTCGCGGACGAAGACGTTGTCCGTGCCGATCGCCGCGATCGGGCGGTCCTGCACCGCGTCGCCCTTGGTCGTGATCTCGAGGATCGTCGAGGCGATCCCGGCGCGCGCGAGCTGCGCCATCACGCTCTTCGTCTGCGTCATCGCGAGCGCGCTGGCGCGCGTCGCGCACACGAGCGGCCGCTGCTGCGCCGGAACGACACCGCGCAGCGTGTCGACCGCGCGCTCCACTTCGTGCTCGACCGCCGACGGCGTCATCGCCGCCAGCTCTTCGAGATCGCGCTCGGCGAAGTGGCGCATCACCGCGGCCCGGTCCGCGGCGGGGACGACGGCGAGGACGCGCTCGCGAATCGCGCCGAGCGTCGCCGCCGCACGCGCGTAGCGCGCGTCGAACTGGAGCGCGAGCTCGTCGCGGATGCGCTTGGTGAACGACGGCGCGAGCCCGCCGGAATCGACCGTCACGGTCAGCGGTCCGGAGCGATGGACCGCCGGGGTCGCGAAGTCGCCGCGCGCCGCGTCGGAGGCGTCGTTGACGAGGACGCCGGCGCGCCGGGCGTCGGCGGCGATCGCGGCGTTGACGCCGTCGTCGCCGGTCGCCGCGAAGGCGAGGACCGCGCCGTCGAGGTCGGCCTGCCGGTACGGCCGCGCGACCCAGGCGATCTCGCCGGCATCGGCGAGGGCGGCGAGCGCGCGGACGAGCTCGGGGCTCACGACGGTGACCGCGGCGCCGGCCTCGAGCAGGCCGCGAACCTTGCGTTCGGCGACGCTGCCGCCGCCCGCGACGAGCACGCGCCGGCCGCGCAGCGAGAGGGCGACGGGATACACAAGCCTTATCTTCCAGCAGATGCGATCCGTCCCCGCACGCGCGGCGCTCCTGGGTGCGCTCTTCGCCGCGCTGGTAACCCTGCCGGGGCTCGGCATCGGCACGCTTTGGGACAACAGCGAGACGGCCTACGGCGAGGTCGCGCGCGAGGTCGTCCTCTCGCACGACTGGGTCGTGATGCACCTCAACGGCCAGCCGTGGTTCGTGCAGCCGCCGCTCTACTTCTGGATCGCCGCGCTGTTCGCGAAGCTCTTCGGGGTCAGCACGTTCGCGCTGCGGCTGCCCTCGGCGCTGGCGACGATCGCGATGGGCGGTGCGGTCGGCTATGCGACGGCGCGGATCGCCGGCGAGCGCGCGGGGATGATCGCCGCCGTCGTGCTGTCGACGAGCCTGATGCAGGCAATCGTCGGCCGCCTCGCGATCATGGACGCGCTGCTCGACTTCTCGATCGCGGCCGCCGTGCTGTGGTGGTATCGCGCCTTCGAGCCGTCGGGGACGCCGGGCCGCCGCGACACCGCGTTCGTCTGCGGCGCGCTGGCACTGGCGATCGGGACGCTGACGAAAGGACCGGTCGCGCCGGTCGTCACGGTCCTGGTGATCGGTCCGTGGCTGCTGTGGGAGTCGCGCGCCGGGCGGATCGCGCTTCCGCGCCGCCGCGCCGTCGCGATCGGCTGCCTCGCGTACCTGCTGGTCACGCTGCCGTGGTTCATCGCGCTCGGCATCGCGGTCGGGCCGCGCGCGATCGCCGAACTGATCGGCCACTATACGTTCGGCCGCTACACCGGCGTGATCGAGAACCAGACCGGGCCGGTCTGGTACTACATCCCCGTGTTGATCCTTGGCTTCTTTCCGTGGATCGCGTTCGTCCCGGTGGCGTTCGCCGCGGCGCTGCGCGAAGCGCGTGCGCGCGACGGCGCGTTCGCGCGGCTCGCGATCGTCTGGACCGTGATCCCGTTTGTGTTCTTCAGCTTCGCGAACACGAAGCTGCCGAACTACATCGCGCTGCTGCTCCCCGCGCTCGCGATCATGGTCGCGCTCTGGTTCGACCGCATGCGCGCCGGCGCCGACCGCCGTGCCGCGGTGATCTCCGCCGCGACGATCCCCGTCTTCATCGGCCTGGTCGCGTTCGCGATCGGCGCGTTCTCGCGCAGCAACCGGCTCGACGTCGACCTCGCGACGCTCAACCACCAGCTCGTCTTCCTCGGCGTCGCGATGCTGGCCGGCTCCGTCCTCACCGCGATCGCGATCGCGCGCCGCGACTTGGCGGAATGGTCGCCGTACGTTCTCGCGCTCACCAGCGGCGCGCTGGTCCTGTTCATCGCCGTCATCGCGGAGCCGGCCGCCGAGCCGCTCAAGCCGATCCCGCCGATCGCGCGAACGATCGACGCGGCGCACAAGCCCGGCGACACGATCGCGAACGGCGGCGTCAGCGGCGGCAACGGTCTGGTGTTCTACACCCGCCCGCCGGTCGTCGATCTGAAAAACAACGCCGGCTTCACCGCAACGATCTGCGGCAGCCCCGACGACGCCTGGGTCGTCGCCAAGCCCGACGACGTATCGCGCCTCACCGCGATCGCGAGACAGCTCGGCCGCTCCACGGAAATCGTGATGGAGCGCCCGAGCACCGATCACGCCCGCGCCGTGCTCCTCCACATCGCCGGCCCGCCCTGCGTGCGCCACTAAAAGAAAGAGCCCGGCGATCGTCTCGGCGGGCTCTTCGGTCTGCGCGGTGCGGCGGTTACTTTCCGCCCGACGCGACGTCGGCTTCGGTGACCGGGTCCGCTTTGTTGCCCCAGGCGTTGCGGATGTAGGTGATCACGTCGGCGATCTGCTTGTTGGAGAGGTTGCCCTTCCACGCCGGCATCTGACCCTGATACTTCGTGCCCTTGACCTCGATCGGCGTGGTGAGACCGTTGAGCACGATGCCGATGACCTTCTTCTTGTCACCGGTTACGACCGGGTTGCCCGCGAGCGGCGGGAACGTGTTCGGCACGCCCTGGCCGGTGGCGCCGTGACAGCCCGCGCAGCTCTGCGAGTAAACGGTCGCGCCTGCGCCTGCGGCGGCCGGTGCGGCGGCGGTTCCACTCGAGCCCGTCGTACCGCCGGGACCGGCGGCGGTCCCGACCGGTCCGCTTTCGCCCGCGTTCGTCGTCGCTGCAGTCGACTGCACCGCGCCGGGGCCGATCAGGTTGTGCGCGAGCTGCTGGTGGTAGACGTTGCTCTGTCCGAACCACGACAGGTAGATCGCACCGATCATCGTCACCGCAGTCAGTCCCAGCACCCAGGGGCGGCGGCTGAGCCGGCGCGACGGGTTGCGGTCGATGAACGGCAGCGCGATGAGGACCAGGATCAGCAGCGTCGGCCCGATGATCGTCGCGAAGAGCGACGCGGCCTGCACGATTGCCGGCGGCAGGTTGCCGACGATGTCGACGAGCGCGTAGAGCGCGATGAAATACCAGGCCGGATACGGGACGAAGGTCGAGTTGTTCGGATCGGCCTTGTCGTCGAGTCCGACCG
>DASYFS010000190.1:0-6574 GCA_036498305.1 Candidatus Elarobacter sp. | reverse complement strand
GCGAAAATCCGGACTATCGTAGTAGACGGTGTGCAGCCGCTCGAGCTGCGCCGGGGAGGCGACGTACTCGTCGAGGCGCGGGTCGAGGCGCGCAAGGGAGAAGCGCTCCGGCGGATCGAGCTTCAACTCCCGTTCGACGAGTTCGTGCACGTGGTTTCCCTCCGTCCGGTTAGGATACCCCAAACGAAAAGAGGCCCGCAACGCCGCGGGCCTCTCCGTTTGCCGAGCGGGCGCCGTCTATTCGGTGAACGGCACCTGCACGGGCTCGAACTTCCCTTTGCTGACGAGCGCCGCGACGGCGCGGATCAGCAGATGGCCGGCTTTGGTGACGCCGTTGATGTCGGCGACCCGATAGGTTCCCGGCAGCGACTTCGCGGCGCTGGGCACCTTCGCCATGATCGCGGCCGGGTCGGTGCTGTTTGCCTCCTGGATCGCCGCGGCGAAGACGTGCATCGTCTCGTAGTTCAGCCCCACTTCCGAGTTGGGCGGCCGCGAGCCGCCGAACTTGGCGTTGTAGCGCGGGATGAACTGCTTGACGCCCGGACCGAAGTCGGCGAACGGGATCACGCCGATCGTCCCTTCGAGCAGCGCGATCGGCGCGACGTCCTGTACCTGTTCGAACTTCGCCTGATCCATCATCGCGAAGCCGCCCTTGTAGCCTTGGTTGCGCGCCGACTTGATCACGAGGCCCGTCGGCTGCGAGGGGCCGCCGACGAGCATCACGTCGGGTTTGTCGTTGAGCGCTTTGGTGACGGCGCCCGAGAAGTCGGTCGTCGTGTTGTAGTCGACGCCGTAGTCGCCGGTGACGGTTCCGCCGGCGGCCTCCCACGCTTTGCGGAAGCCGTCCGCCCACGCTTTGCCGTACGCCGACGTCGTCGCCAGCAGGCCGAGCTTCTTGCCGTGCCGCTTCATCTCAGCGGCGATGTAGGGCTTGAAGTACGAATCGTACGCCGGCGGGATCATCACCGTGAGGTGATTGTCCTGTTTGAGGATCGCCGGTTCGCTCGAGTACGCGCCGAGGACGAACTTCGGCGACTGCTTCTCGTTCATCGCCTGGATCGCGAGAATGCCGCCCGAGTGCGGGCAGAAGACGATCACGGCGTTGTTCTGCTGCGAGAGCTGCTTCGCGTTGGCGACGGAGTTCGGCGGGCGGTATTGGTCGTCGAGCGAGACGAGCTTGAAGGTCGCCTTCTTCCCGCCGACCTTCACGCCGCCCGCGGCGTTGATCTCGTCGATCGCCATCTGCAGGCCGTGCTGCACGTCGGTGCCGTAGGCCGCGGCGCCGCCGCTGAGCGGGCCGGTGTAGCCGATCGTGATGACGTCGGACGATGTTTGCGCGGCGGCGATGGCGATCGTGGTCGCGGCGGTCGCGGCGACGAGCGCGGTTGCGACCGCTCCTCGGAGTCTGCGGAACAAAGAGAACCTCCCTTTCAGGCGCCGATGAACGCCTTCTTGACGAGCTCGTTCTGTTGCAAGGTGCTCGCCGAGCCTTCGAGCACCACCCGGCCGTTTGCCAGGACGTAACCGCGATGCGCGATCGAGAGCGCGGCGTACGCATTTTGTTCGGCCAGCAGCACCATCGTGCCGGCACGGTTGATCTCGGCGACGGCGTCGAGCGTCTTCTCGACCATCTTGGGCGCGAGGCCGAGCGTCGGTTCGTCGAGGAGCAGCAGCTTCGGCCGCGCCATCAGCGCGCGCGCGATCGCGACCATCTGCTGCTGACCGCCGCTGAGTGCGCCGGCCGGCGCGGCCAGCTTGTCCCGCACGTCGGGGAACAGCGTGCAGACGCGCTCCAGCGCGTCGGCCGTCGCGCGCTTGTCGCGGCGGTTCACGTACGCGCCCAGGCGCAGGTTCTTCTCGACGGAGAGCTCGGGGAAGAGGTTGCGCCCTTCGGGACACTGCGCGATTCCGAGCGCAACGATCGCGGCGGGGCGCATCCGTTCGAGCTCGCGGCCGTCGAAGCGGATCGAGCCGCTCGACGCCGTGATCCCGCTGAGCGCGCCGAACAGCGAGGTTTTTCCCGAGCCGTTCGCGCCGAGCAGCGTGACGCACTCGCCGGGCTGCACGCTCAACGAGACGCCTTCGAGCGCCGGCGCGGCGGCGCCGTAGCGCACCCAGAGATCGCGCACCTCAAGCATGGGTCGCAGCTCCCAGGTACGCGTCGATCACGGCGGGGTCGGCGCTGACTTCGGCCGGCGTCCCTTCGGCGATCTTGCGGCCGTGGTGGAGGACGACGATCGAGTCGGCGAGCCCCATCACCAGGCTCATCTTGTGCTCGACCAGGCAGATCGTGTAGCCTTCGCGCGCCATCGTCCGTATCAGCTCGGCGTGCTCAACCGTCTCCTCGGAGGTGACGCCGGCGACGGGCTCGTCGAGCAGGATCAGCTTCGGCTTCGTCGCGACGGCGATCGCAATGGCAAGCCGCTTCTGCGCTTCCTGCGGGATGGCGCCGGCGATGCGGCTCGCGAGGTGCTCGATTCCCGCGAAGCGCAACGCCTCGAACGCCGCCTCTCGCGAGGTGCGTTCTTCGCGGCGGGCCCGCGGGGTTCGCAACAGCGCGTCGAGCACGTTGGTGCGCGTGCGCATCCGGTAGCCCATCATCGCGTTGTCGAGTACGGTCAGGTGCGTGAACAGGCTCGTGGTCTGAAACGTGCGCGCGACGCCGCGGCGGGCGATCGCGTGCATCGGCAGCCCGTCGATCGCCTCGCCGTCGAACGTCAGGTTTCCGCTCGTCGCCGGCACGTACCCGGAGATCAGATGGAACAGCGTCGACTTCCCCGCGCCGTTCGGGCCGATGATCGCGGTGATCGTCCCGGCCGGGACGTCGAAGCTGACGTCGTCGACGGCAACCAGGCCGCCGTAGCGCTTCGTGATGTTGCGGACGCCCAGCAGCATCACGCGCGCCCTCGCGCCGTCAAGCGATGGAACGCGCCGGCGAGCCCGTAGGGGAAGAAGCGCACGAGCAGCACCAGCAGCGGTCCGAAAATCAGGAAGCGGTACTGCTGAACGCCTTGCAGCTCGTGCGAGATTCCGACGAGCACGAGCGTTCCAACGAGCGGCCCGGCGATCGTCCCGAACCCGCCGATCACCAGGTACAGCAGCTGTTCGAACGTGACGTCCAGGCCGGTCTGGTCCGGTCCGAGGTTCCCGTTGTACATGGCGAAGATGCCGCCGGCGAAGCCCGCGAGGAGCGTCGAGAGCATGAACGCCGTCAGCCGCACGCGCGCGACGTCGATCCCGGCGGCGCGCGCCAACGCCTCGTTGTCGGCGATCGCGACGAACGTCCGCCCGACGAGCGAGTTGCGCACGAGCGCGCAGATCGCGATGGCGATGGCGAGCGCGACGAGGACGAGATAATACTTCGGGACGTCGCCGTCGAACGAGAGCGGTCCGATCGGCGGGGGCGAGGGGATGTTGACGATCCCGATGTTGCCGCCCGTCAGCTCTTGCCAGTTGGTGAAGACGATCGCGATCATCACGCCGACCGCGGCGGTGAAGATCGCGAAGTAGTGGCCGCGCGTGCGAAGGCTGATCGCGCCGACGAGCGCGCCGAGCACGACGCTGGCGACGCAGCCCGCGAGCAGCGCCGGCCAGAACGGCCAGCCGGCCTTCGTCTGCAGCAGCGCGACGGCGTAGGCACCGATCCCGAAGAACGCGGCGTGGCCGAGGTTCAGCAGGCCGGTGTAGCCGAGGATCACGTTGAGTCCGTAGACCGCGATCGCGGTGATGAACGCGCTCGCGACAATCTGCAGGTAGAACGTCTTCGGGACGACGAGCGGCAGCACCGCCGCGATCACCGCGGCGACGATCCAGAGGTTGCGGCGCATCACGTTCCCCGAGCGAACAAGCCGGTGGGCTTGAAGGTGAGGATCAGGACCAGCACGCCGAACGCGATCGCGTCCTGATAGTTCGACGAGATGTACGTCCCCGCGAAGCTCTCGGCGAAGGCGAGGATGTACGCGCCGACGATAGCGCCGGGAACGCTCCCCATCCCGCCGAGCACGATGATCGCGAACGCCTTGAGGATTACCGTGAAGCCCATCGACGGCGAGATCAGGCTGATCGACGCGATGAGGGTCGCCGCCGCAGCGGCTAGGCCGGCTGAGATTGCGAACACCATCGCGGAGACGCGATTGGTGTCGATCCCCACGAGCGCGGCGCCCGCACGGTTCTGCGCGACCGCTTCGATCGTGGCGCCGGTCAGCGTCCGCTTGAGGAACCAGAACAGCCCGACCATCAGCACCGCGGCAGCGGCGATGATGATGAGCTGCTGCTGCGTCGCCACGAGGCCGGCGAAGTGCACGACGGTGTCGTACGGCGTCGGGAAGACGCGGTAGTCACCGCCGAACGCGACCTGCGCCAGCGTCTGGAGGAAGAAGAGGACGCCGACGGCGGCGATGATGACGTTGACCTCCGGTCCGCGCGCGAGCGGCCGGAAGACGAACCGTTCCAAGAGCAGCCCGACGATCGCGAGGACGACGACGGCGAGCAGCATCGCCGGCCAGTAGCCGATGTGCGCGATCGTCACCCCGAAAAACGCGACGTACGCGCCGAGCATGTACAGATGACCGTGCGCGAAGTTCGGGATCTGCATCGTACCGTAGACGAGCGCCAAGCCGAGCGCGACGAGGGCGTAGAGACTGCCGACGACCAGACCGTTGAACAGTTCTTGGAAGAACAGATGCATGCACGCTCGATCTTGGAGGAGAGTTCTTACGTATTGACGCCCGACGATGTTTGCCCTTGCGGCAATCGCACGAGCACCGCGGTCGCGACGCGCGTTCCGCCGACGTACACCGGCGTCGACGCGCCGAGCGCGACGTCGCGCGTCCCGGCCATGACGGTCGTGCGCAGCTGCCACGGTTTCGGATCGCGCGCCGCCAGATCGCAGCCGAGGCGCACCAGCGTCTCGCGCGGCGCGCGCAGCGGGATCGCGTCGGGCTCGACGCCGAGTCCCATGCGCGCGCCGTGCAGCGTCGTCGGATCTTCGAGCAGGATCTTCCCGGCCCAGCGCCGCCAGTCGATCCGCCCGTCGGCGCGCCGCGTCCCCGGCATCGTCGTCGGCAGCGCGACGGCGTAGGCGTTGAGGTCGAACAGCGACGCGAGCAGCGTGCCGGGGACCTGCATCTCCTCGTCGAGCAGCGGGACGAGCGCGCCGTCGACGAGATGATCCCACGACGTGCAGTACTTCGGCGGCGTGAAGCCGTCGCGCGGCGCGTCGCGCACGTCGAAGAACGGCGCGAGGCGGTCGACGAGCGGGCCGCGCAACTCGACGTAGTCCGTCGCCAACAGCAGCTCGGGCGTGATGACGCCGCGCGCGACGAGCTCGTCGAGCGCCGCCTGCAGCCGGTCGGAGAAGTCGATCGACGCCGCGCGAAAGACTTCTTCGTAGCGCCCCAGCGTGCGGGCCGCGGTGATGTGGAGCGCGACGTCGCCGATTCGGGCGAGCGCGAGCCGCGCCGCTTCGACCGCCGGCTGCGATGCTGCGCCCGAGAGATCGCGCGCCTGCGCGACGTCGCCGGCGACGGCAGCGAGCGAACCGGCGAGGCGCGACGCCGTCTCGCCGATCCCGCTGCCGCGGGCGACGCTCGCCGCGATCGCGGCACCCGCCTCGGCGACCGTAGTGCGCGACGCCGCCGCGATCGCCCGCACGTCGCTCATCTCCGCATCTTGGCGCCGCGTCTGCTCCGCGAGCTCGGCGCCGAGCCCGGTGAGATCGAGGATGGTGCGCACGACCCCGGTCGTGTCGGCCTGCGCCGTCGAGGCGAGCTTTCCGATCTCGCCGGCGATCACGGTGAACGCGCGGCCCCGCTCGCCGGCGCGCCGCGCCTCGATCGCGGCGTTGATCGCGAGCAGCCCGGCGTCGTCGGAGACGTTGCCGATCTGGGCCAGCAGCCCGCGCGCTTCCTCGGTGCCGGCCTGCATCGCGGCGAGTCCGGCCGTCACGCGCTCGCCGAGCAGGTGGCCTGCGTCGACGGCGTCGAGCGCGCGATCGAACGCGGCGAGCGCCGTGGCGCAGACGGCCTGCAGCGCGCGCAGGTCGGCGGCGATCTCCTCCGACGTCGCGCTGAGTGCGCGCGCGGTATCGACCGACTCGGCGAGCGCGGTCGCAAGCTGCGCGAGCTGTTCGTCGTAGGCGCGGACGTCGCGGTTGAACGCACGCCAGAAGACGCCGGTGTGCGCGGTCATCTCGGCGGCGGCGCAGATTCCGCCGACGATGCGCCGCTCCTCGTCGAGCACGCGCGCGGCGAGCTCCGTACCGGCCGCGGCCAGCTCGTCGTCGGGCGGTTCTGCCGCGCGGCCGCCGGCGAGCGCGATCAGGTAAGCCGCGACGGGATCGCCGCCGTCGCCCGGCTCGGCGACGTCCGCCGGCGCGTCCGCATCGCGATGGCGCGCCAGCGCGCGGCGGGCGCCGTCGAGGTGCTGGGCGATCGAACCGTGCGGATCTTCGCGGACGCGCTCGGCGATTGCGGCCGACAGCCGCGCGAGTGAGGAGACCGCGCCGGCGATCTCCGGAATCGCGGCCGCCTGCTCCTCGGCGATCGTCGCGAGCCGAGCGACGCCGTCGCCGAAC
>DASYFS010000189.1:0-1568 GCA_036498305.1 Candidatus Elarobacter sp. | reverse complement strand
GGCCGGAACGCGTGAACGCTCGCGCTGGGGATACGCCGACGGCCAGTGGCTGCGCCGGCTCACGCTCGGCGAGGCGGTCGACGCGAACACGAACTTCTCGATCGCGCTGCGCGCGATCAACGGGAACGGCGGCTTCGCGCTTCCGGGCGTCAACCTGGCCGCGTCGTTCCACCATCGCTTCGCCAACGACAGCGAGCTGTTCGTGAACTACGGAACGCCGGCCGCCCCGTACACGCTGCAGCGTGTGATCGTGAAGTACGTGCTGCGCGTCGGCGGCGGCGCGGGAGTGTAGCTCAAGCCGCGAGCGGCCGCGGGTCGAGCGCGGGCTTCCCTTCGTCGAAGCGCTTGAGGTCCGGTGCGCGCAGCGGGATGTGGCCGATGACGATGAGCACGACGATCGCCGCGGTTCCCGCCAGTGCGAGCGTCGTGACGATTCCATAGGCGTCGGCGATCCCGAGTGCGAGCGCGCGCCGCAGCAGGTCGACGCCGACATGCGCCGGCGTTGACGGAGCGCCGGTGGCGAATGCGCGCACGGCGGCGTCGGCGGTCGCCGGCGGGATGCTCGGGTCGAGCTCGCGCAGGTGCGCGGCGGCGCGCGACCCGATCGTGTGCTCGACGCCGGGCGCGCTGATGAAGCCGCCCGTCAGGCGGAACAGGTTCAGCAGCGCGACCGCGCGGCCGACCAGCGCGCGCTCGAACGAGAGCGCGATCAGAAACAACCCGGGCGAGACGCACAGGCCCGCGCCGAACCCCGCGGCGACGGAAAGCCACGAGACCTCCGCCGGCGTCACCGGCGCCAGCGCGCGCGCGAGCGCCGCGGCGAGCGCGAGGCAGACGAGTCCCGCCGAGCCGCACAGCACGACCCAGCGCGTCGTCACGAGCCGTCCGAAGAGCAGCCCGCTCGCCATCGCGGCGAGAAACTCGGGCCAGAACGCGAAGCCGGCCTCGCGCGGGGACAGACCGTCGACGCGCAGCAGCGTCAGCTGCAGACCTTGGACGAGCGCCGAGAACGCGGCGCTGCCGACGACGGTCGCGATCGCGCCGACGAGCGCGACCGACGCTGCGAGCTCGCGCACTGGTGCGAGCGGTTTGCGTTTGACCGCCTCGCCGGCGATGAGCGCCGCGTAGCATGCGAGCCCGGCGGCGACCGAGCCGAGCGCGACGGGATTGTGCCAATCGCTGCCCGCGAGCATCCCGACGCCGGCGTAGACGAACGACGAGCCGGCGCCTGCGAGGGTCAGCGCATACCAGTCGATCGGATCGGCGGCCGCGGGCGGGTCGCTGCGTTCGAGGACAAACGGCGCCATCAGGTACGCGATCGCGGCGACGACGACTTCAGCCGCGAAGATCGCGCGCCACAGATGCGGCGCCGCGACCAGTCCGCCGAGCGGCGGCCCGAGTGTCGCCGCGCCGAACAGCGCCGGGACCATCACGCTCGCGGTCGCGCTGAGCTTCGCGCCCCCGAACGCCGTCAACAGCGGCGGCAGGATGACGATGAACAGCATCCCCGCGACCAGACCGTGAACGACGTGCGCCGCGACTAGCACCGTGAACGACGGCGCCGCGGC
>DASYFS010000188.1:0-5429 GCA_036498305.1 Candidatus Elarobacter sp. | reverse complement strand
TGCCATCACGCGATCCTCACGCCGCCCGAAGAGAAGTCGACGGCGTACACGCTCGAGCATCGCGCCAACGGCACCTTCGCCGTCGGCCCGCCCGACAAGCTCTACGGCCCCTTCGAGACCAAGACGATCGTCAGCCACCCGATGAAAGAGTCGGTCGGGATCACGCCCGAGCACGCCAACCTGACGACTTCATCGCGGCTGTGCACGAGCTGCCACAGCATCAACTTGCCGGTCGTCGATCAGCCGGCGAAGATCCATCCGATCGACCTGCGCACCCACCACGACGTCGAACAAGCGACGTACGTCGAGTGGTCGAACAGCGAGTTCTCGTACGGCCCGACGAAGCAGACCTGTCAGGACTGTCACATGCCGCCGAGCGTCGTCAACGACCGCCTGCACGTCGTCAACCCCGCGATCCAGACGAAGATCGCCATCGTCGAAGACGAGGCGTACCCGCAAGCAGAGCACCTCGCGCCGATCAAAGACCTCACCGTCGCGTGGCGCACGACGGGCTACCGCCGCCACGAGCTGCTCGGCCTCAACGCCTTCCTGCTGCTCGCGTTCGCCCGCAGCCCGGACCCGCTCGGCGTGCGCACCGGCGATTACATGTCGGGCTCGAACAACGACCTCAACGACGCGATCTCGAACGTCGTCCGTCAAGCCGAGCACAAGACCGCGACGGTCGGCGTCAACGCAAAGATCGACAACGGAACGCTCGTCGCCAGCGTTGCCGTCGAGAACAAGACCGGTCACCGCTTCCCCAGCGGCGTCGGCTTCCGCCGCGCGTTCGTCGAGCTGACCGTAACCGATTCCAGCGGAAACGTCGTCTTCTCATCCGGCCGCACCAACGCGAACGGCGAGATCCTCGGCCCCGACAACGCCCCGCTCCCGACGGAGTACTTCAGCCGCGGCGCCGACGGCAAGCAACAATATCAGCCCCACTTCGACGAGCAAAACCCCGTCACGTCGGCGAGCGAAGTCCAAATCTTCGAAGAGCTCGTCGACGACGCCGACGGCAACATCACCGAGAGCTTCATCCGCCGCGACCATCCCCTCAAAGACAACCGCCTGCTCCCGCGCGGCTGGCGCTTCGAAGGCAACCCCCAAGAACCGCTCCCGCCCAACTGGCTAGAAGCAACGCGTCCGCTCGGCGTCCGCGGCGATCCGAACTACAGCAAACAGCTCGGCGGGCGTGCGCGCGCGGTCGTGGGGTATCGCGTCCCGCTGCACACCGCAGTCGATCCGGCGCAGCTCAGCGTCACGGCGACGCTCTGGTACCAGTCATGGGAGCCGTACTTCAAGAAGCTGCGGACGACCGGAGATGGGCCGGCTGCGACTCGGCTGCGGGTGCTGCTCGCTAATCTACATCCGGATGAGCCGCTGCCGAACGTTTATCCCACCAACACGCCGCTGGCGAATTGGAAACTGAAGATCTCGTCCGCGACAACGAAGCCTAGCAGCTAGAAGCCGTGATGCGGGGTTCCGCTCGGCTTCGCTCGCGGAACGACGAGGGTCCCTCGACAAGCTCGGGATGACGGAAAAGAAGACCCGGCGATAAATCGCCGGGTCTTGCTCTCCGAGTTGTTAGGCTCGAGTGTTAGCGGTAGGTCTGTCGCGAGCTGAAGCAGTCGCGGCAGTAGACCGGCTTGTCGCCGCGGGGCTGGAACGGAACCTCGGCGACCTTGCCGCAAGCGCTGCAGGTAGCCTGGAACATTTCGCGCTGCGGACGGCCGCCGCCGCCGCCGCCGTATCCGCCGCCGCCGCCGCTGGAGTAGCTGCTGCCGCCGCCGCCGCCCGCAGAGCGCTGGCTCTTACGAGCCGCACGGCAATCGGGGCAACGGTTGGGCTTGTTGGTGAAGCCCTTGGCAGCGAAAAATTCCTGCTCGCCGGCCGAGAAGGTGAAGGGCGAATTGCAGTCGGTGCAATTCAGCGTTTCGTCAGTATACATCGTGGAACTCCGGCGTCTGGGGTGTGAAGACTCGTACGATGTACCTGCTCGACTGAACGCTACGAAGCGCCTGACTACGGGACACGACTAGTACTATCAGCCGGACGGTAGACGCCCTCGAGGTCGTCCGGCTCGCCCACCATAACACAAACCCGAGCAAAAAGGGTGCATTCGAGCGAGGGTTCAGGCCAAACGGCCCCAGAAGGCCTCTGCCGTCATCCCGGCCGCAGGTTCGCTGGTGAGCGAAGCGAGCGCCATTCGCGAGGCGCTCGAGGTGCGATCGAGCCGAGGGCCCGGTCGGGTTGGAAGAAGGGCTACGGGCCCTTCGCGATGAGGTAGTCCCAGGTAAATCCGGCTGCGACGCCGACCATTCCGAAGACGATTGCCGTGGTAATCATGGTCCGATGTGTTGAACACGGCCCAGGCCTCGGAAGTTACTTTCACACCGCACTCAAGGAGCCCGTATCCCACCTCCTCGCAGACGGCGGTCTGGCGGCAAGAAGCGCCGCGAGCCGTTAACGCCGACCCCGAAAGAAGACACGCTGACCGTTGCAGGCCGCGTGCTCGAAACGTTCCCCAGTTCGACGTTCAAGGTCGAGCTCGAGACCGGTCACACGATCCTCGCGAGCCTCGCAGGCCGCTTGCGCCGCTTCCGCATTCGCATCACCCCGGGTGACGAAGTCGACGTCGAACTCTCGCCGTACGACTTGACCCGCGGCCGCATCACCTACCGGCGCCAAGGCAGAAACGCCTAATCGGGCGAACGTCGCCCCTAATATGCGAACGTCGCGCGCGCTGGCGCTGATCGTTCTCTTCTTCGTTGCGGTGGGCGCCGCGTGGTGGTGGTTTCACCGCTCGCCGGCGTTCGGTGATTCGATCACCGTCTACTACACGAAGCCTGACGGGACGACGCTCGCGCCGTGGCGCGTCTCGCTCGGCCCGGCGCGCGATCCGCAGAGCGTCGCCTTCTACGCCGCGACGCAAGCCGTCGCGGGGCCGCCGCCCG
Source organism: Candidatus Elarobacter sp. (assembly GCA_036498305.1). Classification (GTDB taxonomy): domain Bacteria; phylum Vulcanimicrobiota; class Vulcanimicrobiia; order Vulcanimicrobiales; family Vulcanimicrobiaceae; genus Vulcanimicrobium. The sequence goes on along the minus strand of DASYFS010000188.1, from coordinate 2,475 downwards.
GAACCGACGCGGTGCGCTTCCCGGCGGGAACGCGAGTGCGGTCCGTGCACGTTCACGGAACAACGGCCGATGTCGATCTCTCCAAAGAGGTCGCGGGCTCGTCGCAGGAAGGCAGCTTTGCCGAAGCGGCGGAGTTCAAGGCGCTCGTGTGGACACTCACCCAACCGTCGCTGCACGTCTCGACGGTGACGGTGACGGTCGACGGGGCACAGGTCGCGACGCTTCCCGGAGGTCACTTGGAACTCGATGGGCTCACGCGGTCGTCGTTCTAGCGCGCTGATCCTCGCATTCGCGCTCGCGTTCGTCGCGAACGCGGCACACGCCGGCGCGCAAGAGCGCGCGCCGCTGCTCTGGTTTCAAGGGACGCGGCTGATCTTCGAATCGCCGGTCCCGCAGAACGGCGACCTCGCCGTCTCGACGCGCGATCCCGGCCTGCGCCGCTTCCTCGACCGGCTCGGCGCGACGTTCTCGTACGAACCGCAGTCGCGGTACGCCGTGATCACGGCGCAGGACCGGCGGACGATCGTCTTCACCGTCGGCGATCCGTGGTACACCGCGGCCGGCGTTCGCTCGCGAGCGCCGTTCGCCCCGACCGCCGACGGATCCGACGTCGTGCTCCCGTTCTTGACCTTGGCGCGTGCGCTCTACGTCGAGCCGGTCGCCGACGGCGGCGAGATGGTGCTGCAGCCGCGGATCGGCGTCCTCGACGTCCACGCCGACGGATCGCGCACGATCGTCACCGTCCGCGCCGCGATGCCGCTGATCACGCAGAACACCAACGATCTCCCCGACCGGCTGCAGCTGACGTTCGTCGGCCAAGGGACCTCGCTCGCGCCGTCGCGGCGCGCACCGGGGAGCGCGCTCGACGCGATCGATCTCACCCCCGGCGGAACGGTGCGCGTTCCGACGACGACGCTGACGCTGGCCGGCATCCCCGGCTCCGTCCACCACGTCGTCCCCGGAACGTCGCCCGACGCGTTCAGCGTCGTGTTCGAGCCGCGTGGACCGGTCGCCGTGAACGCGCCGCCGACGCCGCCGCCCCTGCCGCAATCGGACCAGAATCCGCCGGACTACGGCGCGACGCCGGCGCCGCTGATCGTCGCGGGCCGTGCGACCGTAACGGATCTCGCCTTTGTTCAAGGAACCGACGACGCGCTGACGGTCCGCGTCGCGCTGAGCGGCGCCGCGAGCTACGAATGGCACCGGCTGCTCGATCACCGCTGGTATCTCGATCTCGCAAGCACGACGCTGCAAGGACCGGGCCGCGACGAGCGGCCGTCGTTCGGCGCCGTCCAAGCGGTTCGCGTTCGCCAAACCGGCTCGACCGACACGCCGGCGGTGCGGATCGCGTTCACGCTCGCCGGCGATCAGGCGGTCGACGTGCAGCCGTCCGCGACCGGGCTCACGATCACCGTCTCGACGCAGCCGGCCTACGATACCGCGCGCGTCGGAACCGGGCGCACCGGAGGACCGCCGGTGGCGGTGAGCTCGGTCGCGCCCGAAGCGATGCCGCCGGCGGAGCCGTGGAAGTTCGGCGCGCCGACCGGGGTCGCGAACCCGCGGCTGATCGTCCTCGATCCCGGTCACGGCGGCGCCGATACCGGGACCGCTCATAACGGTCTCGTCGAGAAGACGCTGACGCTCGACATCGCGCAGCGGCTGCGCTCGATCCTGGTCGCGCAGGGCTGGCAAGTGAAGCTGACGCGCGAGACCGACGTCGATCCCGTCAGCCAGGACAACATCGCCAAGATGCGCGCCGACGGAAAGCCGAACGCCGACGACCGCGCCTACCTTCAGACGCGCTGCGACGTCGCGAACAGCGCCGGCGCGCGGCTCTTCATCTCGATCCACGTCAACAGTGCGCCGTTCGCGAGCGCGCGCGGCTCGACGTTCTACTGGTACAAGCCGCAGGACGCGCCGTTCGCGCAAGCGCTCGAGAAGGGCGTGGTCGCGTCGGCCGGGACGGTCGACGATGGCGTCCGCCACGAGAACTTCTACGTCGTCCGCCACGCGACGATGCCGGCGGTGCTGATCGAGACGGCGTTCGCGACCAATCCCAGCGACGTCGAGCTGCTGCGGCAGCCGTCGTTCCTGCAGAACGTCGCGCAGGGGATGGCCAACGGCATCAAGGCGTTCGCCGGCGCGCCGGCGTCGAACGCGGTGAGCAAGCAGTAGTGCTCGGGGTCTACGACTCGGGGCTCGGCGGCCTGACCGTGCTCTCGGCGCTCCGCGCGGCCGGGGTCGATCAGGACGTCGTGTACTTCGCCGATCAGGCGCACGTCCCGTACGGCGGCCGCACCGACGCCGATCTCCATGGGATCCTCAGCCGCAACCTCGCGATGCTCGCCGAGCTCGGCGTCGACGCGGTGGTCATGGCCTGCAACACGACGTGCGCCGTCGCCGAGAAGCTCGGCTGGCCGCCGGTGCCGTTTCCGATTCTGGATCTGATCGCGAACGCGGGCGCGGCGTTCGCCG
>DASYFS010000187.1:0-2870 GCA_036498305.1 Candidatus Elarobacter sp. | reverse complement strand
CGTCGGCGATCGCCGGGTGAGCGTGCCCGAGCGCGCAGACCGCAAGGCCGCCGATGCAATCGAGATACCGCTTTCCGTTTTCGTCGACGACCTCGCAGCCGTCGCCCGCGACGATCGTGATCGGCGCGCGCCGGTAGGTATCTAGAAATCCGCCGGCGAGCATCACGTGCGGTAGCTCGCGTTGATGCGCACGTAGTCGCGCGAGAGGTCGCAGCCCCAGCCGGTCGCCTCGGCTTCACCGATCCCAAGGCGCAGCTCCACACCGATCGCCGAACCCTCCAGCTCGCGATGCGCCTCGGCCTCCGAAAGCAGCTCGATCGCGCCCTGCGCGACCCACGGCTTACCGTTGAGATAGAGCGACCAGCGCGCGGGGTCGAGCTGCGCGCGCGCCGCACCCGCGGCCGCGACGATCCGCCCCCAGTTCGGATCTTCGCCGTAGATCGCCGTCTTGACGAGGTTGCTGTTGATGATCGCGCGCGCGATCTGCCGCGCCTGCGCGACGTCGCGCGCCTGGCTCACCCGCATCTCGAGCGATTTGGTCGCGCCCTCGCCGTCGGCGACCATCGCCTGCGCGAGATCGAGACAGACGGCGTGCAGCGCCCGCGCGCAGGCCGGCGGTGCTTCGCCGCCGTCGAGCAGTGCCGGCGCGAATGCGTAAACCGCGTCGTTAGTCGACATGTCGCCGTCGACCGAAATCATGTTGAAGCTCGCGTCGCTGCCGCTCTCCAGCACGCGCGCGAGGCCGCCGCGCGAGAGGGGAAAATCCGTGGCGATAAAGGCGAGCATCGTCGCCATGTTGGGAGCGATCATCCCCGAGCCTTTGGCGATCCCGCCGACGACGTATTTGCGATCCTCGTGATAGAACGCATAGGCCGAGAGTTTCGGCACGCGGTCGGTCGTCATGATCGCTTCGGCCGCGTCGTAGGCCGCCTTCCCGCCGAAATCGAGCTGCGTCGCGGCGCGCTCCAAGCCGCGCTGCACGCGATCGATCGCCAGCGGCACGCCGATCACGCCCGTTGAGGCGACGACGACCTGCGAGGGCACCAGATCGAGCAGCGCCGCCGCCTGGCGCGCGGTCGCGCGGGCGTCGCGCTCGCCGCGTTCGCCGGTGCAGGCGTTCGCGCAACCCGAATTGCAGACGATCGCGCGCATCGCCGGGGACAGTCCGAGGTGCTCCGCGCTGACCAGCAGGGGTGCTGCCTTGATGTCGTTGGTCGTCACCACCGACGCGCAGCTCTGCGGTGTATCGAAGAGCACCAGCGCCAGGTCGCGCTTGCGCGGCTTGATCCCGGCGTGTACGCCCGCGAGCCGCACGCCCGGGACGCAGCCCAGGCCGCCTCGCAGGGCGATTAGCTCAAGCGACGACGATGCGATTGCCAAACCCGCTCTCTTCCGGGAATCCCAGCATGATGTTGAGATTCTGAACGGCCTGTCCGGCCGCGCCCTTGCCGAGATTGTCGATCGCGCAGATCGCGCGCACGACGCAGCCTTGCACGTCGACGCGCAGCTCGGCGTCGTTGGTTCCCACGACCGCTGCGACGCTGGGCGTGCGGCCGGCGGCGAGCACCCGCACGAACGGGCTTCCCGCATAAGCGAACTCGTACGCCGCTTGCACCGCGCCGGCGTCGAGCGGCTCCGCGAAGATCGCGTACGCGTCTACGAGCATGCCCCGCGCGATCGGCACGACGTGCGGCGTAAAAGTGACGCTTGCCGGAAGTCCCCCGGCACGCAGTACGCGCTCGATCTCCGCCTGATGACGGTGTCCGTCCAAGCCGTAGGCGCGAATCTCGCCGCTCACTTCGGCAAAGAGCGATTCTACGCGCGGGCGGCGTCCGGCGCCGGTGATTCCGCTCTTCGCATCGATCACGACGTGACGCGGCGTCCCGATCATTCCCAGCGGGAGCAGCGAAAGCAGTGTCGCCGTCGGGTAGCAGCCGGGATTGGCGACCAGGCGCGCCTGCGCGATCGCCGCCCGTTCCCACTCGCACAAGCCGTACGCCGCCGAGGCGTCGTTACGATACTGCGCGGAGAGATCGATCGCGCGCACCCCCGCCTCGAGAAGCCGCGGCACGATCGCGCGCGACTCGTCGTCGGTTCCACCGACGATCGCGACGTCGTCCGCGCAGGCGCTCTGCAGCACGCTGCCCGGCTCCGCGCAGCGGTACGGCGCGTCGCGCAGCAGCGAAAAGTGGTCGCCGAGCCGCTCGCCCGCGTGGCTGCGGCTTTCGACCACGCCGACCTCGACGAATGGATGCGCGTGCAGCCATCGAACGGCCTCGGCCGCCGCATAGCCGGCGGCGCCGGTAACGTGCGCTCGCGTCACAACTGCGTCTGCAGGTTGCGCAGCTCGGATTCCAGCGAGGCAAGCTGGCGGCGCACCTCGTCGGGCGAGGTCGAGCCGCGCGTCCTTTTCCCTTCGACCGAGGCTTGCGCGTCGAGCGCCGGCGGCAGCGACGAAATTCCGCTCTCGCCCGCTAGCCACGCAAACTCTTGTGCGCCCAACGCGCGCTGCTCCGCCTCCGCGCGCGCCACCGCCGCACCGACGAGCGCGTGCGCCGTGCGCGCCGTCACGCCGTGGCCGATCAGCATATCGGCGACGTCGGTCGCCACGGTGTACCCCTCGAGTGCGCTCGCCGCCATCTTCTCCGGCACGAACGTCACCGCGTCGAACGCCCGCGCGAATGCTTCGAGCGTGCGCAGCGAATCCTCGACGATCGCAATGATCTGGCTCTTGGTGACCTGCAAATCGCGCTGGTAGGAGGGTGCGAGCCCGCAAAGCGTCGCCAGCGCGCCGGCGTACCTTCCGACGCCCGCTGCCGCCCGGGCACGCACGAGCTCGAAGGGATCGGGATTGCGCTTCTGCGGCATCA
>DASYFS010000186.1:0-10430 GCA_036498305.1 Candidatus Elarobacter sp. | reverse complement strand
GGCTCGCTGCGCGATGCGCTCGGCGATCTGCCGGGACTGACCTCGAGCGGAGGCGGCGTCGGGATCGACGGTAACGATCCGTCCCAGACCGGAACGAGCGTCGACGGCGTGCCGATTCCCGGCGCGGGAAGCGATTTCGGCGACCGCGGGATCAACGCCGACCTCGCTGCGGCGGCGAGCGCGAGCTCCGGCGCCTCGCACGGGTCGCTCGGCGGGAACGTCGCGTTCCGCACGCTCCAGCCGACGCGCTTCCCGCAAGCGCAGGCGACGCTGCAGTACGGCGGCAACGACGCGTCGAGCGCGCAAATCGCGGCGCGCGGCTCGCTGGGCAACCTCGGCTTCGTGGCGCAGCACGCGTCGCGCGGCGTGACGAGCCCGCTCACCGGCATGACGTTCGCCGACGCGAGCGGCCTGACGTACCGGCACGACGGCGACACGAACGCGACCGGCGACCTCGCGAAGCTGCGCTGGTCGCCGTCGCTCGCGCAGACGCTGACCGCGACGGCGAGCGCGACTTCGGAGAGTGACGCCTTCGCGTGCGCGCTGCAGACCGCGAACCTGCCGTGCGGCAGCGGCCCCGGCGTCGGCGCAGCGCGGCGCGGTGCGTTCGCGACGCTCGCCGAGACGGCGACGATCGGCTCGACCTCGTTGTTCGTCGCGGGCTTCACCGCGACGAGCCGCAACGATCAGGACGCTTCCCGCGCGTACGTTGCCGGCGCGCCGGCGCCTTCGTCGGCGTCGCTGCGTTCGCTCGCGCGCGGCGTCACGCTAAACGTGCAGCTGCCGGCGGGCGAGCGGCACGAGCTCTCGGTGGCGGCGACCTCCTACGGACTGCGGCTCGACGGCGCGCAGAGCAACGCGCTCGGTGCTTTCACACTCGCCGACGCGCTGACGTATCGCGCGGCGACGCTGAGCGATCGCATCCGCCCGAACGACCGGCTGACGCTGACCGCGCGCGGCGGCATCAACGGCTCGAGCGGGAACGCCGGCGTCACCGGCGGGATCGGCGTGCGTTGGCAGCCGGTGCACGACCTTGCGTACGATCTCACCGCGTCGGGCGGCGATGCCGGCGCGGCGATCGCGGTCAACAACGCCGGCCTCCCCGATCCGCGCTCGCTGACGTTCAGCTGTGCGGACGGTGAGGCGGTGGGGAGTGTGCCCGCGGTCAACGCGGCGCGCCAGCGCTCGTCGTCGCTGCGCGCGAGCGTCGAACGCTCGGGGAAGCGTGCGCGGGTCGCGTTGACGGCGTGGACGCAGCGCCTCACCGCGGCGCCGGTGCTCGCCGCGTTCGATCCGGTCGGATTGCCGCCGTCGTACCTGCAAGCCGTCGATCAGCTCGCCGCGTCGCCGTACATCTGCGGCGGGGCGGCACCCCCGTCGCTCACCTTTACCGGTTTCGTCCCCGCGGATCAGATCGCGCGCGGTGCGACGCTCGCCGGGACGTGGCAGATCGGTCAAGCGCTGCTGGCGGGGTACGCGTCGGTGCAGTCGCGATTCGTGACCGGCGGCTCCGCGCAAACCGCGGCGCTCACGCCGCCGGGCGTACAAGTCCCCGACACGCCGCTCCATCGCGCCGGGCTCGTCGCGACGCAGCGCCTCGGCCGCAGCGTCGATCTGCTGGCGAACGTCAGCTACACCGCGGCGAACAATCCGAACCGCCTTCCCGCGTACACGCTGCTGAACGCCGGCATCGCGGCGCCGCTGAAGTACGGATCGCTCGCGCTCGTCGGCCGTAACCTGACGAATCGCTTCGCGGGGCCGATTCTTCCGCGCGGCGACGTCGCACCGCTCGCGCGCAGCGGCGGCGCCGCACTGGTCCTACCTGCGCAGCCATTGGCTCCGCGCTCCGTCGCGCTGACCTACACCGTGCGCGCCGGGCGCGTCGGCGCGGCCGGAAGCGGTGCCGGGACCGCGACGCCGAGCGCAGAGGAAGAAGGCGACGGCGGCGGCGTGCGGTTGGCGATTCGGGGACGGCGCATCGGCGCGATCCCACCCGCCGACGCGTTGACGATCGATCCCGACAACGAGGAATGCACGCCCGTCGCTGCCCGCATCGCGCAGCCGGTGCTGTCGACGATCGCCTCGCTGCGCGATGCCGCCGAACGTGCGAAGACCGCCGGCGGGTATCCGGCATCGCTGCGCGGCGCGCCGGCCACCCTCGGCGGCATCGTGCTCCGCTACGTCGCGTACGACGGAGGTGCGCGCTACGCGATCGTCGTCGAAGGCGCGGCGCGCCGGCGCGCGGCGGTCATCAATTGCGTCCAGCTCGGCGTGGCGCGTCCCGACGACGTGACGAGCTTCCATCTCTACGCCGAGACGCCGCGCGAGTCGCCGGAGGGACCGCCGCTGTTCATCGCCTATGCGCCGGCGGCCGGACTCTATCTGGTGCCGTCCGCGACGCCGGGCCACGGCATGGTTACCGTGAACGCCGCGGCCGACCCGGAACCCGCCTCACCGCCGGCGGACCCGTTCGCCCCGCGGGCCGGCTGCCCGGCGTCCTCGAAGCCCCTCGCCGACGCGACGGTCGCGGCCGTCCGCGCCGCCCTTGCCGGAAACGTGCCGCCCGCCGACGTGGTGACCGTGACGCCGCACGGGACGCCGCCGGCGTGGCTGTCGATCGCGGTCAACGGGCCGCCCTTCCCGCTGCTGCAGTGTCTGCACGTCGCCGCCGTCCCTGCCGAGCACCTTCGTGCAGCGGGGATCAGCGACGACCGGCGCTCGGGGGTCGGGTTCGCGCGGCGGTTCGGCTTCTACACGGTCGCAAGCGCAGGGGGACCAAGCGGATCGCCGTGACCGGCTGCCCAACTCGCCAACAGTATGCACCCGCGGATCGTCCTCTGGTTATGACCGACGACGTCCGGGCCGCGCAGGCCGGAGACGCCGACGCGCGCGACCGGCTGCTGCGCGCCGCCTGGCCGCGCGCCTACCGTCTCGCATACGCCGTGCTGGGCGACCGCGCGAGCGCGGAAGACGCCGCGCAGGAGGCGCTGATCCGGATCGACGCGCGCCTCGGAGGCTTGCGCGAGCCGGCCGCGTTCGCGGTGTGGTCGGCACGAATCGTCATGAACGCCGCCCGCGACGCTGCGCGCCGGCGCCCGATGCACGACGAGCTCGACGAGCGGCAGCGCTCCGAACGGTTCGACGACCTCGCGGCGTTGCGCGTCGATCTCGCCGCCGCGCTCAGCGAACTGCCCGGCTGGCTGCGCGAGCCCGTCGTGCTGTGCTACCTCGAAGGGTTCACCAGCGCCGAGGCCGGGCTCGCGCTGGGCGCTCCGGCTGCGACGATCCGGTTCCGGCTGCTCCTCGCCCGGCGCCGGCTGGTCGCAGCGCTCGGCGACGGTGCGCTTCGCGCCGCCGGAGGCGCGTGATGAGCGACGAGCTGTTTGCCGCGCTGCGCGACGAGTACGAGAACGTCCCGGTCCCGAGCTACCCGGTCTCGGCGATCGCCGCCGCGCGTCTCGCGCGCGGCCCCGGGCGCCGGTCTGCGCCGCTGCTGCGCCTCGCCGCCGCGGGCGTCGGGGGAATCGTCATCGGCGCGCTGGCCATGATGATCCCCGGTCCGCCGCACGACGCGATGCTGGCATACGTCGCGCGCCACGCGGCCGCGCCGCGTACCGCCGACGTCGCGTCGACCGATACGTCCGCCGCGCCGCGGACCGTCTCGCTCGAAGAAGCCCGCCGCCTGGCGACGTTCCCGATCGTCGTCCCGCGCGGCGTCCCGGTCGACATGGTGCGCATCGGCGGCGACAACGCCTCCGTCCAGATGATCGTCAGCCCGCGCAGCGGCGACCGGGTGATGATGGTCGAACGCCCCGCCGACGCGCAGCACGACGACGGCGACACGAGTTGGCGCGCCGGCTCGACCGCCGTAACCGTGCTGAGCCCGCCGGACGGCTCGATCGTCCAGCGCCTGCGCACCGCGACCGTGTCGCCCTGAGATCAGTGCCCGTTCGTTGCTCCGAGGACGAGCGAGGCGGCCTGCAGCGCGGCTTTGTAGCGCGCCCGATCGGCGGGTGATGCCGTAGCTGCGGGCGCGGGTGCGTCGGGGAGCGGGTTCGGCGAATCGGCTTCGAGCCATTCGTCCCCGTAGAGCTCGAAGATCTGGATGTTGTTGTCGAGCGCGTAGGGCAGCAGCTTCGCGATGTCCATCGTGACGACGGAGGTGCTCGTCGTCGCCGTGATCGGCTGCATCGCGAGCGGTACCTGGCCGGCGTGACGGGTGTAGGGCTGGCACCAGTGCAGGTTGATGAGCTGGAGCTGCGGGTTGCAGGCGCCCGGCGTCGAGCCGAACGCGGCGACGTCGTTCTGGCCGAGGCTCTCGAACGACAGGCCGACGTGGTGGGCGACCGCCACGCTTGCCGCCATGTTCGGAACCGTGTAGACGTTCGTCACGCCCGGGATCGACGGCAGCGACGCCACGATCTGCTTGTCGGTCGGCTGGGAGCCCATGTATGCGATGAGCTTCGCTTCGTGCGCATTCCACGCGTCATAGAAGGTGGCGTAGCCGGCCGTCGTCGCGGCGGCTTCCCACTTGGCTCGGCACGTCGTGTCGGTGATGTACGGCGGCGTCAAGGCCTCGGCACCGCCGGCCGTCGCGAACCGCATGTAGCCGACGCTGGGTGCAAGGTCCGTCGTGCCGGTGTCGCCGGAGAAGCTGAACTGCTGCTCCATCCTACCGATGAAATTTTCCCAGTCTTGCTCGTACCCGGAGTCGAAGTACACCGGCGTCGACGTCGCCGCGCCCGTTTTCGGATCGTTGCAGGTCACGCTCGGATGAGACGCAAGCACCCAGTCCGGCGTCACGCTTGCTGCGCCTTCGGTGGCATCGGCGAAGAGCAGGTTGATCGTGAGCCCGGTAAAGTTCGACGCCGTCTTGTGGATCGTGTCGAACGCGTAAGTCCCGTTCTTCGGTTCGACGTCTTTCCAATACACGACCATGCTGGCGCCGCACAGCGTCGGGTCTTTGCCGATCACGTAATTGATCAGATCCTTTTGAACGAACGTCGTCGGGATCCACACGTACATTCCGTGGGGCCCGTTCGGCACGGCGACGTAGGGATCGGCGCCCTTGCACGCGGGCGCGGCCGCAGCGGTGATCGCGGGCGGCGGGGCGGCAGCGAGTTGCGGGTTCACGCGGATCCCGATGACCTGCTGCGGATCGCCGCCGTCGTTGATCGCGATCGTCGAACAGTTCAGCGCCGTGCCGTTGAGGAGGCCGTCGAACGATACCGTTGCGCTCGGACCGTCGGCGGTCGCCGACGGCACGCCGCTCGTGCCGACCATCTTGATCGGCGACTGGAATGCGAAGTCGCAGTTGGTCCGCACGAACGCGCGCGCGCCGATGGAGAACTTCGCAGCGCCCGCTTCCGAGAGCGTCACGGTCCCAATCGTGCGGCAGTGCAGCGGCGGCGTCGTTCCCGCGCAGGCGAACTGCACGGTATCGACCGAAGCGCTGAACTTCCCGAGCGCCGTCGTCGCGATGCTCACCGGGATCGTCACGCGATTGCCGCCGGCGTCGGTGACGGTGACGGTGCACGCCTTGGTGACGGCGCCGATGCCGAAGGGCGCGATGACGATCGTTCCTCCGCCGCTCGGCAAGGATTTCGGGTTCACGGAGATCCCGCTCGTTCCGCTGGCGCACGCGCCCGCCGACACGGTCGCGGTCCCGCCCAGGTTGCTCACCGCGACCGGCGCGACCTGACTTGCCTTCGTGAACGTGACCGTCGCCGGTATGACGCCCGGCGACGTTGCGAGCGGCGTGCGGCGCCGCGACGACTGCACGACGATCGTTTGATACGTCGCATCGACGGCGCCGGTCTCGCCGCCGGATGACGCGATCGAGATCGTGCACGTCGCCGGCGCGTTGCCGACCGCATACACGAGGAACATCGTCGGGACGCCGGCGACCGCCGTCAGCGCCTGTCCGTCGCCGGCGACGAACGTCCCGCCGTCCGCGCTCTGGCAACTCGGCGCCGCCGTCGCGGTGTACGCCGTTCCGGCGTTGTCGTTCTGCACCACGAACGTCTGTGAGATGGCGTCCGAGGTCAGCTCGACGGGCGAAGGGCTCAGCGCCAGCGTCGAGACCGGAACGCCGACGGTCGGCGGCACGGAGTTCGCGTGACCGCACGCGGCGAGGCACAGAATAACGCCGACAAGGGAGAGACGCACTAGCCGCATGGCGGGTAGTATGCCATGAATGGCGGCCGCCCGCCAGGGCCCCTCATCGAAGCTTTAGCTCATTCCTCGCCGTCCATGTAGTCGGCCGATTCGCCCCGGATCACCTGACGCCGAGGGAGCGGAACGACCCACTTCCCGCTGTCGGGGAAGTAGTTCGCCTCGTTGAGCGGGTTGTCGGCGACGACGTAGACGATCAGATCGACGTCGCCGTCGTTCGTCATCGCGTGCGGTTCGCCGGCTTTGAAGAGAAAGGCGTCGCCCTGCGCGATCGCCGTCTCGCCGCCCTCATGACGAACCTTACCGCGCCCCGAAATGACGTGATAGAACTCCCACTGCTGACCGTGCGCGTGATAGGGATACGGCGTCGCACCGGGTTCCAAGCGTAGGATCTCGACGTCGAACGGATGGCGCAGCAGCAGATCGGTCGATTTCGGATCGCGGCCGAGGGCTTCGGAGACCTCTTTGCCTGCGCCGCGGTATTTGCCGCGCGGCGATTTCCAGGTGAACTCTTCGAGCTCGTTCGTGTTGACGATCTTCATGGTCACAGCGGAATGTTACCGTGCTTGCGCTTGGGGCGCTCGACGCGTTTGTTCGCCAGCGCGTCGAGCGCGCGCGAGACCGCGCGGCGCGTTTCGCTCGCGGCGATCACGTCGTCGACGTAGCCGCGCTGCGCGGCGATGAACGGGTTGGCGAAGTGGTCGGTGTACTCGGCGGCGAGCTCGGCCGCGCGCGCCTCCGGATCCGGCGCGGCGGCGATCTCGCGGCGGTTGAGGATCTTCACCGCGCCGCTCCCGCCCATGACGGCGATCTCGGCGGTCGGCCAGGCGAAGTTGAAGTCGGCCCGGATGTGCTTCGACGACATGACGTCGTAGGCGCCGCCGTACGCTTTGCGGGTGATGATCGTGATCTTCGGAACCGTCGCCTCGGCGAACGCGTACAGCAGCTTGGCGCCGTGCTTGATGATCCCGCCCCACTCCTGGCTCGTCCCCGGCAAAAACCCCGGGACGTCGACGAAGGTCAGTAGCGGGATGTTGAACGCGTCGCAGAAGCGCACGAACCGCGCGGCCTTGATCGAGGCGTTGATGTCCAGCACGCCGGCGAGGAACATCGGCTGGTTGGCGACGATCCCGACGCTGCGGCCGCCGACGCGGCCGAAGCCGGTCACGATGTTCTGCGCCCACTGCGGGAGGATCTCGAAGAAGTCGCCGTCGTCGAGCACCGGGACGATCGCTTCGGTGATGTCGTACGGCTTGTTCGGCGAGTCCGGGATCAGCTCGTCGAGCTCGGGCGCCACGCGCAGCGGATCGTCGGCGCTCGGGACCAGCGGCGGATCGTCGATGTTGTTCGACGGGACGAACGACAGCAGCCGCCGGCAGTGCTCGTTCATCTCGTCTTCGTCGGCGGCGGTGAGGTGCGCGACGCCGCTCTTCGTTGCGTGCGTCGTCGCGCCGCCCAGCTCGTCGAAGCTCACGTCCTCGCCGGTGACCGCCTTCGTCACGTCGGGACCGGTGATGAACATCTGCGAGATCCCCTCGACCATCACCGTGAAGTCGGTGATCGCCGGCGAGTAGACCGCGCCGCCCGCGCACGGCCCGGCGATCAGGCTGATCTGCGGGATCACCCCCGACGCCTGCACGTTGCGCCAGAAGATCTCGGCGTAGCCGCCGAGGCTGACGACGCCCTCCTGAATTCGCGCGCCGCCGGAATCGTTGATCCCGATCATCGGCGAGCCGGTCCGCACCGCGAGGTCCATCGTCTTGCAGATCTTCTCGGCCATGACTTCGCCGAGCGATCCGCCGAGCACGGTGAAGTCCTGCGAGAAGAGAAAGACTTGGCGGCCGTCGATCGTCGCGTGTCCGGTTACGACGCCGTCGCCGAGGAAGCTCTTCTCGTCGAGCCCGAACGCGGTCGTGCGATGGACCGCGAAGCGGTCGAGCTCGACGAACGAGCCCGGATCGACGAGCGCCTCGACCCGATCGCGCGCGGTGCGTTTCCCGCGCGCCTGCTGCTTCTCGTTGGCGTCGATGCCGGCGGGCGCGAGCGACTCCGCCCGCATCTGCTCGAGGCGGCGGATCGCGCGATCGTGGGGCGAGTCGGTCGTGCTCACGCCCCCGGGCTTCGCGCTATTGGTAGGTCGTACCGTTCACGATCACGTAGCCCGGGCGCGGCCAATCGCGCGCCAGCGTCTGCGAGACGCGATCGACCCAATCCGCGCCCGATTTGTCGCGGTGATACCGGCCTCGCACGACGACGGCGTCGCCCGGCTTCACCGAGACGCTGCCGATGATCTGGATCGGCTGCCCGTCGACGTCGAGCATGAACCCGCCCGAGCCGGGCGAGACGACGAGTCCGCACAGGGTCACCTCGCGCTCGGTGGGCGCCGGGATCGCGCGGTAGGAGAAGAACTCGTCGTTCGCGCAGGTCGCGGCCGCGTCGGCTGCGACGCTCGGCGGCGGGCTGGCGATGTTGACGATCGGGGTCAGCGTCGCTTGCGGGTTCGGCTGCAGCTCCCACAGCTCGGCGCGGGCGCCGGCGGGTGCGGGGTGCGCGAACGCAACGCCGAGGACGAGGACGGTCAGAGCGGCGGCTAACGGCTTCACGGCGAGCGTGTACCCCGTTTGCCCCCGGACCTCAGGTGGCGGCGAAGAGCGCCGCGACGTCGTCGGCGCTGCGGTGCTCGGTCTCGTCGCGGCGGACGATCAGCGCCGGTCGTTGTTCGGCGATGACCGGCCGCAGGCGGGCGCGGCCGCCGCCGGTGACGTGCAGCATCACCGTCGCGTCGCGGGCGATCTCGCCGTCGCGAACCGCCTGCGCGAGCGCGGCGAGCGCGACGCCGGCAGCGGGCTCGACGTCGATCCCCTCGCGCTCGGCGAAGAGCAGCATCGCGCGCGCCATCTCATCGTTCGAGACGGCGCGCGTCAGGCCGTCGCTTTGCGCGAGCGCGGCGCGAAGGCCGCCTTGCGTCGCGTACGGCGGGGCCTGGTTCGAGAGCACCGCTGCGCCGAGCCGGCCGAGCTGGTCGCGCACGACGTTCGGGTCGCGCTCGTCGAGCGCCGCGCCGCGCCGCGCCCAGGCATCGTGGATCGGCGTGAAGGGTGCGTTCTGCGCGAGCAGCAGCCGCGGCGCGGTCGAACCGAAGCGTCCGTCGGCGATCAGCCGCAGCGCCGCCTCGTGCGCGGCGAGCGCGCCGGCGCCGCTCCCGACCGCCTGGACGTAGACGTCCGGTAACAGCCCGATCGCCTCGGTCGCGGCCAGCATCGCGGTCCCCATACCGTCGCGCCGTCCGACGTTGCGGACCCCGCCCTCGAGGACGTAGCCCTCGCGCGCGGCGAGCACTTTCGAGAGCCGGATCGCGTCGTCGTACGTACCGCCCTCGACGGCGGCGACGCGGACCGACGGCGCGATCCGCACCGTGCGCGCCAGCGTCTCCCAGGCGTCGAGCGGGATGACGATCAGGACCGGGACGTCGCGCTCGCCGGCGATCCGGGCGAACGCGGCGGCCGTATTGCCGGCCGACGCGATGACGAGCGTCCGCCCGTCGTCCGGAAGCCGCCCGAGGACCGCGACGGCTTCGAGCTCTTTGAAGGTCGCACTAGCGAGCGAGGCGCCGCGCTCCGGCCACCAGCCGCTGAACGCGATCCACAGGTTCGCGAGCCCGAGCTCTTTCGCGACGCCCTCGCTACGGTAGACGCCGGTGCGGGCATCGGTAGCGAGCGGGCCGTCGACCGGAAGCCACGCCGCATAGCGGGCGATCGACGGCTCGTCGGCCGGTGCGAACGTCCGCGCATCGTAGACGGACTTCAGCAGCGCGGGGCCGTGTACTCGATCGCAGTCGAGGCGAACGCCGTCGTCGTCGTAGCGCGCACCGCAGCCGGTGCACTGCAACCGGTAGTGCCGCACCCCTAAGGGTTCGGCATCGCCGGGCGGCCGTGTTAGGCCGCTACCAGATCCCCAGCGCCAGCTTCACGTCTTCGCTCGCCATCGTCTTGGGGTCCCACGGCGGGTTGAAGGTGATCTCGACGTTGGCGCTCTTCACGCCGTCGACGCTCTCGACTTTGCTCAGGACCGCCTGCTTGAACATCGGGCCGACCGGACACATCGGCGAGGTCAGTGTCATCGTCACGGTGACGTCCTCGCCTTGCGAACCTTCGCAAGCGACGTCGTAAACGAGGCCGAGGTCCAGGATCCCCATGTGGAGTTCCGGATCCTCGACGTCCTTGAGCGCCTCGCGCACGATCTCCGTAGTCACCATA
>DASYFS010000185.1:0-4184 GCA_036498305.1 Candidatus Elarobacter sp. | reverse complement strand
CGCCGACGCCGCTGCTGCGCCGGCCGCACTAACTCAGGGCCCGGGCTGACGACCGCCGATCGAGGCGTCGAGCAGCTCGATCGGGTGCGCGGCGCGCAGCGTCGCACCGCGCTCCCGCAAGATCGACCCAATCTGTAGGGTGCAGCCCGGGTTCGCGCTCGCCAGCAGGTCCGGCGCGACCGACGCGACGTTGTCGACTTTCCGCACGCCGATCTCGTGCGCGGACTCCGGCTGGAAGAGGTTGTAGGTCCCGGCGCTCCCGCAGCACTGGTCGCCGTTCGGAATCTCGAGCAGCTCGAGCCCCGGGATCGAGCGCAGCAGCGCGCGCGGCTGCTCGCGCACCCGCTGCGCGTGCGCGAGGTGACAGGCGTCGTGATAGGCGACGCGCAGCGGGATCGGGTAACGCGGCGCCTGCGGCTCCAGCGTCGCCAGATACTCGTTGATGTCGCGCACCTTTGTCGCGAACGCGAGCGCGCGATCGCTCCACTCCGCGTCCTCGGCCAGCAGCTCGCCGTATTCTTTGAGCGTCGAGCCGCAGCCGGCCGCGTTGATCAGGATCGCATCGACGTCGCGCTGCTCGAACCGTGCGATCAGCGCCCGCGCAAACGCCTTCGCTTCGTCGAGCCGTCCGCTGTGGAGCGACAACGCGCCGCAGCAGCCCTGGCCTCGCGGGACCAGGACCTCGCAGCCTTCCGCGGCGAGGACGCGGATCGTCGCGGCGTTCACGTTCGGGAAAAACGTCCGCTGCACGCAGCCCGCGACCAGCGCGACGCGCGCGCGGCGTTCGCCGCTCGCCGGCGTCTTCGCAGGCAGGGATGCGAACGTGTCCTTCAGGTCGATCGGCGGCGCCATCGTCGCCAGCTGCCGCAACCGCGGCGGCAGCAGCTTCCCGAGCGGAGAGGCTGCGATCCGCGGCAGCCCCAGCTTCGAGGCAAACCAGAGCAACGGCGCGAGCACCCGCAGGCGGCCCGGATACGGGAACAGCGCGAAGACGAAGTTGCGGAACCCCGCATCGGCCGGATCTCGCGGCACCTCCGCCTCGATCTTCGCCCGCGTCGTCTCGATCAGCAAATCGTAGCGGACGCCCGACGGGCAGGCCGTGACGCAGCTCATGCACCCCAGGCACGCGTCGATGTGCTCTTTCACGACGCCGTCGAGTGGGATCGCGCCGTCTTCGACACCCTTCATCAGGTCGATGCGGCCGCGCGGCGAGTCCATCTCCTCGCCCCACGAGTTGTACGTCGGACACGCCGGGAGGCAGAAACCGCAGTGCACGCAGTCGGCCAAGAGCGAGTCGAAGCTGCGCCGTTCGGTTATGATGTCGCTCTCCATCAGATGCCGCCGATGAAGCGGCCGGGGTTGCAGAGGCCGTGCGGGTCGAAGTTGGCCTTCAACGCGCGCATGATCGGGAACGAGTCCGGCGGCGCGGGCCAGGCATCGACGGCGCCGCGCGCGGCGTCGGGCATCGCGTGCAGCACGACCTGGCCGGCGCCGGCGGTCTGCTCGGCGACGTGTGCGCGCAGGCCGGTGACGTCCCAGCCGGCGGCGTCGCCGTCGTCGGCGTGTGCTTCGAACGCGATGCCGAGCAGCGGGTAGGCGACGGGCACCGCGACCGGCGGTGCGGCGAGGAACGAGCCGAGCGTTGCGACCGGCGCCGACGGCGGTCCGGTGATCTTCGCGCGCCAGGCGCCGTCGCGGCGCACAGCGCGTTCGCGCTGCTCGTACGCTTCGCGTTCGAGCTCGCTGAGCTCGGCGGGGTCGACCGCGCCCGCTTCGCGCGCGATCTCGTCGAGCACGACGCGGAGCTGCGCCTCGACGCCGCCCGGCGTCCCGGCGAACGTCACGACCAGCGCTGAATGATTGTAGAGGACGACCGATTCGGGCTCGAGCCTGCGGTCGATCAGCGCGCGCGTCGCGGCGGCGACGCCGGCCGCGCGGTCGAAGTGCAGCACCGCGGCGCGCACCGCTTCGGGGACGGGGTAGACGCGCAGCGTCGCGCTGACGATCGCGCCGAGCGTTCCCAGCGATCCGACCATCAGCTTGGGGATGTCGAAACCCGCGACGTTCTTCACGACCTTCCCGCCGCCGCGCGCGCGGACGCCGTCCGTTCGCACGATCGTGATCCCCACAATCGCGTCCTTGAGCGTTCCGTACCGCTGGCGGCGGCGGCCGAACGCGTTGGTCGCGATCGCGCCGCCGATCGTCGCGTGGTCGCGGTCGACGACGTCGATCGGCAGCATCTGGTTGTGCTCGCCGAGCAGACGGTCGAGCTCGGCGAACGTCATTCCCGCTTCGACCGTGACGGTTTGGTCTTCCGGAGCGTACTCGATCGTCGCGTCCAACGAGCTGGTGCGAATCACCGTGTCGAGACCGTGCGGCGCGTTACCGAGCTCGAGCTCCGTGCCGCCGCCCACAAACGCGAACGGCTTGCGCTCGGCATGCAGCTCGCGGACGAGTCCCGCGAGCTCGTCGACCGAACCGGGGTTGGCGACGTCACGCGGCGTCACACCCGCAATTGCGTCGGCGCTCACCCGCGTCCGGCCTCGCCGGCCGTCTCGGCCGCGTGCGGAACATACATCCCCGGCTTGTCGCCGCACAGGCGCGGCGTCGGGAAGACCTTTTCGGGATTGAAACGCTTCTCGGGATCGAACGCGGTGCGCAGGAGCATCATCGTGTCGAGATCGTCGGCCGAGAACTGCTCGCCGAGGTAGCACGCCTTATCGTGGCCGACGCCGTGCTCACCGGTGACCGAGCCGCCGTACCGCAAGCACACGCGCAAAATCTCGCCGCCGACTTCCTCGGCGAGATGCTCCTGACCCGGGATCCGTCCGTCGTAGAGCACGAGCGGGTGCAGGTTGCCGTCGCCGGCGTGGAAGACGTTCGCGATGCGCAGGCCGGCGTTCGCGCCGATCGCGGCGATCTCGCGCAGCACGGCGGCGACATCCTTGCGCGGGATGACGCCGTCCTGCACGTAGTAGTTCGGCGAGATGCGTCCCATCGCCGCGAATGCCGCTTTGCGGCCCTTCCACGCGAGCTGCCGCTCCGCTTCGTCCTTGGGCTCGCGGATCTCGACGGCACCGGCGGCGGCGAGATGCTCCTTCGCGCGCGCGGCGGTCGCTTCGACCTCGGCGTCGACGCCGTCGACGTCGACGAGCAGCAGCGCGCCGACGTCGAGCGGCCAATCGACGCCGGTCGCCTTCACGATCGCCTCGATCGCGAGCTGGTCACACATCTCGATTGCAGCGGGGATGATCCCGGCGCCGATGATCCGCGAGACGGCGTCGCCGGCTTCGTCGGTCGACGGGAACGTCGCGAAGAGCGTCGCGGTCCGCTGCGGCGTGCGCAGGATGCGCACGAGCGCCTCGGTGACGATCCCCGTCATCCCTTCGCTGCCGACGATGACCCCGGGAAGGTCGTAGCCGGCGGGATCTGACTCACCGGCTCGCGAGCCGGCCTCGACGATCGTGCCGTCGCCGAGGACCATCGTCACCCCGAGCACGTGGTTGACGGTGAAGCCGTACTTGAGGCAATGCGCGCCGCCGGAGTTCTCGGCGACGTTGCCGCCGATCGTGCAGACGCTCTGCGACGACGGATCGGGCGCGTAGTAGTAGCCCTGTGCGGCGATCGCGCGGCTGATGTCGAGGTTGATCACGCCGGGCTGAACGCGCGCGGTGCGGTTGGCGAGATCGACCTTGAGGATCGCGCGCATCCGCGCGAGGCCGATCACGACGCAGCCTTCGCTCGGGAGCGAGCCGCCGGAGAGTCCGGTGCCGGCGCCGCGCGGGACGATCGGCAGATCGAGGTCGCGCGCCGCCTTCACGCACGCTGCAACCTCGTCGGTCGTGGCGGGCAAGACGACGATCGCGGGGCGGACGCGGTAGCCGAGGAGTCCGTCGCACTCGTAGGTGCGCAGCTGCGCCGGTTCGGAGATCGCGTTGGCAGAGCCGACGATCGCGGCGAAGCGGTCGTGCAGCGACGGCGAGAGCGTAGCGCTCACAGGGCGGTGGCGGCCTTCTGCGCGGCCGTCAACCGCAGCACGGCGGCGCGAGCGTTCGCGATGTGCGAGGCGGTCGCCGAACCCGCGGCGGCTTCGTCGTGCGCGGTGAGCGCGTCGAGGATCGCCTGGTGCTCGACGACCGTCTCGTGGCGCCGCTCAGGGTCAGAGAGCGAGAAGAACCGGTAGG
>DASYFS010000184.1:0-2167 GCA_036498305.1 Candidatus Elarobacter sp. | reverse complement strand
GCCGCGACGCCCGCCGACGTCGCGACGACCGTCCGCAGGGAGAACGACGTCGGCGTTCCGCGGCGATGCGGGTGGCCGGCGACGTACGTGTACGCCGAGGCGGCGAGCAAGCCGAGCGCCATCCCGCCGAGTGCCCCGCGCAGCCCGCCGACGGCGCCGAGCAGCGGCGCGAACGCCGCTTTTCCGAACCCCTCGGCGAGGTTCGAGAGCGCGAAGGCGGTGAACGACGCAGTGCCCTGCAAGACCCCGCGGAGAAACGGAAGCGTGATCGCCCCGCCGAGCGCGAGCGCGGCAAAGGTCACCGCCAGCGGATCGGTCAGGTGGAGGAACGCGGCGATCGGCGCCGAGAGCGCGCCGAGGACCGCGGCGGCGACGATCCCTGCCGCGACGGTAGCGCGATCGATCGCGCGGACGATCCCGGCAAGGCCGTCGGAATCATCGGCGTACTGGGTAGCGAGCTTCGCGACGACCATCTGCGCGATCTGCGCCGGAGCGCTCGCGATGATGACGATCGCCAGCAAAGACGAGAACGCGCCGTAGAGCTCGACCCCGAGCACACGGCTGACGAACGCGTAGAACACATAGTTCAGCACGTTCGCACCCATGATCCCCGCGAACGTGATTCCCGCGTGCTTTGCGACGCGTGCGTTCGTCGAAGCCGCCGCTCCCGTCACAACCGCAACCCGAAATCTTCGGCGTCGGCGGTGAGGTTCGGGTTGTAGTACGGGTCGCGGACCGACCAGTCCGGCCAACGGGTTCGGATCAGCTCCACTTCGTCCATCGCGCGCGCGACCTTCGCCGGGGTGTCGTCGGTGCCGCGGCTCTTGGACTCGTGGTGATACAGTCGCGCGCCGGCGGCGTACACGTTGCGATACCCCGCGCGCCGCAGCTTCAGGCAGAGGTCGACGTCGTTGTACGAGACGGCCAGCGTCTCGTCGAGACCGCCGACCTCGAGGTACTTGCGCGCCTCGATCGTCAGGCACGCGCCGGTCACCGCCAAGTAGTTGGTGTCGAGGTGCAGCGCGCCGTGATATCCCGCGGCGGTCCCGGGGAGGAAGCGGTGCGCGTGCCCAGCCAGGCCGAGGATCCCGAGGACGACGCCGGCGTGCTGCACGGTGCCGTCGCCGTACAGCAGCAGCGCGCCGACGGCGCCGATCTGCGGCCGCCGGGCCTGCGCCAGCATCGCGTCGAGCCAGTCGGGCGCGATCACCTCGGTGTCGTTGTTAAGCAGCGTGACGAACGGCGCTTGCGCCGCGAGCACCGCCTCGTTGTTGAGGCGCGAGTAGTTGAACGGCGAGGGGTCGCGGAGCACGCGGAAGCGGCCGCCGAACTCGCGCTCGAACGACGCCAGCAGCTCAGCCGTCGCCTCCTCACGGCTCCCGTTGTCGACGACGAGGACGTCGAAGTGCGGGTATCGCGTGCGCTCGAAGAGCGAACGCACACACGGCTCGAGCAGCTCGGCGCGGTCGCGGGTCGGGATCACGATGCAGACCCGTTCGCCGCCAACCGCGAAGCGAACGTCGATCCCGTAATCGATTCGTTCGAGCTGCGCCGCCTCACCCCGCCGCCGCAGCGCGACTTCGACCGCCAGCTCCTGGTCGGCGGGCTCTATCGCGTTGCGCTCGTGGCGGTGGGCGAGGATCTGCGCGACGTGCACCACGCGATCGGTCGTCTCCGTGACGCGCAGCAGCGCTTCGTACCAGCGCGCCGACTCGAAGACGTCACGCACGCCGCCGACCGCTTCGAGCAGCGTCCGGCGCATCACGCAGAAGCGTCCTACGTAGTCGCGCGTCAGCAGCGTCTCGGGCGACCAGTCGGGTTTGAACCAGGGGTCACGCGGAACGCCACCGTCGTCGAGACGGTCCTCGTCGCAGTACACGACGTCGGCGTCGTCCTGCAGCGCCAGCGCGAACTCGAACAGCGCGTGCGGCTCGAGCCGGTCCGACGGGTCGAGCGCGCCGACGACGTCGGCGTCGCCGAAGCGCTCGCCGCCGGGCGGGACGAGCACGATGCGCGGATCCTCGGCGGCGAACGCGCGCAGTTCGTCGGCGAGCTCGGCGCCGGCGCCGTCTTCGACGAGGACGCGCGCGGTCCACGCGTCGTAGACCTGATCACGCAATGACCGCAACGTCGTGCGCGCGCCGTCGGTTCCTCCGCCGCGCGCGTC
>DASYFS010000183.1:0-10116 GCA_036498305.1 Candidatus Elarobacter sp. | reverse complement strand
CCTCGGCGCTCCGGCATTGGTAGGATCCGCGTAGGAACCAACCGACCCAATGGATTGGAGCATCGTGGAACAGATCGATACCGCGCAGCCGCGCATGAAACGTGACGCCGAAGCCATGCTCTTCGCCTGCGGGCCGCTGGCCAACGACGTCGAGCGCCGCCGCTTGTTCGGCGAGAACGTCTCGCTCGTCCCCGCGAAGATGCTGCACTGGGCGCGCTTCCGCGGCAGCGACGGCCAAGAGTTCGCGCGCCAAACAAAGGGCGCAAGCGTCGAGGGTTACGTCATCCCGGTGAGCGCCGCGCAAATCGGCGTCGCAGACAAATCGGTCGCCGGCGCGAACCTGCAGCGTGCGGTCACGATGGTCGAAGTCGACGGCGAGAAAACCTGGGCGTTCGTCTACACCCGCCGCGGCGACGGCGAACGGATCGACTAAAAAAGAAGCGCTACGGCGCTACGCCGGGCACGGAGTCGTATTGCGATATGGATGTTGCATACGACCCGTTCTCGGCGTAGATCATGCACTGGTCGATCGGTTTTGCATAGACGTGCAGCGTGATTGCGGGGCCGCCGTCGGCGGCGACGCGATGGACGGAGAGATGGCCGCTGCGCATGTCGATCTGTCCGCCTTGCAGCGTGCGCGCGCCGGTGAATCGCACTTCGGCGGGACCGTTCTCGCGTCCGTCACGCCATGCGACCTGAAAGTTTTCGCAGCGCACGGCGCCGGCTTGCAGCACGAACGCACAGTCCGAATCGGCGTGATCGTGGATCGCCGAGCGGGAGTCGGCGTCCCAGCAGATTGCGATCAGCTCGAAGGCGGCGTCGCGGGCGACGAGGTTGCGCGTGTAGCGCCCGGGGACCCAGTTCAGGTACGGTGCGAGCGTCCGCTCGTCGATCCGTACGTCCCGCAGCGTTCCGGCGACCTTCACCGGCTGCAGGATACCGCCGAGCTCGCGCAGCGCGACGACCAAATCGTCGATACCGTGCAGCGTCAATCGCGCCTCCTTCCTCGCCGCTGAGGTTGGCGACAGGAGCCGCGCGGGCCTGGCCGGGACATAAGGGGCGGAGGATGTCGACGTGATTCAGGAACGGGTCCGTACCGTCCGCGCTCCGCGCGGAACGGCCTTGCGCGCACGGAGCTGGCAGACCGAAGCCGCGCTGCGGATGCTGATGAACAATCTCGATCCCGACGTCGCCGAGCGCCCCGACGAGCTGGTCGTCTACGGCGGGATCGGGAAAGCCGCGCGCGATTGGGCGTCGTTCGATCGCATCGTCGCCGAGCTCGAGCGCCTGGGCGACGACGAGACGCTCGCGATCCAGTCCGGCCGCCCAGTCGGCGTCTTCCGTTCGCATCCCGATGCGCCGCGCGTCGTGATCGCAAACTCGAACCTCGTCCCGCATTGGGCGACGTGGGAACACTTCCACGAGCTCGACCGCAAGGGCCTGATGATGTACGGCCAGATGACGGCCGGCTCGTGGATCTACATCGGCTCGCAAGGGATCGTGCAGGGGACGTACGAGACGTTCGCCGAGCTCGGCCGCCGCCATTACGGCGGCGACCTCGGCGGCCGCTGGATCCTCACCGCCGGGCTCGGCGGGATGGGCGGCGCGCAGCCGCTCGCCGCGACGATGGCCGGCGCCTCGCTGCTCGCGATCGAGTGCGATGAGAGCCGGGTGCAGAAGCGGCTCGAGACACGGTATCTCGACCGCGCCGCCGGTTCGCTCGACGAAGCGCTCGCGCTGATCGCCGAGTCACAGCGGACGAAGATCCCGGTCTCGGTCGCCGTGGTCGGCAACGCCGCCGAGGTGTTCCCGGAGCTCGTGCGCCGCGGCGTCCGTCCCGACGCCGTCACCGACCAGACGTCGGCGCACGATCCGGTCAACGGGTATCTCCCGATCGGCTGGACGCTCGCCGAGTGGCGCGCGCGGCGCGCGAGCGATCCCGCCGGCGTCGCCGCGGCGGCGAAGCGTTCGATGGTCGCGCAGGTCGAGGCGATGCTGGCCTTCCATCGGCTCGGCATCCCGACGTTCGACTACGGCAACAACATCCGCCAGATGGCGTACGACACCGGCCTCGCCGAGGCGTTCGCGTTTCCGGGCTTCGTTCCGGCGTACATCCGGCCGCTGTTCTGCCGCGGCGTCGGGCCGTTCCGGTGGGTCGCGCTCTCGGGCGATCCCGACGACATCGCGAAGACCGACGCGAAGGTCAAAGAGCTGCTGCCGGACGACGCGCACCTCCATCGCTGGCTCGACATGGCGCGCGAGCGGATCGCCTTCCAAGGGCTGCCGGCGCGCATCTGCTGGATCGGCCTCGGCGACCGCGACCGCGTCGGCCTGGCGTTCAACGAGATGGTCGCGCGCGGCGAGCTGAAGGCGCCGATCGTCATCGGCCGCGATCACCTCGACAGCGGCAGCGTCGCCTCGCCGAACCGCGAGACGGAATCGATGCGCGACGGGAGCGACGCCGTGAGCGACTGGCCGTTGCTCAACGCGATGCTCAACGTCGCCGGGGGCGCGACGTGGGTCTCGATCCATCACGGCGGCGGCGTCGGGATGGGCTACTCGCAGCACGCGGGCGTCGTGATCGTCGCCGACGGAACCGACGCCGCGGCGAAACGCTTGGCGCGCGTGTTGTGGAACGATCCCGCCAGCGGCGTCGCACGGCACGCCGACGCGGGCTACGAAGACGCGCTCGCGACGGCGCGCGCGCACGGCCTGCACCTTCCGATGCAGCCCGAATGAGCGTCCGCGACGTCGACACCGCGATCCCGCTGCGTCCCGGCACGCTGCGCCTCCACGACGTGCGCGCGATCTTGCGCGACGGTGCGACGGTGTCGCTCGACGCCGACGCGCACGGCGCGGTCGATCGCGCGGCGGCGGTCGTCGCCGCGATCGCCGAGCGGGACGTCTCGGTCTACGGCGTCAACACCGGATTCGGAAAACTGGCGCAGACGCGCATCCCGCGCGAGAAGCTCGCCGACTTGCAGCGCAACCTCGTCGTCTCGCACGCCTGCGGCGTCGGCCCGCTGCTCGCGCGCGAACCCGTCCGGCTGATCCTCGCGCTGAAGGTGAACTCGCTCGCGCGCGGCTACTCCGGAATCCGCTGGAGCGTGATCGAGACGCTCCTCGCCTGCCTCGACCGCGACGTTCTGCCGGCGATCCCGGGGCAAGGATCGGTTGGCGCGTCCGGCGATCTCGCACCGCTCGCCCACCTGGCTGCGGCGCTGATCGGCGTCGGCGACGCGCTCTCGGACGGTGCGCGCGGTCCGGCGGCGGAAGTGCTGCCCGCGAACGGGATCGCGCTGGTCGCGCTGCAGGCGAAAGAAGGGCTCGCGCTGCTGAACGGGACGCAGGTCTCGACCGCGCTCGCGCTCGACGGCCTCGTCGGCGCCGAAGACGTGTTCGCCGCCTCGCTCGTCGCCGGGGCGCTGACGGTCGAGGCGGCGCTCGGGAGCGTGACGCCATTCGACCCGCGGATCCACGCCGTTCGCGGCCATGCCTCGCAGAGCGACGTCGCGGCTGCGATGCGGGGGCTCGTCGCCGGGACCGAGATCAACGCGTCGCACCGCGACTGCGGCCGCGTGCAGGACCCGTACAGCTTGCGCTGCATCCCGCAGGTGATGGGCGCGTGCCTGCGGACGCTGCGCGATACGTCGGCGATCCTGATCGACGAAGCGAACGCGGTCTCCGACAACCCGTTGGTCTTCCCCGACGAAGGCGACGTGATCTCGGGCGGCAACTTCCACGCGGAGCCGGTCGCCTTCGCCGCCGATGCGCTCGCGGTCGCGATCGCGGAGATCGGCAACCTCAGCGAACGCCGCACCGCGCTCCTCGTCGATCCGACGTTCAGTCAGCTTCCGTCGTTCCTCGCGACCGATCCGGGGCTCGAATCCGGATACATGATCGCGCAAGTGACGGCCGCAGCGCTCGCCTCCGAGAACAAGATGCTCGCGCACCCGGCGAGCGTCGACAGCATCCCGACCTCCGCCGGTCAGGAAGACCACGTCAGCATGGCGACGCACGCTGCGCGCCGGCTCGGCGCGATGCTCGACAACGCCGCGGCGATCGTCGCGGTCGAGTTGCTGGCGGCGGCCCGCGGGATCGCCTTCCGTCGGCCGCTGCGGACGTCGGACGCGCTGGAAGGCGTGCTTGAAACCATCGCCCCCGGCGGGGCAGCGCGCGGCGACGTCTACCTCTCGCCCGAGATCGAGCGTGTCGCGGCGCTGGTGCGCGCCGGGACGTTCACGCCGCTGCTGGCGTCGCTCTTCCCGACCACGGCCGCGACGCAGGCGCGGCGAAGGAGCGACCGATGAGCGATCGCTACGACTTGCGCAGCGGACGCGGCGCGCTGCTGATCAGCGCGCCGCACGTCGGGACGCAGGTCCCGCCGGAGATCGCGGCGCGTCTGACCGACGCGGGACGATCGCTGATCGATACCGACTGGTACGCCGATCGCCTCTACCCGTTCGCGCGCGAGCTGGAAGCGACCGTGCTGCGCGCGCGCTGGTCACGGTACGTCGTCGACCTCAACCGCGATCCTTCGGGCCACCAGCTGTATCCGGGGGCGCGCACGAGTGCCTTCGTCCCGACCGAGACGTTCGAAGGCGAGCGGCTCTACGCGGCCGGCGACGAGCCGCCCGCCGACGAGATCGCGGCGCGCAAGGCGGAGTACTGGGACCCGTACCACCTCGCGCTGCAGAACGAGCTGGCGCGGATTGCGGAACAGCACGGTTGGGTCATGCTGATCGACGCACACTCGATCTGGGGACGCCTCCCGCTGCTCTTCGAGGGCGAGCTTCCGGTGATCAACCTGGGCAGCAACGGCGGCCATTCGTGCGATCCCGCATTTCTCGACGCGGCGCATGCCGCGGTGGCGTCGTCACCGTACTCCGTCGCCGTCGACGGCCGCTTCAAGGGCGGCTATATCACGCGGCACTACGGCGATCCGGCCAAGCGCGTCCACGCGCTGCAGATCGAGATCAACCAAACCGCCTATCTCGCCGACGGCTCGCGGACCCTGTGGGACGACGCCAAAGCGGCTCGTCTCTCACGGGTGCTGAGCAACGTCTGCATGGCGGTCGTCGGCTACGGAACCGGCGAGCCCGCGTTTCCGGCGATCCCGTGAGCGCCGAGTTCGTTCAGCTCGGCGGCGGGATGCGCGGCTACCTCGCGCTTCCGGCGACGAGCGCCGCCGCGCCGGGCGTCCTCGTCTTTCAAGAGGCGTTCGGGATCAACGACTACATGCAGCGTGAGTGCCGGCGGCTCGCCGACGACGGCTACGTCGCGCTGGCCCCCGATCTTTTCGACGGCCAGGTCTACGGCTACGGCGATCGCGAGGCGGTGTTCGCGCGGCTGCAGACGCTGCGCGACGAAACGATGCTGAAGTACGTCGACGCGTCGCTGGTCTATCTCGAAGGTCACCCGGCCGTCAAGCGCGGTCCCTTCGGCGCGGTCGGCTTCTGCATGGGCGGCCGGCTCGCGTTTCTCACCGCGACGGCGCGTGCGCCTCGAATCGGCGCCGCCGCGTCGTTCTACGGCGGCGGGATCGCCGCCGAACAGAAGCGCCACTTCGACCCGCTGCTCGACCGCGTCACGGCGCTGCAAGGTGCGCTGCTGCTGATCTACGGCGCCGACGACGAGGGAATTCCGCCACGCGAGCACGCGCGTCTCGCCGAGGCGTTGTCGTCGCACAAGAAGGACTACACGCTGCACGTCTTCCCCGACGCCGGCCACGGTTTCGCCTCGACCGATCGCGAGAGCTATCGTCCGGTGCAGGCGGAGCAGGCGTGGAAGGAGACGCTCGCGCTCTTCGCGCGGACGCTCTAACGATATGACTCGCATCTGTTGCGCCGTCTTCATCGGACTGATGGCTGCACTCAGCGCGGCCTCGAGCGCCGCGGGTGTTGATCCAGGTACGGATTGCGTTCCGATTCCCTATGCCGAGCCAATTGTCACGTTGCTCGAACCGCGCAATGCGTCCATCTTCGATCCGCGCGGCATCTGGATTGAGTTCTCAGTGCAGCCCTTCGGACAAGATATTCGCGGGTTCTACCACCTCAGAGCAATCGCGACCCCTTTAAACGTTGGATCTTCGCAAACGCTGAACGTCGATATGCCGTACCGGTTATCGGGCGATACAATCGGCGCTGAGCAGCCAGTACACGGGCTGTGGATCGCTCACATCTCGAATCCGGACGTTGCATCGCGAGTTTCAGTGACCTACGGCGTCAATCTGATCCAGTCGCTGAGCGGAGGTCATTGTGACCCCGTCTTCACCGTGCGCCCGATTGGAACGTTCATCTGGGTTCCGAGCAACGGCCGCGGGCCTTTCGGCCAGCGGCCACCGTTACCATAGGTCTCAAACCCTGCGCGCGATGCCGTCGTTCGGCGATGAGCCGGCGACGACGTTCACCGGGACCGTGGCGCAGTGCTGACCGTCATCGACCGTCATCTTGCATTGGCCGACCGCGATCGGCGTGATCGTGAAGTTTCCGTTCCCGTCGCTATCGAGTTGAAAGTTGATCGACGCGATGCCCCGGCACGTGTCGTACTCGTGGAGCGTGCCGCCGTCCGTGCTCGAGTCCCCGGCGCTATCGGAGAGCGGGCCGCCGCCCACCGACAACGTGAACTGCGATGCAATCCCGATGTCGGGGTTGTGGGCCGGGTCGCACTTCGGGCCGAAGGGCGATGCGAAGAGGCCGCTGCCGCTGCACGCGGTGAGGCTCGTCATGAGAAAGACGCCGCATATCCGTAGTGCTTTCATCCGCTCCTCCTGTCGACATAGCGTGGGAACGGATGCTTAGGACGCCCGGCGTCTCAGGAGGGCGCCAGCAAAGTTTAAGCTACGCTTTATCGTCGGCGTTCAGCGCGGCTCGCCCGCGACGACGACGCCGATGCACGGCGAGGCGCCGAGCCAATAGCAGAGCTCCGAAGGCGAGGCCGCGCGCCACAACGCGAGGTCGCAGCGCAGGCCGGCGCGCAGCTCGCCGCGGTCGTCGAGCCCGAGCGCGCGCGCCGCATTGCGCGTCGCGCCGGCGACCGCTTCTTCGGGGGTGAGCCCGAACAGCACGCATGCGAGGTTGAGGATCGCCGGCAGCGCGAGCACGGGCGAGGTGCCCGGATTGCAGTCGGTGGCGAGCGCGATCGGAACGCCGTGCGCGCGCAGCGCCGCGACCGGCGGCTTCACCGTCTCCCGCAGATAGTAGTACGCGCCCGGCAGCAGGACCGCGACGGTTCCCGACGCGGCGAGCGCGCGAACGCCGCTCTCGCCGGTCCGCTCGAGGTGGTCGGCGGAGAGCGCGCCGTGTGCGGCCGCGACCGCGGCGGCGCCGGTGTCGTCGATCTGATCGGCGTGCACCTTGACCGCGAGGCCGTTGCGGCGCGCCGCGTCGAGGATCCGCGCCGTCTCCGCCGGCGAGAACGCGATCGTGTCGCAGAAGACGTCGACCGCGTCGGCGAGGCCTTCGGCGGCGACGCGCGGGAGCATCGTCTCGCAGACGAGCCGCACGTACTCGTCGCGCCGGCCGTCGTATTCGGGCGGGACGACGTGCGCGCCGAGATACGTCGTGCGGACCTCGATGCCGGCGGCCGCACCGGCGCGGCGGGCGACGCGCAGCAGGCGCAGCTCGGTCTCGACGTCGAGGCCGTAGCCGGACTTGATCTCGACGGTCGTGGTGCCGTTCGCGGCCATCGTGCGGATGCGGCGCACCGCGGCGTCGAGCAGCGTCGCGTCGTCCGCGGCGCGCGTCATTGCGACGGTGTGCGCGATCCCGCTGCCGCCGTGCGCCGCCGCGACGTAGCTCTCGCCGGCGACGCGCCGCTCGAAATCGGCGATCCGATCTCCGCCGAACACGAGGTGCGTGTGCGGGTCGACCAAGCCCGGCGTGATCCACGCGCCGCCGGCGTCGATCGCGTCGGCCGCGAGCGCCTGCGGGTTCGCGCCGAGCTCGGCGCGCGGCCCGACCCACGCGATGCGCCCCTCGCGCGATGCGATCGCACCGTCGGCGATCGCACCGTACGGTGCGCCGCCTGCCGACATCGTCGCCAGCGACGCGTTGTACCAGATGGTGTCGAAGCGCGCGCTCACGCGGATGCCTCGCCGCCGCGCAGCGTCCACACCGCGACGGCGCCGAGCACGACGCCGATCGCGGTCAGAACCGCGGTCAAGAGCGTGGCGGAAGCGCCGCGCGGCGTCAGGGGCTGCGTGCGGATCGCGAGCGGCACCGTCGCGATCGTCGCCGGCGCCGCGGTCCAGCGCGCGTGCGCGAGCTGATCGCCGAGATCGTACACCGGCGCGCTTGCGGCCGGATTTCCGCTCAGGACGCGATACGGAGCGCCGAATCCCGCCGGCACGACGAGCGTGTGCGCTCGGGCGAGCAACTGCGGCCGCAGCCCGGCGATGGGCCGGTCGTTGAAGTTCTCGACGATGATCCGCCATCGGCGCGCCGTGCGTTCGGTGAAGACGAACGAGGTTTGCTTCCCGCCGTCCGGCCACCGCGCGATGATGTCGCTGCCTGCGGTATCCCAGCTCACGCCTTCGTCGCTGCTCTGCACGATGACGTGCCGCTCGAACGTGGAGGTGCCGCCGGAAAAGGCGACGGCCGACGGCCGGATCGGCGTCGCGGACGTCACGAGCCACAGTTGCCGATTCGGCACCGCGTCCGCCGCCGTCGCGTCGGCCGGGATCGCGTCGAGCGGCAACGGCGCCAAGCCGGGTTCGGGGATCGGGAGATCACCGCGCTCGACGATCGCGCCGTCGATCGGGAACGGCGAGCGCGCGTCGAGGACGCGCACCCGCAGCCAGCGCGATCGCGACGGCGGGAAGGCGATCGTCGTGCAGCCGTGACCGTCGACGTGATAGATAACGGCGTCGTCGCGAACGACGCGCCACGTCGTCCGGTCGTCGCTCGCGTCGAGCGCGACGTTGTTCAGGTAGGTCTCCCTTCGCGTTTCGTCGACCGACAAGCGGATCGTGCCGACGAGCGAGCCTTCGGGCCCGAGGTCGAACACCGCCTGCGTCCACCGGTGCGGGACGAAGCCGGTGTCGATCGGCGTCAGCGTCCGCGGCGGCGCCGCGGCCCGCTGCGGGTCGATGACGTAGGGGACTTCGTTGTCCCGGGCGTCGACGACGCGCAGATCGGGATAGTCCCCGTTCGCATCGGGCGCGATCGCGAACGGGATCGTCGCGCGCAGGTAGCGCGCGTCCGGCGCGGGCGCCGAGACGACGGGCAACGCCGTCGTCCAGGCCGCCCACGCCGCGCCGGCGTCGAGGCTCACGCCGCGCTCTCCGTCACGCGCTGCCGCATCACGGCCCGCGTGTAGAGCGCGGAGGCGACGACCATCGCCACGCCCAGGCCGATGCATGAGGCAACGCGGTACTCGGCGGTGAGCGAGGCGAGGTCGATGAAGCCGACCTTGAGCAGCGTGACCGCGAACAGCGCGAGACCCTGCCAGCGCAGGTCGGCCGCCGCGCGGCGCAAACCGAAGGCGAGCAACGCCGCCGCGTAGGTTCCCCAGAGCAGCGAGATCGCGAGCTGCGAGCCGCTCGGGATCGCCTGCACCAGCACCGAGCCGCCGAACGCATCGAGCGCGACGCGCCAGAGCGCGATCACCACGACAGCATTCACCGCCGCGCTCGCCGCGATGCGCAGCGCGCGCGTCTCGGCAGCGAACGAGCCCAGACCCCGGTAGCATGCGGCGACGGCGGCAGCGATCCACACCGCGAGCGCGACCGTGGCGTCGCCCAAGACGCCGTTTCCGGGCGCGGCCGACCATGCCGTGACGACGACCGCGAAACCGGCGAACGCGAGCAGGACGCCGCCTCCCGCCGCGATCGCCTTGTCGGCGGTGCGGCGCCCGAGCGCGACGAGGATCGCCGCCTCAATCGAGAACGCGTTGACGAGACGCTCGTGCGGGAGCAGCGGCGGCAGCGACAGCGTCACCGCGCCGATCCCGAGGTAGCACAGGGTCGAGGAGAGCGTGCGCGGCAGCGGCAGCCGTGCCGCGCCGATCAGCGCCGCGGCGAGCCCCACGAGCGCGAACCCGAGCTGGAATTCGTATGCCGTTCCCGGGAAGAGCAGCTCGAGCGCGATCGTGTAGACGAACGCGTCGGCGATCAGG
>DASYFS010000182.1:0-2050 GCA_036498305.1 Candidatus Elarobacter sp. | reverse complement strand
GAAGTTCCTCGCGCCCGACGACGCGCCGCCGCCGGGCGCGAGCCTCGCGCGCGTCAGCGAGCGCGCCTTCGCGTTCAAATCGGCGTCGACCGACTGCGGCCGGGACGATCGCGGCCAAGAGCCGGCCCTCGACGTCGCCGCATCGCTGACGATGGCACCGCTGGCGGAGACGATCGCGCAGTACGACGACGTCTGTTCCGGCGGCAACGACGGAACGCTCGCGCTCGCACGCGCGCTCGATCTGGATCCGACCGTGATCGTCTTCCCGTTCACCGTCGGGCCGGTCGACACCGTCGCGAGCGACCGCTACGGGCCGACGCCGCTGCCGATCCTCGAGGCGCTGGTGCGCGGGATCCCGGTCGTCGTGCCGTCAGGCGACGACGGCGCCTACGGCTACCGCGAGGCCGCGATCGAGAAGCCGCGCGTGACGTGGCCGTGCGTCTCGGCGTACGTGATCTGCGCCGGCGGGACGCAGCTCGGCGATCGCGACGGCGTCGCCGACGAGGGACCGTGGAACGACGCCGAGCACGCCGGCGGCGGCGGGATATCCAACGAGCCGCGACCGGCCTGGCAGGACGCGCCGAGCGACTTCGTCTTCTCGACGGGCTACGTCCACAACCGGATCGTTCCGGACGTCTCCGCCGACGCATCGGGACATCTGCGCGTCTACTGGCACGGCTACGGCCTGGGCGGCGTCGGCGGGACGAGCGAGAGCGCGTCGCTGGTCGGCGCACAGCTCGCCGCGATCAACAGCCTCGTCGGGCCGAACCGGCGCCTGGTGACGGCCGGCGATCTCTACGTGCTCGCGAAGGCGTCACCGACGGCGTTTCGTGACGTGCAGCTCGAGAACGACCGCGGCTGGAAAGACAACACGCTGCGGCCGCGCCGCAAGCCGCTGCCGAAGAACTTCCACGGCGTGCTCCCGACGCCGACGCCGCTCGTGCGCGGCTGCGCAGCGCTGCAGCCCGACGGCTGCACGGTGCGACCCGGTTACGACGCCGTCAGCGGGATCGGCACCCTCAAGGAGCGGGCTGCGGTCGACGCGTTGCGAGGGTCCTGAGCGCCTTGACGCCGAGCGCGGCGAAGAAGATCAGCGTCGCGAGCAGCACGATCGTCGCGCCGCTCGACGCCTGCAGCTGGTACGACGCATAGAGGCCGCCGACCGCCGCGAAGATCCCGAACCCGGCTGACAGCAGCATCATCGGGACGAAGCGGCGCGTCAACTGCGCCGCCGCGGCGGCCGGGGTGACGAGCAGAGCGGCGACGAGGATGATCCCGACGAGCTGCAGTGAGACGATGATCGTCAGCGCGAGAACCACCAGCAGCGCATCGTCGACGAAGCGCTCTTTCAACCCGGCCGCCTGGGCGACGACGGGATCGAACGACGTGTAGAGCAGCGGCCGCCAGAGCCAGCCGACGATCAGCGCGATCACGAGCCCGAGGCCGAGGACGACGAGCAGATCGTCGCGCGAGACGCCGAGGATGTTCCCGAACAGAAAGCTCTGCAGATCGATCGTCGCCCGCGTCGAGCGCGACATGAGGAAGATGCCCAGCGCGAAGGCGCCGGTGAAGAGGACGCCGATCGCCGTGTCGAGCGAGACCTTCGCGCGCCGGTGGACGAACCCGATCCCCAGCGCCGTGACGACCGTCGCGATCGTCGCGCCGACCCAGAACGAGCCGCCGCGCAGATAGGCGATCACGATCCCGGCGAACGAGGCGTGCGCGAGCCCGTCGCCGATGAACGAGAGCTTGCGCAGCACGACGTAGGTCCCCAGCGTCGAGCACAGACCGCCGACGACGATCGCCGCGAGAAACGCCCGCTGCATGAAGTCGAGCTGAAAGGGCGCGAGGAGCTGATCGATCATCGCCGGTGCCCGTGGGTGTGCGTGTGCTCGCGAATACCGGCATAGGCGCCGGACTGCAGCACTTCCTCGGGCTTCCCGTCGGCGAGGATGCGGCGGTCGACGACCATCAGACGGTCGAACCACTCGGGCGCGCGCTCGAGATCGTGCGTCGTCATCAGCACCGGCAGCCCGTCGGCGACGAGACC
>DASYFS010000181.1:0-3798 GCA_036498305.1 Candidatus Elarobacter sp. | reverse complement strand
CCCACGGCAGCCCGGCGTGCTTGATCGAGCCGAGCGGGGAGGCGCCGGTCCCGCCGTCGTGGCCGGCGATGTGCACGACGTCGGCGCGCGCCTTCGCGACGCCGCTCGCGACGAAGCCGATCCCCGACTGCGCGACGAGCTTCACCGCGATCTTCGCCTTGGCGTTCGCACGGCGCAGATCGTAGATGAGCTGCGCGAGATCCTCGATCGAGTAGATGTCGTGATGCGGCGGCGGCGAGACGAGCTGCTGCCCCGGCGCGGCACCGCGGAGCTGCGCGATCTCAGCCGTCACCTTGAAGCCGGGGATCTGCCCGCCTTCGCCGGGCTTCGCACCTTGCGCGATCTTGATCTCGAGCTCTTCGGCGGTCGCGAGGTACTCCGCCGAGACGCCGAAGCGCGCCGACGCTACTTGTTTGATGGTGTTGAGCGTCGCCTTCGGATCCTCGCCGCCCTCGCCGCCGTTACTGCGCGCTCCCGCGAGCTTCGCGCCGAGCGCGACCGCGTCGTGCGCCTCGGGTCCGAGCGCGCCGAGCGACATCGCGGCGGTGACGAACCGCGCCAGGATCGCGTCTTCCGGCTCGACCTCGCCGAGCGCGACCGGCTCGCCGATCGGAACCGGTTCGATCAGGTCGCGCAGGTTCAGCGCCTCGCGCGCCTCGAGGTCATCCGAGAGCTTGAGGAAGGCGGCCTCGTCGCGGGCGATGATCGTCTTGCGCAGCCCCTTGAGCAGCGGCGGATCGAAGGCGTGGCGCACGCCGTCGCGGCGGAAGCGGAACAGCCCGCGCTGCGGCGGCTCGGCGTTCTCCTCGGCGAGCTGCGCCCACGCGCGGATGTCGTCTTCGAGCTCTTCGTAGCCGAGGACCGGCACGTGCGCGGCCATCCCCGGGAAGCACTGCGCGACGACGTCGCGCTTGAACCCGACCACCTCGAAGGTCTGCGCGCCGACGTACGAGCGCAGCGTGCAGATCCCGAGCTTGGCGAGGATCTTCACCAGCCCCGTGCGCAGCGCGTCGAGGAACGGCGTCGCGCTCGACGCCTCGGCGACCGCGGCCCGCGCCGCGAGCCACGGCGTGACGATATTCGCGCCGGCCGCGATCAGCGCGGCGCAGCCGTGGGCATCACGGGCGAAGCCGTCGCAGGCCGCGATCGACGCCTGCATGCGCAGCCCGGCGTCGGTCAGCCGCTGGTGGATCGCGCCGCAGGCGAGCACCGCCGGAACGGGGAGCGTCGCGCTGCGATCGTCGAGGACGAGATAGCTCGCGCCCTCGCGGACCGCGCGTTCCGCCTCGCCGGCGATCGCGGCGACCCGTGCGCGCAGCGGGAGATCGCCGACGTCGAGCACGATGCGGTGCGGAACGAGCCGCGCGTCGTAGGTCAACGCGTCGAACGCGCCCTCATCGAGGATCGCGGTGTCGACCGCGACGATGCTCCCCAGCGCCGGAACGTCGCCGTTGGTCGCACCGCTCCCGACCCACGCGCGCATGTCGAAGACGAACCCTTCGCGCAGCGCGTCGATCGGCGGGTTGGTGACCTGCGCGAACCGCTGGCGCAGATACTCGGTGACCGGCAGTCGCCGCGAGAAGAACGGGAGCGCGGCGTCGTCGCCCATCGAAGAAACGGGCTCGGTACCGCCGGCGAGCGGCGAGACGATCGCGCCCATCTCGTCTTTGGTGTAGCCGAAGCGGACGAGATCGCGCTGCAGCACCGCGGCGTCGACGCCGAACGGCGACTCCGCCGGCTGCTCGAAGCGCCACGAGGAGACCGTCGCGCGGAAGTCCGACCCTTCACGACGCAGCGCGCGAAACGCCGCCGGACGCAGCAGCTCGCCGGTCGCGAAGCGCACGACGATGCGTTCGCCGGGCCCGAGCCGTCCGCGCTCGACGATCGGATCGTCGCCGAAATCGACGACCCCGGCTTCGGAGGCTGCCAGAACGCATCCCGACTCCGTCCGGCACCAGCGCATCGGCCGAAAACCACTGCGGTCGAGCGCCGCACCGACGACGTCGCCGTCGGAGAAGACGATCGCGGCCGGCCCGTCCCACGGCTCGACGGTGGGAACGTGCGCATCGTAATACGCGCGCAGCTTGTCGTCGTCGTCGATCGCCGGCGAGAGCATCAGGTCGACGGCTTCGTCGACGCGGTAGCCGGCACCGACCATCGCGTCGAGCGCGATGTCGAAGTCGAGCGAGTCGCTCGCCCAGCGCGGCGACTGCACGCCGCGCGCGCGCATCCAAGCGCGGTTCCCGGTGATCGTGTCGATCTCGCCGTTGTGCGCGATCAGCCCGAACGGCTGCACGAGGCGCCAGCGCGGCGCCGTGTTGGTGCTGAAGCGCTGATGGAAGACCGCGAAGCGCGAGCGGATATCGGGATCGCGCAGGTCGGCGAAATACGGTCCGAGATCGCTCGCGGAGAGCATCCCTTTGTAGACGACGGTCGTCGGCGCGGCGCTGACCAGCGTCGCGGCATCGCCTTCCTCGCGCAGCGTCCGGATCACGGCGCGGCGCACGCTGCGCATTCGCTCGCGCGCGTTGCCCGGCCCGACGTCGACGATCAGTTGTTCGTATGACGGTGCGGTGGCGAGTGCTTGCGCGCCGAGGATCGCGCGGTCGACCGCCGGCACGCGCCAGCGCATCGGCGCGACGTTCTCGGAGCGCACCGCTGCTTCGACGCGGCCGCGTAGCGCGGCGGCCAGCCCGGGTTCGGTCGGCAAGAACACGCAGACGGCGGCGAGATGACGCTCCGGGACGCGAATCTGATGGACGCCGAGCTCGCGCATGAACAGCGCGCGCGGCGTCTCGAGCAGGATCCCGGCGCCGTCACCGGTGCGGCCGTCGGCCGCGCGCGCACCGCGGTGCTCCATCGCGGCGACCGCCGCCAGGGCGAGACGGACAACGTCGTGGTTCGCGGGCCGGGCGACGTCGGCGAGGAAGCCGACCCCGCACGCGTCGTGCTCTTCCGGGCGCATTGAATCTTCAACGATAGGCCACACGGGCGCACCCGTCATTCGACAAACGGCGCACGTGCCGGCGGACCGACCTGCCACGAGGGCGGACGCCGGGGTTGCCGGGCGCTACGTTTGGCCAGCCGGCGTCGCCCTCAGCGGCCCTTGTGCTTCCCCTGGCTGTGCGCGATGATGACCGTTCGCCGCACGTCGGAACGAAGTTCCGCGGTGACCGGCGGGTGCGCGGCAAGATTCTTCTTGAGCTGCGTCTTCCACGCCAGGCTGCGCGCGTCCAGGCGGACGTCGCGGCCCTGCGCTCGCGCGTTGCGCACCGCGTCGATCAGGGCGATCATCTCGTCGTCCCCGAGCGCGTGGACGTCGCGTACGTCGACGAGGACCGTCGCGCCGGCGGCGCCCACGAGACCGCGCTCGAGGGTTCCGAACGCCGCGAGCAGATCGGCATCGAGAACGCCGATGAGCCGAACGGAGATCGGAGCGGGAGCGGCGAGCGTCTGGGGTGCGTACACGAAAACAACCTCTCGTTGAAACCGGTGCTACAACGACAATACGCTCGCCCGCTGAGAAAAGTTTGAGTGCTTCGTGGGATTTCTCGCAGAAGTGCCGCGCCCCACAGCCGGTTCAGCCGTGCAGACCGAGCGCCACCATCATCCGGTATCCGATCTCCAGCGCGCCTTCGTCGATATCGAACTTCGCGTTGTGGTGCGGGTACGCCGAGGCGGCGCCGCCGCGCGCTCCGACGATGAAGTACGCGCCGGGCCGCTCCTCCTGCATGAACGACATGTCCTCCGCCCACATGACGATGTCGTGCTCGACGACGTTGTCGGCGCCCAGCTCGG
>DASYFS010000180.1:0-7816 GCA_036498305.1 Candidatus Elarobacter sp. | reverse complement strand
GACAATCGACGAGCCCGTCGGCGCGACATTGCCGGAATGGGCGGAGGGCGAAAAAGCGCAGGTCACGCTGCGCGAGCTGCTGCAGCTCACCGCCGGGATCGGATTCGGCGGGCTCGGCAACACGGTGCCAACCTTCGCCGCTGCGGCCGCGGCCGAGCTGAAAGACCCGCCCGGCACGCGCTTCACCTACGGCGGGATCCCGCTGCAAGTATTCGGCGCCGTCCTGGAACGCAAGCTCGCGCCGCACGCGCTGACGCCCAACGCGTACCTGCGCTCGCGCATCCTCGATCCGATCGGCCTGCACGTCGGTGCGTGGCGCAAGTTGAAAGACGGCAGCGAGCCGCTCCCGACCGGCGCGTTCCTCACCGCGCGCGAATGGTTGAAGTACGGTCTGCTGGTCCGCCGCCGCGGCGACTGGCTCGGGCGCCGCATCGTCTCGGCGGCCGCGCTCACGCGCTGCTTCACCGGATCGGCGGCGAACCCGCGCTACGGCCTCGCGTGGTGGCTCAGCCCGCTTCCCGCCGTCCCCGATCTGGTCTACGCGAGTGGTGCCGGTGGCCAAGCGATGTACGTCATCCCGAGCGAGGACGCCGTCGTCGTCAAGTTCGGGCGCTCGCAGTCGTACAAGCACGAGACGTTCCTGAAGCGTCTGCTCGGCTGAACCGGAGCCGTCGCCCGTGCGACGAAGGGGTGATGACGATGAAAACGCGCATTGCGATCGCGGTCCTCGTGCTGTTCCCGCTCGCGGCCGGCGCGCAGGTCCCCGTCCCGGTCCGTCAACCTGTGACGGGTCCCGCCGCCGGCATCACGGTTCTGGGGCGTGCGAGCGTCCGCGTCCCGGTCCGCACGGTGCGCTTCCTCGCGTATGCGCGCGGCATCGCGGACGAGCAGGACGTGCTGAGCGCGATGCGCTCCGCCGGCGTCGAAGATCCGATCCTCGGGCCGGGCGGCTTCGGCAACGGTTCCAACGGCCAGACGTTGGTGCGCGGAACGATCACCGGCGCGAGCCGCGCAAAGCTCGAGCGGATCGCGGCGGCTGCGGCCGACTATGTCCGCGCCCATCCCGGTCTCGCGCTGGACAACGTGCAGTTCGCACCGCGCCTCGACGATTGCGCGACCTTCGAGGAGACGGCGCGCACGCAGGCGATCGCCGACGCTCGCCGTCGTGCGGGCGCGATCGCGGCCGCAGCCGGACTCGCGCTTGGCCCGGTCACGGGCGTGAACGAAAACGGCGGGTGTCAGCCCGAGCAGGATCCGCCGTTCTTCAACGGACCCGGCGCCGGACTCGACGTCGCGACGTTGACGAGCGCGCTGCAGCTTACCGAGGTCGTGACGTTCGCTGCCGCGCCGGTGGAGCAGCCGGCGCGCCGGCATCCGCTCTAGCGTAGCTGTGCCACGGCGCGGTGCGCGTCGTCTCCGAGCTCCCGAGCGCTGCGGTGATGGTGTCGAGCGATTCGAGCAGCCGCCGGTATTCCGGGGCGCCGAGGGTGTCGACGAGATAACGCTCGATCGCGCCCGCGTGGACGCGTCCTTCTTCGAGGAGCCGCGCACCGTCGGCGGTGAGCGCGAGATGCAGCGCGCGGCCGCCGCGCTTCGAAGGCTTGCGGACGATCAGCTTCGCCGTCTCCATCCGCGCGACGATCGTCATCATCGCCTGCGGTGAGACGTAACTCTGCCGCGCGAGCTCGGCGCTCGAGATCTCGGGGTTCCGCTCGATCGTGGCGAGAGCGAGGAACTGCGAGATCGTGAGGTCCATGCGCGCCAGCTCGTCTTCGAGCGCGGCGCGCGACATGAGCTGCGCGTGCTTGAGCTTGGTGAGCAGATGCGAGGAGACGTCCCGGTCTTCGAGCAGCTCCTCGAGCTCGCGGCGGTCGGCCATGGCCGGAGTTTCCCCCCCGGCCACGCCGACCATCCTGCGGGTCTTTGCTAGACCTGCGGTTGCCAGGTGCTGCCGTCCGCAAAGGTGACTGCGGCGACCGAGCACGCCGGCGCTTCGCCGGCCGAGGCGGCCGTGCCGAAGTTGTGTTCGATCGCGATGTTCGGCGAGAACGTCCCGCGGTCGTCGATCGTCTGCGAGACGCCGCCGTAGTTGACCGTGATGCGGACGTCTTTGGCCGTGACCAGCGCGTGGTTCACGAACGAGACGTCGAGGGTCGTATAGCCCGGCGCGACGCCGTCGAACGGAAGGGTCTGCTGGGTCTCGACGACGGCGCAGCGGGTGACGCCGATCGGATACTGATTGAGAGCGCTCGGAGTCGTCGACACGGCGACCGTGGCGGCGAGGGCGGCGATGGGGGCAAGGGTGAGCATGGTGGGGAGGGGCTCCTGAGCGAGAGTGACTACGCGCTATTTATATCAACATATTGATATCAATGCAATACCTCTTTTGTCGCAGCGCTCGCCGCGCTAGCGCTTGGTGCCGAGGAAGTAGTAGTCGGCCAGCCGGAACCCCGCCGCCTCGAGCATCGCGCGCTCTCGCCCGGCGAGCCCCTCGATCCCCGCACATACGCGCCGCCCCGTCGCCTCGATCCCGTCCGCCGCAGCCGCCATCAACGCCGCGCCGTACTTGCGCCCCCGCAGCGCCGGCTGCACGAACACCCGCAGCTCCGTCCACGTCGCATCGAGCACCTCGGCCGCAACGATCCCCGCCGGCTCGCCGTCGATCGTACCGACCTCGACCACCGGCGCGCCGAACCCCGGCGCGTGATCGCGCAGCAGCTCCGGCAACGTCATCCGATCCCGCTGCGCCGGCGGCCGGAACACCACGGCCTCGACGTCCGCCGCCGGCGCACGACGCACGAATGCCCCGCCCGCAACGCGCAGCTGCAGATCCAACTCCACCGCCGCGCGCCGCAGCACCTCATCGCCGCCGTAGAACCACACGTTGCGCGCTCCCGTCGCCGCGAACGCATCCGACAGCCGCCGTGCGGGCGCTTCGCCGCGCGCCACGTCGAAGCGCACCAGCGTATCGCCGGCGAGCAGCGATCCGTCGGCGACGAAGGCGACGGCGACGGCGCGATCGCCGTCGCGAATCGCGGTGCCGCGAGCCGACGCGCGGATCAGCCGCGCGCGGGAGAGATCGGGGAGCTGATCCAGATACACGGCCTCGCCGGAAAAAAAGAAGCGCGCCGCGATGTTCCTCGCGACGCGCTCCGGACCCTCAACGAGGGCGGGTGGTTTAGGCGGCGGCCTTCTTGCGGCTCGAGGCCTTGCGGCGCGGAGCGGCTTTGCGGGTCGCCTTGCGGACGGCCTTTTTCGCCGTCTTCTTGCGGGTGGTTTTCTTCCGCGCCGAGGTCTTGCGCGCGGCTTTCTTGCGGGTCGTCTTCTTGCGGGCGGTCTTCTTGCGGCCCGTCGACTTCTTCGCGGTCTTCTTGCGAGCCGAAGTCTTGCGCGCTGCCTTCTTGCGGGTCGTGGTCTTCTTGGCAGCGGCTTTGCGCGTGGATTTCTTGCGCGTCGATTTCTTCTTCGACGCGGCTCTCTTAGCGGCCATCGGTAAGCGTACCGTACCTTTCAGGCACCCGCCCTTTGTATGCGGGCGCGCGACGACCGGCGGAGCGACCGCCGGCTATGGATTGCCTTCCTTATACCACGCAGCACAATTTCGCGCAACTTTTGTGCAGGGAACGGCCTCCGCGACGTCGAGCGCGGCGACGCGATCCGCGCGCCGCGCGCATGTGCTCGCCGCGTTTGTCGATTTCCGGAGGAACCTTCCTGCGGCCGGTGCAACGCCGACGCATGAGACAACGTGTGACTGCGGTCGCGTGCGCTTTGGTGTGCGCCGCGATCGCGTTCGCGCCGCTCGCCGCGTTCGCGGATACTGCCGAGGCCAGCGCCCTTCAAGCCGGGCTCCTCGCTCCCGCCAACGCGTCGCTGCGGCGCGCGCTACAAGAGATGCACCAGGACGACGCCGATGCGAAGACCGTCGCCCAAGCGAACCCCGTCGGCGGACCGCATCCGCCGATCCGGCGGCCCAGCCTGCCGCAGGGCTTCAGCTACAACGTCGACGTGTCGTTCGCGTATCCGTACGGCAACACCGGCTTCAACGGCGGAATGCCGGGCGGGATGGACGCCGGGTTCGGCTACGCGTTCTCGCGCACGAACCGGCTCCAAGTCGGCTACTACGAGATCCAGCAGTTTCCGCTCGGTTTCTCCAACAAGAACGTCCCGTTCTACGTTCAGGGCTTCACCGGCCCCGGCACGTCGCTGGCGACGATCTACCAGAACACCGGGAACGTCGACGCGACGACCAAGGATCAGATCCTGACCGTCGTCGACCAGAATCTCTTCACCCTCGGGCCGCTTCCGATCGTCATCTCGCCGACGTATCTGGCGCACACCGCCAAGATTGCGGGGCACGACGACACGGGGCTGATCGAGTACAACGGCTTCCCGGTCAGCGTTCGCCAGCGGACCGAGCAGGAGTGGCTGCTGCCGCTGACGCTGCCGTTTCTGGCGACGCCGCGGATGTTCGGGACGGCGACCGTCGCCGCCCAGTGGCTGAACCATTTGAACGGTGTCAATCAGACGAACAAGGCGCAGATCTTCGAGCTGCTCTATCTCGAGTACCGCGCAAGCCGGGCGACGACGTTCTTCGTTCAGCCGTCGCGCCTGGTCCAATACAATCCGGTCGACCCGTATCCGCAGTACACGCCGACGTTCATCTACGGGCTGAGCCATCACTTCACGAAGGGAACGTACGTGCAGATGTCCGTGCTCTCCGGCGGGGCCACCAACTATAAGGAACTCGGAATCACCGGCCTCTACTGTCAGAATCTCCCCAGCTGCAGCTCGATCGCGACGAGCCGCGGCGGCCTCAAGGCGACGACCGTCCAGATCCAGTTCGGACTCGGCTCGCCGACGGTGCTGCCGCTGTGAGGGCCCGCATTGTAAGCGCCGCGGCGCTCGTCGGGGCGCTCGGTCTCTCCGCGTGCGGCGGCGGCGGCGGGTCGCCGTACACCGCGCCGCCGTTCCATGCGAATCCCGGCAGCACCGTCTCCGCGACGACGCGCATCGTCGGCGTCGGCGACAGCCTCACCGCCGGCGTGCAGTCGGGCGGCCTCACCGGCGCCGACATCCCGGGCGGCGCGACCGCGCCCGGCGTCGGTACGATCGGGCGCGTTCAAGAGACGCAAGAGCACGGGTTCTTCGCGCTGTTGTGGGAGCAGGCCAACGGCGTCACGCAGGCGTCGCTGGAGAACCCCGCCACCTCACCGCTGCCGCTCATCACGCCGCCGGGCATCGGCGGCATCCTCGCCAAGACCAGCAGCGGTTTCCCCGCCGGGCTGACGACGTCGTGCGTCGGCCAGCGCGCCGCCGCGTTCTCGCCGACCGGCGCGCTCGGCGATCGCCTCAACCCGAACGTGACGCCGTATGACGTCGGCGTCCCCGGCGCGACGACGCATGAAGTCGTCGCAATGTTCCAGCCGCTCTCGAGCTGCGTCCCGACGGCACAGCTCGCCGCCTTCCCGGCGGCGCTGCTCGGCCTCAACACCCTCGTCTTCAGCGAGAGCGAGTCGTACTATCCGGTGCTCGCGAACTTCGGTGCGCAGACGACGCAGTTGCAGGCGGCGGTCTCGCTGCACGGGCAGCTCGCGACCGTCTACATCGGCTCGAACGACCTGCTCCACTTCGCTTTCGCCAACGGCGGTTCGCCGCCGGCGAACCCGGCCTCGATCGGCGCCGACATCGCCACCATCATCACGCAGCTCCAAGCGAGCGGCGCAAAGGTCGCGGTCTCGAATCTCGTCGACGTGCTCGGCGCGGCGACGTTCTATCCCGTCGCGTCGACGACCGAGCCGACGTACGAGCAGAACCTCGACGCGTTCCTCCAAGCTGCGATCATCAACGGCGCGGCGCAGCAGTTCGGCCTCCCGCCGTCGGTCGTCGCGCAGAATCCGGCGGTCCAGCAGAAGATCGCGCTCTCGTATCAGGCGGCGCATCAGTACGCGCAGGCGGAGATCCAGCAGACGGGCCTCGGCCCCGGCGGCTACTTCCTGCTCCCGGTGCTGCTCGAAACGGTCGCGGCGATTCTGCAGTCGCAGCCGGTCCCGCAGCTCATCACGGCCTCGAATCCGAACGGGGCGGGTGAGGTGATCAGCGACGGGGTCGCGGCGCAGGTCAAGGGACTCAACGCCGCCTACAACGCCGCGATCGCCGCGGCGGTGCAGCAGACCGGTGCGGCGCTGGTCGACTCGGCGGCGACGTTCACCGCGGCCGAAGCGCTGCGCGCGCAAGGGCTGCCGTTCCAGGTCGACTCGAACGGCGACCTCGCCTCGCTGCAGTACGGCGGCGGGTTCTTCAGCCTCGACGGGCTCCACCCGTCGAACACCGGCTACGCGACGATCGCCAACCTGTTCATCCAGGCGTTCGACACGAAGTACGGTCTCGCGATCCCGCCGGTCGACGTGCACGCGGTGTACGTTGCCGATCCGTACTCGCCGGCGAACTTCGGCACCATCAACCCGAGCGCGTACCTCCGTGCGACGCGCTGAGCTCGTGCTGCTCGGAACCCTCGGCGTCGCGCTTTTGGGCGCGGCGCCGAGCGGCCCGGCGGCGGCGTTCCTCGACACCTGGGCGAAGATCCCGAGCTATACGTGCAACATCAAGGTGCACGAGACGAAAGGCACCGACGTCCAGGACCGCACCTATCACTACGCCTACCTGAAGCCGCACTTCGCGAAGATC
Source organism: Candidatus Elarobacter sp. (assembly GCA_036498305.1). Classification (GTDB taxonomy): domain Bacteria; phylum Vulcanimicrobiota; class Vulcanimicrobiia; order Vulcanimicrobiales; family Vulcanimicrobiaceae; genus Vulcanimicrobium. The sequence goes on along the minus strand of DASYFS010000180.1, from coordinate 1,132 downwards.
GACATCACCGGAGGCCCGGGCCGCGGCGGCGGCGCGGTATGGAAGGGCGGCGACACCGTCAGCGGTCATCAAGGCGGGCTCCTCTCCGGGATCCACCTGACCGTCTCGATCCACGACGGCCGCGCCGTCGACCTGCGCGGTGGGACGATCGACGAGGCGTCGTTCGAGAACACGGCCGAGAACATCCGGAGCGCGCCCAGCGCGACGAACGGAGAAGAGACCTACGCCGGCGTCGCCTACGACACCGTCACGGTCCCGTTCAAGGACAGCCTCGGCGCGACCAAGCGCGTCATCTACCTGTCGAAGACGACGCACCTGCCGGCGCGCCGCGTGACCTACGCCGGGGATACCGTCGTCATCGACGAGGTGTTCTCCGACGTCAACACCGCGGCCAACCTCAAGGAAACCGACTTCTAGGTGATCGCGAACATCGAGGGCCGCCGGATCGGCTACGACGATACCGGCGGCTCCGGCGTTCCGCTCGTGCTGCTGCACGGCTTCCCGCTCGACCGTACGGTGTGGGACGAGCAATTGCCGGCGCTGGGTGAAGCGCGCGTGATCCGCGTCGACCTGCGGGGCTGCGGCGAGTCGGAGCCGAGCGACGGCCCGGCGTTGATGGAACTGCTTGCCGGCGATGTCGCCGGAATCCTCGACGTGCTGAAGATTGAACGCGCCGCCTTCGCCGGACACTCGATCGGCGGCTACGTGATGATGGCGTTCTTCCGGATGTACGCCGAGCGCGTCGCTGGGCTCGCGCTGGTGGCGAGCCATCTGTCCGCCGACGCTTCAGGGACGAACGCATCCGGAGCGATCGCGCAGCAGCAACAGCTCGCGGCTGCGCGGACCGCGCTCGCCGACGCTCTCGAACGCGCGGGTACGATGGAGCCCGCGATCGAGAGCTATCTCCCCCGCTACTTCGCGCCGTCGGTCTATCGCGATCGTCCCGAGCTCGTAGAGCGCGGCCGCGCGGTGATGGCGCGGCAAAACCCGCGCGGCTGCGCGCAGCTCGTCCGCGGGATGGCCCAGCGGCTCGACTCGCACGACCTGCTCGAGGACGTCACGGTTCCCTCGCTCGTGATCGCGGGCGCCGAAGACCACTACCTGCGGCCCGACACGCTGAGAGACGTCGCGG
>DASYFS010000179.1:0-1944 GCA_036498305.1 Candidatus Elarobacter sp. | reverse complement strand
GCGCGCCGTCCGCTCGCGCCGCACCTCGCGCGTCTCCTCGACGAGCGCGCCGAGCGCGACCGCACGCCGGATCACCGCGTCCGAAAACCCGGCCAGCACGGCGTCGCTGCGCCGCAGCTCGCCGACCGCGGCGACGTGCGCGACGAGCGCCTCGGCCTTCTTCCCTTTCACCGCTGCGTCGCCGCGGCGCAAGACGCGCACCGTCGCCGCGCCGATCCGCGCGCTCGCCGCAGTGCGCCGCCGCTCGAGCACCTTCGCACGCAGCAGCGCGTCGATCGCGCGCACCAACGTGGGCCGGTCGGCAGCGCGGCGCGCGTCGGGATGCCGCAGCGGCGCGTCGACGCCGACCCCGGCGGGAAACTCTTCCCACAGCAGCCGGATCAACCGCTCGGGGACGACCTTGAATCGCGCGGCATCCGGCGCCGGCCCGAGCGGGACGAGCCGTTCGACCGCACGCGGGATCGCCGCCGCGAGAACGACCGCACCGAGCGCCTCGCGCACCGAGCAGACGTACTCGTCAGCGACCCAGCGCGCGAGCTCGAGTCCCGCCGCGTCGAACGCACGCGGCCCCTCCACCTGCGCGACGATGTCGCGCAGCGCCGGCTCGTCGGCTCCGTCATACGGCGCGCACAGCACGTACGCGAACACCGTTCGCGGTCCCAGCGGGACGCGCACGACGTCGCCGACCCGCAGCTCCATCTCCGCCGGCACGCGATACGAGAGCGCGCGGTCGAAGCGCGCGGTCTTCAAATGCGGGAGCACGTCGACCCGCGCGACGCTACCGCGCGGTTCGGCTCCGTTCGGGGACATCAGGACCGACGTTCGACATGGCGGCGAGGCGTTCCGGGACCTCCAGCCGCGTCAGCTCGCCTCGCACGGTGAGGTAGGAGACGCCGTCGCGGCCGGTCTGCTTGGCGTGGTACATCGCCGCATCGGCACGCTCCAGCAGCTCATTGGCCGTCGCAGCGTCCGCCCACAGCGCGGCGACGCCGATCGAGGCGGTTATCCGGACCTCCGCGCGCGCCGAGGCCTGATGCAGGCCTCGCACGTCGAGCGCGGCGATCCGGCCGCGCAGCAGATCGGCGCGTTCGATGGCGTCGGCCTTTCCCACGGCGGTAAGGACGAGGCAGAACTCGTCGCCGCCGTTGCGCGCGGCGAGGTCGCGCTCGGATGTCGCGGCGCCGCGCAGCACCTGCGCGATCTCGCGCAGCAGCAAGTCGCCGCTGGCGTGGCCGTAGGCGTCGTTCCACTCTTTGAAGCGGTCCGTGTCGACGAATAGCAGCGCGAGGCGTGCGCGCCGGTCGAAACGCGCGCCGTCGACCAGCGCTGCTAGTCGTTGGCGAAACGCGCGCGGCGTCAGCAGTCCGGTCAGGCCGTCGTACTCGGCGCGCCGGCGATCGTCGTCGCGTTCGCGCGCGATCGCGTACGCCGGCGACGTCAGCTCGGCGAACGCGACGATGCGCTCGACGGCGACGGCAGAGAGCACGCTGCGCGCGCAGGCGACGACGGCGCAGGAGCGGCCCGGATTGCAGGCGAGCGGAACCGCGACCAAGTCGCCGTCTGCGGGGTGGAGCGCCGCGCCACCGTCGCCGAGCCGCACGCGCCGTCCGACCGCGATCGCCCGCGCGGCCGGCGACGCCGGGTCGCCGAGCGCGGTCTGCGATCCGGCATAATACGCGATGCGGTCACCGTCGGCAAAGACGCACGTGAGCACGCCGTCGGCTTCCTCGTAGACGGCGATCGCATCGATCGCGGCGACGGCGGTTCGGATCGTCGCGCCGAGCGTCGCGAGGACGCTTTCGGTTCCCGTCCGCGCCGCCTCGAGGATTCTCCGCGCTGCTTCCGCCGTCGCTTCTTCTCGCGCCCGCGCGGCGCGTGCGGCGACGGCCGCGGCGCGTTCCCGGCCGCGCGCACGGAGCACGGCGAACAACGCGCAAACGGCGA
>DASYFS010000178.1:0-4005 GCA_036498305.1 Candidatus Elarobacter sp. | reverse complement strand
AAGTCGACGATCGTCGTCGTCCCGCCGAGCGCCGCCGCGACCGTGCCGCTGGCGAAGTCGTCGATGGTCGTCGTTCCGCCGAACGGCATGTCGAGGTGCGTATGCGGATCGATGAAGCCGGGGAACACGTACGCGCCGGAGGCGTCAATGATCTCGTGGCCGCTGCTCGGGATCGACTTCGCGATCGCCGCGATCGTGCCGTTCTCGATCAGGATGTCGGCCACGAACCGGTCGGTCGCGGTGACGATCGTCCCGCCCTTTACGATGGTACTGATAGGTGCTCTCTCCAGGTGTGGACGGTGTCGCCGGCGTCGACGCGCACCATCTCGATGCAGTTCTGAACGGGACAGACCATCTGACAGAGGTTGCAGCCGACGCAATGCTCTTCGTCGACGACCGGCGCCAGCCGCGGGTCCTCGGGGCGGTCGATGCACTGGTGGGCCGCATCCTCACACGCGATGTAGCATTTGTTGCACTTGATGCAGAGATCGGGATCGATCCGCGCGACGATCTTGTAGTCGAGGTTCAAGTCGTTCCAGTCGACGAACCGCGGCACGGTCTGCCCGATCAGTTCGGTGACCGACGCCAGGCCGCGCTGATCGAGGTAGGAGTTCAGCCCGTCGATCATGTCGGCAACGATGCGGAAGCCGTGGTGCATCACCGCGGTGCAGACCTGCACGCTGGTCGCACCCATCAGCATGAACTCGACGGCGTCGCGCCAGTCGGCGACCCCGCCGATTCCGGAGATCGGGATCGCGACGTCAGTGTCTTTCGCGCAGGCGCCAACCATGTTGAGCGCGATGGGCTTCACCGCCGGACCGCAGAAGCCGCCGTGCGACGACTTTCCGTCGACGTGCGGGATCGGCAGCCAGGTGTCGAGGTCGACGCCCATCAGGCTGTTGATCGTGTTGATCATGCTGATCGCGTCGGCGCCGCCGCGCGCAGCCGCGCGCGCCGGGTACCGGATGTCGGTAACGTTCGGCGTCAGCTTCACGATCACCGGAACGTGCGCCGCCTCTTTCACCCACCGCGTCACCATCTCGATCAGCTCCGGATCCTGGCCCACCGCCGCGCCTTGCCCGCGCTCCGACATCCCGTGCGGGCAGCCGAAGTTCAGCTCGAAACCGTCGATCGGGACTTCCTCGCACCGCCGCACCAACGCGTGCCACGACTCGCGCGTGCACTCGGTCATCAGCGAGGCCACGATCGCGCGGTCGGGATACTTCGCCTTGCACTCGGCGATCTCGCTCAGGTTCTCGTCGAGCGGCCGGTCCGTGATGAGCTCGATGTTGTTCATCCCGGCCATCCGGTACGTGCCGATGTTCTGGCCGGCGAAGCGCGAGGTGACGTTGACGATCGGTTCGAGCGCCAGCGTCTTCCAAACCGCGCCGCCCCAGCCGGCGGCGAAGGCGCGCATCACCTGATAACCGGAGTTCGTCGGCGGCGCCGAGGCGAGCCAGAACGGGTTCGGGCTCGTGATCCCGGCGAGGTTGATCGAGAGATCGGCCATCAGCGCACCTCCGCGCGCACGGTGAGGTCCGCGCTGTATGCGGCCTGCTTCCCGCGCTGCGCCGCCTCGACGACCATCGCGTCGGTCCCGCCGGGCCTGAACATGCAGTCGCCGGCCGCAAACACCATCGGGTTGCTGGTCCGCAGGTCGGCGTCGACCGCGGCGATCCCGTTCACGTCGTGCGTCACGCCGAACGCGTCGAGCAGCGCGACGTGCCGGCCCTGGCCGATCGCGCGGATCACCGTGTCGACCGGGACGATGCGCTCCGTCCCCGGGATCGGACGCGCGCTGTTGTCCTCGGCGGTCGAGACGAGCTCGAGCCCGACGACGCGGCCGGTGATCGTGACGATGCGCTTCGGCAGAACGAACGTACGGAACTCGACGCCTTCGACCTTCGCGAACTCGATCTCGAAGTCGTACGCCGTCATCCGCTCGGCACCGCGCCGGTAGAACATCGTCACCGAGGGGACGCCGAGCCGGCGCGAGCACGTCGCCGCGTCGATCGCCGTGTTCCCGCCGCCGATGACGGCGACGGTCTGTCCGAGCTCGCCGAGATCGCCGCCGGTCTTTGCGAGACGAATGAAGTCAAGCGCATCCCACACGCCGACCGCGTCCTCGCCCTCGATGCCCAGGCGCGGCACCTCGCTCATTCCGACCGCGAGGATCACCGCGTCGTACTGCGCGAGCACGTCATCGGCGGAGATCGTCTCGCCGACGGCAACGCCGGTGCGGAACTCGACGCCGAGCCGGCGTACCTGCTCCGCTTCCCACAGCGCGATCTCCGCCGGCAGCCGAAACGGAACGATCCCGTAGGTGTCGAGCCCGCCGGGTTCGAGATCGCGTTCGAAGATCGTCACCGCGTGGCCCAGGCGCGCCAGCTCGCGGGAGGCGGCGAGTCCGGCCGGGCCGGAGCCCACGACGGCGATGCGTTTGCCGGTCGGAGGCGCCGCGGTGAAGAGCGTGACGTCGTTCGCGATCGCCCAGTCGGTTGCGTAGCGCTGCAGGTCGCCGATCCGGATCGGGTTCTCGTCGGCGTTGTAGACGCAGGCGCCCTCGCAGAGCTGATCGGTCGGACAGACCCGCGCGCAGCTCGCGCCGACGGGGTTCGCGTCCATGATCGTGCGCGCGCTGCCGATGAGGTCGCCGGTCGCGATCCGGCCGATGAAGCGCGGGACGTCGATCGCCGTCGGGCACGCGCGAATGCAGGGCGCGTCGTAGCAGTTCAAACAGCGATTCGCCTCGATCTGAACCTCGAGGCGGGAGAGCCGCTTGGCGATCGGCGGTCCGAGCTCCATCGGCGCTTCTTGGCGACCCATGGTAGGCGCTCCCGGTATGCGGCGCAAAACGCCCGGCATGCGAGCCGTCCGAATCCACGCCATCGACCGCGAACACGGTCCCCAACAGTTCGGAGTCGACGTCGTCGACGACCCGACGCCCGCCGAAGGCGAGATCCTGGTGAAGATCGCGCGCGCCGCGTTCAACCGCCGCGACGTCTTCATCAGCCAAGGCCTCTATCCGGGGATCGTCGTCCCCACCATCCCGGGCTCCGACGGCGTCGGAACGGTCGCCGCGCACGGCACGGGCGCACAAGGGCCCGCGGTCGGGACGCGCGTCGTGATCGACCCGACGCTGAACTGGGGCGACGACGAGCGCATCTGGCGCCGCGACGCGAACGTGATCGGGATGCCGCATCCGGGGACGATGGCGGAATACGTTACGGTCCCGGCTGCAAACGTGCATCCCGCGCCGGCTTCGCTGAGCGACGACGAAGCCGCCGCCATGCCGCTCGCCGGCGTCACCGCGTATCGCGCGCTCGTCACCCGCGGCGGCTGCACCAAGGCCGACGTCGTGCTGCTGCCGGGGATCGGGAGCGGGGTGCAGACGTTCGCGCTGCTGTTCGCCAAGAAGATCGGCGCGAAGGTGATCGTGACGTCATCGAGCGACGCGAAGCTCGAACGCGCGAAGGCGCTCGGTGCCGACGTCGGCATCAACTACAAGACGACCGAGAAGTGGGAGCGCGAGGTCTCGGCGATCGACGGCGGACCCTCGCTGATGGTCGATTCGGTCGGCGGCGAGACGTTCGGCAAGGCGATCAACGCGATGCGCTACGGCGCCCGCGCCGTCAGCTACGGCGGGACGACCGGGGACTGGAAGGTGCGGCCGTTCTCGGTGTTCTGGAAGCAGCTCGACGTGCTCGGCTCGTCGATGGGCTCGCCGCGTGATTTCACCGAGATGCTCGCGATGTGGGACGGGAGCATCAAACCGGTGGTCGACTCCGTCTTCCCGATGGACGACATCGTCGCTGCCGCGACCAAGGTCGACGGCGGCGATCAGTTCGGCAAAGTGGTCGTAGCGATCACCTAATGCCCCGCGTCACCCCGAGCTTGTCGAGGGGGCCTCGTCGTTGCGCCGCGCGAAGTCGCGGTGCAACCCCTCATCTTGACCGCGAGGCTTGCGGGGTCGCGCTTCGACTTCGCTCAGCGCGACGACGAGGG
>DASYFS010000177.1:0-2471 GCA_036498305.1 Candidatus Elarobacter sp. | reverse complement strand
CGGCGCGGGCAAGATCGCGCCCGCGCCGATCGGCCCGTTTCTGGCGAGCGCGCGCTCGCACTCGCCGAGAGGTCCCGCGCGGTACGGATCGCCGTGGTCGCGCAGCACCTGGCCACCACAGTAGAACGCGGCGAAATCGAGAGCGCGCAGCTGCGTCGGGACCGCGGGCAACAGTGCGAACACGACGACGAGCGGCAGCCACGGCAGAATACGCAGTGCCGCGCGTAGGAGTAACGCTCTATCGTGCAATCGGTCCCCCGGTTCGACCATCCGCGTCGACCCTTCGGGGGGCGTTTCACGGATTGCGACGGCTGACCCATCCTTCGCAGGGAGGTGTGACAATCCACACCGGCGTGCAGGGGCTGCCACCCTGTTGGCACCATGACGGCGTAGCGTCTCGCTATGTCCTTGATGGTGAACGGTGCTGCGGCTCGACGGTGAGGCCGTGTATGCGGCCTCCGACCTGAACGACTTCCTCGCCTGTCCTCACAAGCTGGCGCTGGGAGCCCTTGCCCTAGAACGGCAGATCGCGGCGCCGGCGCCGGATCCGGCGCTCGAGATCATTGCGCGGAAAGGTGCGCTGCACGAGGCCGAGGCGCTGCGGCGTTTCGAGGCGGACGGGCGCGTCGTTGCGCGGGTCGACGAGGGCGACGGATCGGTGCGCGCGACGCGCGCGGCGGCGGAACGGACCGTCGCGCTGATGCGCTCGGGCGCCGACGTCATCTATCAGGCGACGTTGATCGACGGACGCTGGCTCGGGCGCGCCGACTTTCTGGTGCGCACCGAGGAACCGAGCGACCTAGGCGCCTGGTCGTACGACGTCGCGGACGCAAAGCTCGCGGTGCGCGAGCGGGCCTCGTTCGTCGTCCAACTCTGTGTGTACGCCGATCTCGTGCGGAGCGTGCAAGGGACGCTGCCGACGGCGATCACCGCGCTCTACGGTGACGGCCGCGAGGCGGAGTACGACCCGACGCGGTTCATCGCGTACGTTCGCGCCGCGCGTGCTCGGCTTGAAGGAGTCGTCGCCACGCTCGACGCTGCGACGATCCCGGATCGCATCGGTGCCTGCGCCGCGTGCGTTTGGGACGACACCTGCGACGCGGCGCGGCGCGGCGTCGACCACCTCTCGCTCGTCGCGGGGATGCGGCGCTCGCAAATCGTGCGGCTGCGCGAGCGCGACGTGGATACGGTCGTCGAGCTCGCCGCCGCGCCCGAGGATCGGCGACCGCCGCGCATCGGCGAGACGACGTTCGCAAAGCTGCGCCGTCAAGCGGGGCTGCAGCTCCGGCAGCGTGCGACCGGCGTCCCGACGTACGAGTTGCTGGAACCGAAACCGGAAGCGGGGTTCGCGCTGCTTCCGGAGCCGGCCGAGGGCGACGTGTACTTCGACATGGAGGGCGACCCGCTCTACGAGCCCGGCGTCGGGCTCGAATACCTGTTCGGCGCCTACGTCGACGGTGCATCGCCGCGGTACGAGCGATTCTGGGGCGAGACGCGTGACCAGGAGAAGAAGGCGTTCGAAGACTTCATCGACTGGCTGGTGCGCCACGATGAGCAGTACCCGCGCGCGCACGTCTACCACTACGCGCCCTACGAGAAGACCGCGCTGCGCAAGCTCGCGATGCGGCACGGGACGCGCGAGGAAGAGGTCGACGCGCTGCTGCGTGGTCAGGTCCTGGTCGATCTCTACGCGGTCGTCGGCGGCGCGGTCGCGCAGTCGCAGGAAAGCTACTCGATCAAGAAGCTCGAGCCGCTCTACGGGTTCACGCGGAGCACCGACGTTCGCAAAGGCGACGACTCCATCGTCGCGTTTGAACGCTATCTGCTCGATCGCGACGGCGCCGTCCGCAACGACATCATCGCGTACAACAAAGAGGACTGCGTCTCGACCTTTGGGCTGCACGGCTGGCTGCAGCGGCTGCGCGCCGAGGCGGAGCAGCAGTTCGGTGTCGAGATTCCGTACCGGGCGTCGGTCGATCCCGAAGCGCCGAGTGAGAAGGATCTCAAGGAGCTCGCCGAGCGCACCGCGCTACAGACTGCATTGCTCGCCGACGCCCCCGAAGGCGACCCGAAGCGGCTTCTCGCGCATCTGCTCGGCTACCACCGCCGCGAGGCGAAACCGGTTCAGTGGGCGGTCTTCGAGCGCGCCGAGCGGATCGGCTCGTTTGACTTCGTCAACGAGGACACGGAAGCGCTCGGCGGGATCGAGCTGCGCGCGGATATCCCGCCGATGCGCGACCCGGACGACGGGCCGCGAGTGCGGCGGATGATCTACACCTATACATTCCCGCGCCAGCAACATAAGCTCGGGAAGTCGCCGGTCGACGCGCGCACGACAAAAAGCGCGGGCGAGATCGTCACGCTCGACGACGATACGCTGACGCTTCGGCTGAAGCGATCGGAGTCGAGCCCGCATCCGCAGGTGCTCGGTCCGGGCTGGCCGATCAAGACCAACGAACAGCAGGCGGCAC
>DASYFS010000176.1:0-3418 GCA_036498305.1 Candidatus Elarobacter sp. | reverse complement strand
GCGCAGGCTGTCGCCGACGTTCGGCATGTCGGTGAACTCGCCGAGATCCTGACCCGCGCAGAATCCGCGGCCGGCGCCGGTGATCACGACCGCGCGCACCTCGGGGTCGCGCGCCTCCTTCAACGCGTCGCGCAGCCCGGCGTGCACCGCGCGGTTGAACGCGTTCATCACGTCGGGGCGGTTGAGCGTGATCGTCTGGACCGCGCCCTCGCGCCTGACTTCCACCTCGGCCATGCGGAGGAATCTATCCCGCTGCGACCGTCGCCGCCGCGACGCTCGAGAGTGCGCTGAAGTCGGCCGCGCTCATCTGGTCGCCGAGGAAGACGGAGAAGCCGTGCGTCGCCAGATTCTGCAGCAGCGGCACGTAGTTCGCCGCCGGATAGTGGTGATAGACGCCGATGACCGGATGAACGGCGCTGAGCGGCCAGCCGGCCCGCTGCGCCTGCGCGACGGTCAGATCGGGCCGATCCCCCTTGTACTGGTTGAAGTACGCCTCGGGCAGAAGGTCGAACCCGGCGTTCCGCCATGCGGCGTAGTCGATCGGCAACACGTACGGCGCCGTCGCAGCGCCGAGCGTGACGAGCGCGGCCGGAACCGTCGGCTGCATCGCGCGGAACGCCCGCACGAACACCGCGGAACGCCCCCAACCCGTCGACCGCTTCTTGCCCATGTAGGGCTCCTCGGCGTCGGCGATGTAGAAATCGGGTGCGTACATGTCGATCGCGAGGTTGGCGATCGCCGCGCCTGCGATCGGGTCGGTGCTCTCGACGCCCCAGATCCCGACCTGGATGCCGTGCGCGCGCATCGTCGGGATCCACGTCGGGTCGGTCCAGTCGAGCGTGCCGACGTCGTCGATGTGCAGCGCGATCCACGTGAAGTGCGCCGACTGGAGCCAGCCGGCGACCGTCGCGGCGTCCGGGAAGTCCTGCGGGTTGTCGACGAAGACGCCGGCGCCCGAAAACACGTCCGGGGGCGCGTCGGCACGCGCCACTCCCGTGGACGCGAACAGCGCCGCCGCGAGGACGGCTATCGCCCCGATCCGCCGAACCATGCCCCGCCCCTGACTCTAAACGGTCGTGCGGGCAAAGCCCACACGACCTCCTTTGGTCGGCATCGCAAGCGACGCCCTGGGACGGAATCAGCGGCCTGTGAAGTCGGGCTTCCGCTTCTCGAGAAATGCCTCGAGGCCTTCGCCGGCGTCCTCCGACGCGCGCGCGAGGAAGAACGAGCGCCGCTCGAGCTCGACGCCGGCGGCGAGCGGCATCTCGAAGGACTGGTCGACCGCTTCCTTGGCCAGCCGCACGGCGATCGGTGCCTTCGCCGCGATCTCGCCGGCGACGCGCTTCGCCTCGTCGAGCCACGCCTCCTTCGCGACGACGCGGGCGACGAGCCCGCGCTCGAGCGCCTCGCGCGCAGACAGCATCCGGCCGGTGAGGATCATGTCCATCGCGATCGCCTTGCCGACCGCGCGCGTCAGTCGCTGCGTGCCGCCCGCGCCGGGCAGGACGCCGAGATTGATCTCCGGCTGGCCGAACTTCGCCGTCTCCGACGCGACGATCAGGTCGCACAGCATGGCGAGCTCGCAGCCGCCGCCGAGGCAGAAGCCGGAGACGGCCGCGACGATCGGCGTCCGCACGTTGCGGATCGCGTCCCACCGGTCGAGCCGGCGGTTCTCGTACAGTGTCACCGGCGTCGCGGCCGAGAGCTCGTTGATATCGGCGCCGGCGGCGAACGCGCGCTCGCCGCCGCCGAGCACGATCGCGCGGATATCGGAATCGTCGTCCAGCTCCCCGAGCGCGCCGACGACGGCCTCCATCAGATCGGCCGAGAGCGCATTGAGCTGCTTCGGCCGGTTCATGAGCACGATGCCGACGCGGCCGTCGCGCTCGACGAGGACGTTAGGCTCTTCCACGTGTACGACGAGTTTACGAGCCTCGAGGTCGACCGTCCCGAGAACTGGATCCTGCGCGTCACGCTGCGCACGCCCGGGAAGCTGAACGCGGTCGGCGCAGACGCGCACGCGCAGCTCGCCGCGGTCTGGCAGACGGTCGACCGGGATCCGGACACGCGCGTCGTTCTCGTGCGCGGCGCCGACGGCGCATTCAGCTCCGGCGGCGATCTCGACCTCGTCGAGGACATCGCCCGCGACTGGGAGACGCGCCTCCGCGTGTTCCACGAGGCGCGCGACCTCGTCTACAACATCGTCAACTGCAGGAAGCCGATCGTCGCCGCGATCGACGGCCCCGCGGTCGGCGCCGGTCTCGCGGTCGCGCTCCTCGCCGACATCAGCATCGCCGCGCCGACCGCGCGCATCGTCGACGGGCACACGCGGCTCGGCGTCGCCGCCGGCGACCATGCCGTGATCGTGTGGCCGCTGCTGTGCGGGATGGCGAAGGCGAAGTACCACCTGCTGCTGTGCGAGCCGGTGGACGGCGTCGAGGCGGAGCGCATCGGGCTCGTCTCGCTGTGCGTCCCCGCCGAGGAGCTGGAGGAGCGCGCGCTCGAGATCGCGCGGCGGCTCGCCGCCGGATCGCAGGCGGCGATCGCCCACACGAAGCTCGCGCTCAACAGCTGGCTCCGCGCAGCCGGCCCGGCATTCGACGCGTCGCTCGCGATCGAGTTCCTCGACATGACCGGCCCCGACGTCGCGGAAGGCGTCGCCGCCGTCCGCGAGCGTCGCGCTCCGAAGTTCAGCTGAGCTCGGCGAACTCGACCGTCGGCTGCGGGAAGCCGCGCTTGTACGCGTCCTTGCCCGAGGCCATGAACTCGTCGCTCCGCACGGCTGCGTCGAACGCGGCCTTGTCGGCGAACTCCCACTCGGCGTAGTACGCATGCTCCGGCTCGCCCATCGGCGCGCCTGTCACCTTCCCGTGACGGAAGACACCATTGGGGACGCGCTTGCACAGCTCCACGTGCTCGGCGTATGAATCGGATTCAGGAACGTCGTCGTAGAAGACGATCACGCGATACATAGGAGGCGAAGACTACGCAATGGCCAAGGGTGAAGTCGTCCATTACGAGATATCCGCGACGGACGTGGATCGCGCGCAGGGATTCTGGGAGGGCGTGTTCGGGTGGAGCTTCGGCCCCGGCATGCCGGAGATGGACTACCGCATGGCACGGGTGAGCGACGCCGAAGGAGCCGCGTTGACGCCCGGCGAGCCCGGACATCCGAACGTCTACCTCGACACCGACGACATCGACGCGTCGATCGCGAAGGTTCGCGATCTCGGCGGCGAGGCGGCGGACAAGTCGCCGGTGCCGACGCACGGCTGGTTCGCCGCATGCAAGGACACGGAGGGAAACGCGTTCCACCTCTGGCAGGCGGACTCGAACGCAGCCTGATCAGCGGCGGTCGAGCACGCGCAGCGCCTTGCCTTCGCTGCGCGGGATCGAGCCCGGATCGAGCACCTCGACG
>DASYFS010000175.1:0-5721 GCA_036498305.1 Candidatus Elarobacter sp. | reverse complement strand
CCGGCCGTCGAACCAATCGATGAGGAAGACGGTGCCGAGCGCGAGCAGCAGGCCGAGGATCGTGCCGACGATCAAGTTGAACGCGACGTGCGGCGTCTTCGTCGCCATCGCGGCCGACGCGGGTTGGGTGACGGTGACGTCGCTGAGCGCGGTGGTGCGCGCGACGGTCGCGTCGTTGTACTTCTGCTGCAGCGCGGTGTAGACGTCTTCGGCGAGCTTCTCGCGGCGCTTCAGCTCCGCCAGGCGCGCCGAGGACGCGGGCAGGGCGGCGAGCTGCGGGTTGATCGCGGCGCGCTGGCGCTGCAGAACGGCGAGCTGCGCGGTGTCGGCGGCGCTCGTCGCGCGGGCGACGCTGAGCTGCTGCTGGAGCTGCTGATAGACCGGGTTCGCGATCGTGTTGACCGCGGCGACGACGGTCGCCGGCGTCTTCGCGATCTGCTTCTGCAGCGCGGAGACCTGCTTCTTCAGACCGAGCACCGTCGGATGCTGGTCGGTGTACTGCTCCTGCGCCGACTGCAGCTGCACCTGGAGCTGCGCGAGCTGGGTGCGCAGTTGCGGCAGGATCGGGTTCTGCACCACGCTCCCGCCGTTGTTGGTCGAGGGCCGCATCCCGGCGAGCTGTCCCGAGAGCGAGCTCACCTGCGCGTCGTACTGCTGCTTCTCGAGCTCGATCGAGTTGATCTTCGCGTCGATCCCGGCCGCGGCGTTGACCGTCGCGGTCGTCTGCGAGCCGAGGTCGGCGATGTTGTGCGATGTCTCGAAGGCGCTGACCGCGGCTTCGGCCGTGCGCAGATGCCGCTCCGCCGAAGGGAGCTGCTTTGAGAGGAAGTCGAGCTGCGTGTTGGCCTGCCCGGCGACCAGATCGCTCTCGCGGCCGATGAAGACCGTCGCGAACTCGTTGGCGATCTTCTCCGCGGTCTTCGGATCGCTCCACGTCGCCGACAGCGACAAAATATTGGTGTTGGTGACGGGCTTGACCTTGATCGCGCCGCTGAGGCTGCGCACGTCCGTCGGGAGCTTGAGGTCGTCGATGACCTGCTGCACCACCGGCGTCTCGCTGAACAGCTCGGCGTACGTCTCGGCACTCTGCGCGTTCGACGGCATCGTGAACGCGTTGAGGACCGGAAGGCCGGTCTGGGTCTGCGCCGCGTTCTGCGTCACGCCAGGATTGCCGGCGATCAGCTTCACCTCGGTCGTGTAGCGCTTGGGCGTCAGCAGGGTGACGAGCAGCACGAGCGCGAGGACCCCGCCGAACACCGACGCGAAGAGGATGCGGCGGCGGCGCATCGTCGCGATGAAGCGGTGCCAGAGCGCGACGGGATCGACGTCGGTGGCGCGCTGCGGCGGCGGTGCGACCGGGGTCGCGATCAGCGTCGGGGCGACGGCGGCGGGCTGCATCGCGCCGTTGGTGCGGCGTTCGTACACGTTCTCTGCTCTCCTTAGCGAACCGGACCGGGCAACGTCGTCACAGGCCCAGGAGCCTGCCGACGACGCCGAGGACGCCGGCGAGCAGCGGGCTCACCTGACGCGCCTCAGGGATGTAGACGGTATCGTCCTTCTGCAAGATGGGATCGTAGCGCTGATCGCCGCGCTGCAGGGCCTGGAACATGTCGATCTGGTACGACACGGCCTTCCCCGTCGCGGGATCCTTGCGCGTCAAGTAGACGCGCGTGAGGTCGGGCTTGGCGCCGGCCTCGGCGCCGGCGCGCGCGAGCGCCATCGAGAGCCGGTCGCCTTGATTGACCTCGACGTTGCCCGGCCGCACGACCGCGCCCAGCACTTGGACGCGGATCGGATCGGCGCCGGTCACGTAGACGATCGCGTTGTCCTTGAGCGGGACGTTCTGCGTGGCGTCGCCTTCGCGCAGCAGCTTCTGCAGGCTGACGTTCGCGATGCTGCCGTCGGGCTCGGAGACGCGCGCCGTCGGGTACTCACCGTTGCTCGACCCGACGCCGGAGGCGGCGGCGACGGCATCGCTGACCCGCGCGCCGCTGCGCACGCCGTACTTCCCGGGCGACTTCACGTTGCCCAGGACCAGCACGTTGATCTGTCCCGTCTGCGCGATCGCGACCGTCACGTTCGGGTGGCGAACGTACTTCTCGAGCGCGGTCGCCAGCGTGTCGCGCGCCTCGGTCGTCGTCTTCCCGGCGAGTGCGACCTTGCCGACCAGCGGATACTGGATCGTCCCGTCGGCCTGCACGACGGCGGTCTGCGACAGCGTGGTGTCGCCGTAGACCGCGATCGCGAGCTGGTCGCCCGGGTTGATGACCGTGGCGGCCGCCGGCGGCGGTGCGATGCCGGCTGCGGCGGGCGGTGCCGCGACCACGCCGCCCGGCGGACCCTGAATTGCATTCTGCGGTGCCTGCGGCGCGGCAGCGATCAGCAGGATCGCCAGCGCCGGAGCGCTCACGATACCGGCGCATCGATGGAGACGAATCATGCGACATCACCCCGCGCGAGAGCGGCTTGGATCGCGGTCGCACTGCTCGTAGCGGCCGTGCTGTTCTGGCTGGCGACGAGCGACGCGGTATACGACATCACGTCGCCGCCGAAGTTCTCGCTGCACGTGCTGTTTCGCAAGGCGTACAGCATCGTCGCCTTCGCGCTGGTCGGGTTCACCGCCGACAAGGCGCTGGGACCGACGACGCGGCCGGTGCTGCGCGCGGTGCTGCTCGTCGCCGCGTACTCCGGCGCGATCGAGATCGCCCAGGCCAGGCTCGGCTCGCACGAAGGCCCCGAATGGAACGCGATGGACGTGATCTGCGGCGCGATCGGCGGCGGGCTCGGCGTCGTCGCGGAGGAGCGCATCAGACGCCTGCGTCGTAGAGCGTGAAGTGTTCTTGCTGGAGGGCGTCGACCGTCGTCACGCCCGCCGGCACGAGCATCCCGCCGGGCACGAGGTGCGCCTGCAGGTCCGTGTACACCGCGCCGGAGCTGCGTCCGCCGGCGGCGCCGGCCGCGACGATCTTCTGCGCCAGCCCGAGCAGCGCGTTGTCGCAGATGTACAGCGACGCGCCGCGATGCTGCAGCGTCTCGATCGACGCGTCGACGTTGTACGCGGCGCTAGGGTCCGCGTCGTTGCGCGTGAGCGTCACGGCAGGATGGAGCCACGGATTGCCGCTCGCCGCATTCGCCGCTTTGACCGGGTCGTTGTTCGCCGCCAGCACGTCGGCGAGACGATACGTCCGCCACGCGGCGTCGTCGACGCCCTGCGCGACGCCGTTGCCGTTGAGCACGGCGACCGGATGCAGCGTCCCGGGGCCCTCGTGCCACCCGAACTGGTAGCCGTTGAGCGAGTTGCGCATGTAGACGAAGATCGCGCCGTTGTTCACGCGCGGCGACGTGAAGAGCTGCTTGTGCTTGAACGGCGCTCGTGCGCTCGCGAGGAACGCGTCGTACGAGATCGGCGAGGTCGCGGCACCGGCGCCCGCCGGTACGGCGAGAGCGCCGGCCGCGATGATCGTCGCGGCGGCGCTCAGGAAAGAGGTGCGAAACATCTGCGGCTTACGACTCCTTTCGTTCGCTACGACGCCTCATGCGTCAGGGGCAGGGCGGCGGGGCGACGACCGTCGTCCCTCCTCCCGTGTTCCCACCACCGCCGCCTCCGAAAAGGAACGGCAGCAATCCGATCAGCGCGAGGAATCCGAGCCCGTGGCTCGCGGCGGCAGCGGGGATGGCGACGGCGGCGGTCTCCGGCGCGGGCGGCGGCGGCGGCGGAGCAGCGACGGCGACGTCTTGCGCGGGGGCCGGCGGGGGCGGCGGAGCGGTGGCGGCCGCGACATGCGGCACCGGGAAGTTCTTCACCGCGGCAACGTGCGGGAGCGCGCGGCGGAGCACGGAGAGGTTGCCGCACTTCGCCGGCAGGAACACGGCGACGATCTGGCTGCCGGTGTTGAGATCGACTTCGATCCCCTTCTGGTTCGCCGGGATGATGACGTCGTGCAGCACGTGCACGCGTCCGTCCGACGCCCAGGTCATCGCGTCGAGATGGCGCGGCACGGTGACCCAATTGGGCCGGCCGACTTCCATCGCGAGCTTGAATTGCTGCCACTGCTCGGACGTGAGTCCGACGGCTTGTGCAGCCCGGCGCACGATCGGCTCGTTCTTGCGGAAGTTGTACTTCAGCTCGGACGCGCTCGTCGATTGACCCATGAGCGGTGCGCGCCCAAGGGTCGCGATTTCGATCGGTGCCGCAAATGCCGGTAGTCCCATGGAGGCGACAAGGACCGCTGCGGCGGCCGGCCGTGTCATCCTAACAATCGCGTTTCTCATCCTGGGCTCAGGATGCCCGTGCTTGCAATCACAACACGTCCCGGGCGTCCCAATGGGCTTAGGACGTTGGTCCCGATCCTGCAACCTCAGTACATCGCAAGCGTGCCGTCGACGCGCGCCTTGCGGACGGCGGCGGCGAACAGCAGCAGCGAGACGGGCATCAAAATGATCGACGCGACGAGCAGCCAGATCGCGTCGCCGCGCACGCTCGCGAGCGACGCGCCGGCGGCGGCGGCGCGGAATCCGGTCAGCGCGTGCGTGATCGGCAGACACCACCCGACGAGCTGCAGCGCCCACGGCATCGCGGAAAGCGGCAGAAAGACGCCGCCGAAGAGCTGCGCCGACGCCGTAGAGATGTACTCGACCGGTCCCGTTTTCTTGATGACCATCGACAGCGCGGCCGCGAGCACGCCGAGCGGCGAGACCGCGGCGACGGTCAACACGAGGAATACGATCGCGGTGACGGCGTCGACGTGGCGCAGGTCGAGCCCGAACAGCGTCGCGATCAGCAAGTAGACGAGCGTCTGCAGTCCGGTGAGCGCGAAGGACCAGACCCCGGACGAGAGCACCAGGACCGGCATGGTGGTGGGGGTCGCCAGGACTACCTCTAACGTCCCGGTCAATTGCCCGTCGCGGATCGCTTCGGCGAAGCTGTTGAGCGCCGCCGTCTGGAAGCGGACGAAAGCGAAGTTGATCGCCAGATATTGGAAGTAACTGGCGGCGACGCCGCCGACGCCGAACTTCGGCGAGGGCGGGATCAGCTGCGAGATGTACCAGGCGACGATCACCTCGACGACGATCGAGGCCCACGTCAAGGCGAAGTTGCCGGGATACGAGAGCGCGACGCGCATGTCGCGGCGGAAGATCGCGGTCATCTTCGGCAGCGGGAGCGCCGGAGGCGCCGCAGCCGGGCTAGCGGACGCCATTCGAGGTCACCTCGCGGAAGACGTCGATCGGTTCAGGATCGATCGGGCGGAAATCACGCAGCCGCGTCCCGTTTGCGGTGACCGCGCGCATCAGCGCCCCGAGCGCCTCGTCGCTGCGGTCGACGTCAACCTGCAGCTCGGCCCCGTCGGCGGTCTGCTCGACGCGCAGCTCGCGGAAACCGGGCACCGTGCGCGCGCGCGCCAGCAGCGCGTCGTCGACGTGATCGACGCCGACGCGGTAGCGCGCGACGGCGCGCAGGTTCGCATCGAGCGACTGCGGCGGACCGAGCGCGACGATCCGGCCGTTGTTGACGACGGCGACGCGGTCGCATAGCTCCCACGCCTCGTCGAGCAGGTTGGTCGCGAGGATCACCGTCTTTCCGCGCGCCGTCAGCTCGCGGCGGATCAGCCCGCGGATCTCGTGCGCGTGGACCGGATCGACGGCGCGGGTCGGCTCGTCGAAGAACAGGATCGCCGGATCGGCGAGCAGCGCGCGCGCGACCGTGAGGCGAACCCGCATCCC
>DASYFS010000174.1:0-6435 GCA_036498305.1 Candidatus Elarobacter sp. | reverse complement strand
ATACCCGCTCTCGCGAGGATCGTACTTCGCCAAAAGCACGTGCGGGTTCGCCGCTGCGGCGACGTACGCGCCTTCGTCGTGCCGCGGGACGACGACGTCTCGCGTCGCGCCGCGCAGCGACGCCGCTCGCACGTAGGCCGCGCGATCGAGGACGTACGGCCAGCGCCCGATCTTGAGGACGGTATCGTTGATCGTCAGCGCGCACACGATCGCGCAGGCGAGCATCGGCGCGGCGAAGCGAGGCTGCTTTGCGACGACGAACGCCGCCGCGAGCGCGGTCGCGGCGACGAGCGGCGCGGTCCAGTGCGTCCCGATCCGCGCGATCGGATACGCCCACGGGCGGTTGAACGTCAGCTCGGCGACGAGCGGCGCCGCAAGCAGCAGCCGCCAACGGAGCGCGAGCGGCGCGAAGGCGAACGGGGCGAGCAGCGCGGCGAAGAATGCCAGCTTCTGCAGCGGATCGTCGACGTGCAGCGCGTAGCCCGGCTGCGAGGGGTGCGCGCCGGCGAGATGCTCGGCGACCAGGAACGCGGCGCCGTTGACCGCCGCCAGTGCCGCGACCGCGATCCCGATCCGCCGGTCCCACCACAGCGCGCACGCGGCGCCGAACCATAGCAGAAACAGCGCCTCGTCCTCTTTGATGCCGAGCAGCAGCTGCGCGGCGAGCAGCGTGAGCACGAGGTTGCGCCGCCGCGCGGCGAGCGCTCCGAGCGCCGCGAGCAGCGGGACGAAGACGTTCTCGAGGAAGTTCCCGTACGCGATCCCTTGCGCGCTCGGCGAGAGCAGGTACGCGATCGCGACGGCGCCGGCGCCGCGTTTGGTCGCGCCGCACGCGAGCGCGAACGCGCAGAGCGCGAGCGCCGCCGAGGCGATCGCGACGACCTGCACGACGAGCAGCGTCTGCGCGTAGGGGAACGCCGCGATCAGCGGGACGAGCGCGAGCAGCGCCCACGAATCGTGAACCTGCAGATGCGGACGGTACTCGGCGCCGTTCCACGAGCCGCGGCCGTGCGCTTCGCCGGCGAGCCACTGCACGAACGTCCCGGTGTCGGCGCCGTACCGCAGCGCGTAGAGCTTGTTGAGGTCGAGCACGACGTAGACGGCGGCGAAGACGAACGCCGCGATCACCACCGCGCGCGTCGGCCTCATCGCTGGGCCGCGGTCTCGTCGACGATCGCGCGCAAGCGCGCGACGAAGCGCTCGGGCCGAAACTCCTCCGCGTGCGCGCGCAGCCGCGCCGGCACGAAGCGCGCCGGATCGAAATCGCGCAGCACCGCCGCGAGCGCGCGCGGATCCGGCCGGTCGAAGAACGCGCCGGTCTCGCCGGCGACGATCGTCTCGAGCGCACCGCCGGCGCCCAGCGCGATGGTGGGACGGCCCGCGGCCGCCGCCTCGAGCGGGACGAGCCCGAAGTCTTCTTCCCCGGGCAAGATCGCCGCGCGAGCCGCGCCGACGAGTCGATTGCGCGCCGCGTCGTCGACCGTACCGTGAAACGTCGTCGGCGTCCCCAGCGCAAGCGCGCGCAGCCGCCTCTCGTCGGGTCCGCTGCCGACGACGTGGAGCGGGACGCCGGCGATCGCGCAGGCCGCAATCGCGAGATCGATCCGCTTGTACGGGAGCAAACGCGAGACGACGACGAAATACCCGCCCTCGCCGTTGCCGGGCGTGAACCGCTCGACGTCGACCGGACACGGCAGCACGTCGGCGTCGCGGCCGTACCAGCGCCGCACGCGATCGGCGACGTTGCGCGAGTTGGCGACGAAGCGGGTCGGGCGCTGCGCCGCGCGGACGTCCCAGGCTGCCAAGCGCCGCAGCAGCGGCCGCGCGAGCGCGCCGGCGGAGAAGCCGCCGACGTAGCGTTCCGCGTCGAAGACGAAGCGCGAGACGGTGTTGATGTAGCACACGTGCACGGCGCCCGGGCGGATGCGGACGCCTTTCGCCCAGGCGGTCGTCGACGAGACGACGACGTCGTACGGCGAGAGGTCGAAGGCCTCGAACGCTCGCGGATAGAGCGGCGCGTAGGCGCGAAACGCGCGGTCGCGCAGCGGAAAGCGCTGCAAGAACGAGGTTCGCACGCGCGCCTTCGGCACGAGGTCGCCGACGGCGCGCTCGTCGTAGAGCGCGGTGTAGACCGGCGCCTGCGGCCACGCCTGCGCGAAGTGCGCGAAGACGCGCTCGGCGCCGCCGCGCTGGTTCAGATAGTCGTGGACCAGCGCGGTCCGCGGCGCGTCGTTCAGCTCCCCGAGCCTTGACGCGGCAGGATCAGCGCGACGTCGAACTTCTGGAGATACTTCTTCGCGACGCGCTGCACGTCGGCGGCGGTGACCTTCGCGATCGCCGGGCCGACCGCGTCGATCGCGGCCGGGTCGACGCCGTGCGCCGCGACGTTCGCGACCGACGACGCGCGCTCGTCGAGCGTGATGTTGTCGATCGCCCACGCGCCGTGCGCCGCGTCGCGATACCGCTGCAGCACCGCGTTCGCGAGCGGTTTCGCCGCCGCGGCCTTGAGGACCGCGTCGACCGCCGCGAGGCCGACGCCCGGATCGACGATCCGGCCGTTGATCACGAATGCGAACTGCGCCGGCGTCACCTCGTCGATGAGGATCGTCGCCGAGGGCCGGAAGAACGACGGGCGCGCCGTCACCTCGCTGGACTCGAAGATCTCGCCGAGCAGCGCGCGCAGCACGAGAAACCCCGGAAAATCGGCGTTTCCGGGCGACGGCGCGGCGAAGCCGAGCAGCACGTAGCTGCCGCCGACGTCGCGATGGGTCACGATGCGGCGGGGCTCGTTGCCGAACGGACGCGTCTGTGTCGCCGCCTGCGGCGCGCCGCCGGCCGGCAGCGCCGCGGCGAGCGCGCGCGCCGCGCTCTCCAGCGCCGCACCGGGCGGACCGGCGACCGTCACCAGCGCACCGCCGCGCACGTACCAGCGCGTGAAGAAGCCGCCGACGTCGTCGGGCGTGAGCAGCGCGAGCGTCTCGGAGGTGCCGAACAGCGGCATCGCGGGGCCGCCGCGGTAGTAGGCGTTGCGCAGCATCTGCAGGCCGACCGCGCGCGGATCCGTCTCCGCGTCGGCGGCGCGCTCGAGGAGCGCGGCGCGCGCGGCGCCGACGGTCGCGGCGTCGGCCGGCGGCTTGGCGAGGACCTCGGCGACGAGCGGCGCCGCTGCCGCGAGCGCCTCGGGCTGACCGTCGAGCACGAAGCGAACGTATTGGCCGCCGACGACGGCGTTGAGCGAGACGCCGCGCGCGGCCAGGGCGTCGGCCAGCGTCGCTCCGCCCGACGGCGCGTGAAGGATCGTCTGCGCGGCCAGCGAGGCGAGACCGCTCTCGGCGTTCGCCTGCCGGTCGAGGCCGGCGCGCACGATCAGCTGGATCGAGCCGAGCGCCGCCCCGGGGTCTGGGACGACGTACCCGGGGACGCCGCCGAGATCGAGCGGCGCCGCCGCCCCGGCGGGCGCCGCCAGCGCTACGAAGGCGGTCAGGAGGGCGGCGGCGGCACGGCGCTTCACGAGGGCTTCGCCGGGGCGGGCGTCGCCAGCGTGACGACGGCCGGCGCGGTGCCGAGATAGCGGTGCGCGATCGCGGCGACCGCCTCGGGCGTCAGGGCGGCCGCCAGCGAGAAGTAGCGGCTGCGTGCGCCGCCGCGGGCCGGCGCGTAGCTCGGATTCCCTTCGACGGCGTACCAGCCGAAGGTGTCGGCGAGCTGATCGGGGGTCTGCATGTCGTCCAGGAGATGGTACACGAAGGCGGCCTTCGCCGCGCCGAACGGCGCCGGCGCGAGGGGGTGCGCCGCCTCGGCGATCGCCGCCTCGACGGCCGGCCGCACCGCCGCGGCCTCATCGCCGCTGATCGTCACCAGGAACATCCCGGGGTCGTGGAAGGTCACGAAGCGGCCGGTCACGGTCGCCTTGCGCTTCGCGAGCGCTTTGGTGACGCTCCCGCTCGCCGAGAAGAGCCGGTCCGCGACGAGATCGAGGGCGGTCGCCGACGCCTCGTCGGCGATCGGCGGACCGTTCCAGCCCAGGCCAATCCCGCCGACGTTCGCCGTCTTGGCGATCGTCGTGGGCTGCGGGCGCGGTGCCGGCGGGACCGGCGGCTCGGTCCCCGGCGATGCCCCGTTCCGGGCGGCGACCGCGGTCAGCGCCGTCGACGGGACGTTGCCGGTCAGCACGAGGACGGCGTTCGACGGCCGGAAGGCGCGCTCGGCGAAGGCGGTGACCCGCGGCAGCGTGACCGCCCGGATCTGCTCGACCGTCGCGCCCTGGCCGTCGTGGAACGGGCCGGCGGTGAAGAGTGCGGCGGCGAGGGCGTCTTCGATCGCGTCGGCGGGGACGAACGAGCGGTAGAGCATGTCGTCGGCGACCTCGCGCTGCGCGATCCGCAGCCCGGCGCCGTCGGTGACGGGGGCGAAGTAGTCGGCGGTCATCGCGCGCACGACGGCGGCGACCTGCTCGGGCGCCACCAGGGCCGTGATCGCCACGCTGTCGGGGTACGCCGCGATGCTCAGCCGGCCGCCCGCGCGGCGGACGACCTGTCCGAGCGACATCCCGGTGACCGGCGTCGACGCCGCAACGGTCGTTGCGGCGACCTTCGCGAGACCGGGGAGCGGCACGGCATCGAAGCCCGAGGCCGGGGCCCGGTACCACAGCGAGACCGCGGCCGCCGGCTGCGAGGGGTCCGTCTCGATCGTGTAGGCTATCCCGCCGGGCAGCGTGCCGAAGGGCGCCGTCTGCGCCGACGCCGCCCCTCCCCAGACGAGAAGGGCCGCGACGGAGATCGCGGCCCTCGAGAGTCGGCGGGGAAGGGTCACGCCGGCTCGGGTGAGATCGAGGGCGGGAGTCGCTTCGGGCGCTCCGGGCGCGCCTCGGGCTTGTCCTGCGTCGAGGCGGCGAGCGGGAGATCCGTCGGCGGCTCGTCCTCGGGCTTGGGCGTCGGGGGCCACGGCTTGTCGGCGAGGATCGCGAGGACTTCCTCGGCCTCGACCGTCTCGTGCTCGAGCAGCGATCCGGCCATCCGCTCTACTTTGTCCCAGTTGACCTCGAGGATCTTGCGGGCGTCGGCGTAGCAGGTGTCGATGATCGAGCGCACCTCGGCGTCGATCTTGCCGGCGATCTCCTCCGAGTAGTTGCGGTCTTCGCCGAAGTCGCGGCCGAGGAACACCTGATGGTTGCCGCGGCCGTACTGGATCGGGCCCAGCGTGTCGGACATCCCGTACTGCGTCACCATCCGGCGCGCGAGCTCGGTCGCCTTCTCGAAGTCGTTCGACGCGCCGGTCGTCACGTCGCCGAACTTGATCTCTTCCGCGATGCGGCCCGCGAGCGCGCGCTTGATCATCGCGAGGATCTCGTTCTTCGTCTGCGAGTGACGGTCGTCGTCGGGGAGCGACCACGTGATCCCCAGCGCCATCCCGCGCGGGATGATCGTGACCTTGTGCACCGGATCGGAGTTCGGCGTGAGGCCGGCGACGACGGCGTGGCCGGACTCGTGGTACGCCGTGTTCTCCTTCTCACGCTGCGACATCACGACCGACTTGCGCTCGGGACCGACCATGACGCGGTCGATCGCCTCGTCGCAGTCGTTCATTTCAATGACCGACTTGTTGCGGCGCGCGGCGAGCAGCGCCGCTTCGTTGAGGAGATTCTCGAGATCCGCGCCGGAGAAGCCCGGCGTGCGGCGCGCGAGCGTCTCGAGCGAGACTTCCTTGGAGAGCGGCTTGTTCTTCGAATGCACGGCGAGGATCGCCTGACGGCCCTTGACGTCGGCGCGATCGACGACGATCTGCCGGTCGAAACGGCCCGGGCGCAACAGCGCCGGGTCGAGGACGTCGGGGCGGTTGGTCGCCGCGATCAGGATGACGCCGGTGTTCTGATCGAACCCGTCCATCTCGACGAGCAGCTGGTTGAGCGTCTGCTCGCGCTCGTCGTGACCGCCGCCCAGGCCGGCGCCGCGCTGGCGGCCGACCGCGTCGATCTCGTCGATGAAGACGATGCACGGTGCGCTCTTCTTCGCCTGCTCGAACAGATCGCGGACGCGCGAGGCGCCGACGCCGACGAACATCTCCACGAAGTCGGAGCCCGAGATCGAGAAGAACGGCACGCCGGCCTCGCCCGCGATTGCGCGCGCCAACAGCGTCTTGCCGGAGCCCGGCGGCCCGAGCAGCAGCACGCCCTTGGGGATGCGCGCGCCGAGCGCCTGGAACTTCTTCGGATACTTCAGGAACTCGACGACCTCGCCGAGCTCTTCTTTCGCCTCTTCGACCCCCGCGACGTCGGCGAAGGTCACCTTCGGCCGGTTCTCGCTCAACAGCTTCGCGCGCGAGCGTCCGAACGAGAGCGCTTGGCTCCCGCCGCTCTGCGCCTGCCGCAAGATGAAGATCAGCAGCAGCGCCATGATGATGAACGGGACGAACTGCAGCACGTAGCTGATCAGCGGC
>DASYFS010000173.1:0-3587 GCA_036498305.1 Candidatus Elarobacter sp. | reverse complement strand
CTCCGGCGCGTACGTGTTCCCCGGCTTCATCGATCCGCATACGCACCTCGACATGCCGTTCGGCGGAACGACGACCATCGACGACTTCGCCAGCGGCACGGTCGCGGCGGCGCTCGGCGGGACGACGACGATCGTCGACTTCGCACTGCACACGAAGGGCGACTCGCTCGCGAACGCGCTGAAGACGTGGCACGGCAAGGCCGGCGGGAAGGCCGCGATCGACTACGCCTTTCATCTGACGATCGCCGACGGCCGAGACGAGACGCTCGAAGAGATCCCGCAGATGATCGAGCGCGAGGGCGTCAACTCGTTCAAGGTCTTCATGGCGTACAAGCACGTCCTGCAAGTCGATGACGAGACGATCTTCAAGGTGCTCAAGGCCGCGGCGAAGTTCGGCGGGCTCGTCCAGGTGCACGCCGAGAACGGCGACGTCATCGAAGTCACCGTCAAAGAGGCGCTCTCCGAAGGGAAGACTGCGCCGAAGTACCACGCGCTGACGCGGCCCGTCGAGCTGGAAAGTGAGGCGACGTCGCGCGCGATCCGGCTCGCCGAGGTCGCCGGCGCGCCGCTGTACGTCGTGCACGTCTCGAGCGCGATGGCCGCCGACGCGATCAGCGACGGCCGCAAGCGCGGGCTGCCGATCTACGGCGAGACCTGCCCGCAGTATCTCGTCTGCGACGTCAGCGACTACGACCGGCCCGATTTCGCCGGCGCGAACTACGTGATGTCGCCGCCGCTGCGCGAGAAGCACGACCAGCGCGTGCTGCTCAAGAAGCTCAAGAACGGCGAGCTGCACGCCTTCGGCAGCGATCACTGCTCGTTCAACAACTGCGGCCAGAAGGAGCTCGGGAAGAACGACTTCTCGAAGATCCCCAACGGCGCGCCGACGATCGAGGACCGGGTCGCGATCCTCTACGAGCATGGCGTCAACCGCGGCGTGATCGGGCTCAACCAGCTCGTCGCGCTCGCCTCGACGAACCCGGCGAAGCTCTTCGGCCTCTTCCCGCGCAAGGGGACGATCGCGGTCGGCAGCGACGCCGATCTCGTCGTGTGGGACCCCGACGCGACGCGGACGATCTCGGCGAAGACGCACCACATGAAGGCCGACAACAACATCTTCGAAGGGATGACCGTCAAAGGGAAGCCGCGCTACGTCTTCTCGCGCGGCCGCAAGCTGGTCGACGGCGAGGCGTTCGTCGGCGACGAGCACGGCGGGATCCATCAGAAATCGGCCCCCTTCCGCCCCGTCCAACTCTGAGAGGGAGCACGGCTTGAGCGACAGCGACATCGTCCGGATCGGCCTCGTCCAGGCGCACCACGACACCGACGGCGCCGCGCCGGTCGCCGAGCACAAGCGCGCCGCGATCGAGAAGCACGTGCGGCTGATCCGCGAGGCGGCGCAGCGCGGCGCGCAGATCGTGTGTCTGCAAGAGCTCTTCTACGGCCCGTACTTCTGCACCGAGCAGAGCCCGAAGTGGTACGAGGCGACGGAGCACATCCCCGACGGTCCGACGACGAAGCTGATGCAGGACCTCGCGCGCGAGCTCGGGATCGCGCTGGTCGTTCCGATGTACGAGCGGACGATCAGCGGCGTCTACTACAACACCGCCGCCGTGATCGATGCCGACGGCGCCTTCCTCGGCATCTACCGCAAGCACCATCTCCCGCAAGTCGCCGCCGGTCCCGCGCCGTGCGGCTTCTGGGAGAAGTATTACTTCAAGCCCGGCAACGCCGGCTATCCGACGTTTCAGACGAAGTTCGCGCGCATCGGCGTCTACATCTGTTACGACCGCCACTTCCCCGAGGGCGCGCGGCTGCTCGGGCTCAACGGCGCGGAGATCGTCTTCAACCCCTCGGCGACGGTCGCCGGGCTCTCGGAGTATCTCTGGAAGCTCGAGCAGCCCGCGCACGCCGTCGCCAACGGATACTACGTCGGCGCGATCAACCGCGTCGGCTACGAGACGCCGTGGAACATGGGCGAGTTCTACGGCCAGTCGTATCTCGTCGATCCGCGCGGCCAGTTCGTCGCCGTCGGCTCGCGAGACCGGGACGAGGTCGTGATCGGCGAGATGGATCGCCGCGTGATCGAAGAGGTCCGCAACACCTGGCAGTTCTACCGCGACCGGCGCCCCGAGACGTACGGCGCGATGGTGGAGGTGTGATCGCGCCCGTGCAGATCGAGCGCGACGGGATCGTCACGCTCACCGACGAGGCAGCCGCCGCGGCGGCGCGGCACACCGAGTTCTGGAACGACGATCTGCGCCCGTGCACGCGCGCCGAGCACGACTGGCGCGCCTCGCGCTTTGCGAGCCTGTGGATCGGCATGTGCCTCTGCATCCCGACGTATTCGCTGGCGGGCGGGATGCTCGAGCTCGGGATGTCGTGGTGGGAGGCGGTGCTGACGATCCTCGTCGGCAGCGGCGTCGTGCTGATCCCGATCCTGCTCGTCGCCCACGCCGGGACGCGCTACGGAATCCCGTATCCGGTGTTCGCACGGCTGTGGTTCGGAACGCGCGGCGCGCATCTGCCCGCGCTGGCGCGCGCCGTCATCGGCGCCGGCTGGTTCGGGATCAACGCGTGGTTCGGCGGCCTCGCCGTCGACGCGATCGTCGGCCGCCTCATTCCGGCGTGGACCGGGTTCGGGCCGCACGTCGCGATCGCGTTCGCCGCCTTCTGGCTGCTCAACGTGGCGATTGCAATGCGTGGGCCGCAGGCAATCGGCCGTCTCGCCGCGTTCGCGGCGCCGACGCTCGGCGTCGCGGCGCTCGCGCTTTTCGCGTGGGGGCTCAGCGCGGCAGGCGGCGTCGGCCCGATGCTCGCCGCGCCCGCGACGCTGCACGGCGTCGCGTTCTGGACGGCGTTCTTTCCCTCGGCGATCGGCGTCGTGGCGTTCTGGGCGACGCTCGCGCTCAACATCCCGGACTACTCCCGCTACGCGGTCTCGCAGCGCGCGCAGCTCCGCGGCCAGCTCGTCATGCCGATCGTGATGGCGCTGTTCGCCTTCGTGGCGATCGCGGTCACTTCGGCGACCGTCGTCGTCTACGGCAAGCCGCTGTGGAATCCGGTCGAGCTGCTGCTGCACTTCCCGACGCTCGTCGTGCTGATCGGCGGCGTGCTCGTCATCCTCTCGTCGATCACGATCAACGTCGGCGCGAACGTGATGGCGCCGGCGCGCGCGTTCGAGAACCTCCGGCCGAAGACGATCACGTTCGCGATGGGCGCCGTGTTCACCGGAATCCTGGCGCTGGTGATGCAGCCGTGGTACGTCCTGGAGAAGTTCGGCAACTACATCTTTACGTGGCTCGGAACGTACGGGACGCTGCTCGGACCGTTCGACGGGATCGCGATCTCGGATTATTGGCTCGTGCGAGCGCTGCGGCTCGATTTATTCGGGCTCTACTCGCCGGGGAGCCGATATAACTACGCACGCGGGTGGAACGTGCGCGCTGTGGCAGCGCTGATCATCGGCTGGATTCCGCCGGTGATCGGCGCGTTCGTACCCGCGCTGCACTTCCTGTGGTCCGGCGGGTGGTTCTTCAGCATCATCGTTGCCGGGCTAGCGTATGCGTGGCTGATGCAGTCCGACG
>DASYFS010000172.1:0-3566 GCA_036498305.1 Candidatus Elarobacter sp. | reverse complement strand
CGGCGAACGCGGCGAGTCCGAACGCCGTCGTCCGGCTCGATGATCGCGTCGCGTGCACCGTTGCGGCGAGGATCGCGCACCACGCCGCGAGCGCGAGAGCATCGGTCAGCGGCGCCGCGGTGAGGTCGCGAACCGGCGGCGCGGCGGCAAACCCGATCGCGCCGAGCGCCGCGACCCACGGCGGCGCAACGGCGAGCAGCAGCGCGAACGCCGCCAGCGCTCCCACGACACCGGCAATCGCCGACACGACGCGCAGCGCGTCGAGCCCGAAGCGCGGCACCAGCGGCGCCGCGAGCGCCGGAAACAGCGGGCGTCCGCGAAAGAGCGAGAACTGCCGCACGAAGTGCGCCGGCGGCGCATTGCCGTAGAAGCCGCGGCTTTCCGGGTTCACGGCATCCGTCGTCTGCAGCATGAACGCGTCGACCTCGCGCAGCGCCTCCGCTCGCGAGAGACCGCGGTTCTCGAGCGTCAGCCGCGCGTAGATCGAGCCGTCGGCGGACCAATGCCCCGCCTGCCGGCGGTACTGGTACGCGGCGAGCAGCGACGCGACGACGAGCACGACGAGCGCTGCGAGAACGATGTCACGTTGACCCTGGTTCCTCAAGCCAGGAGTCGAATACCCGGCAGGCCGCTAATCCATGCCCGCCGCGAGGTCGTCCGCGGCGTGCGCCGCAGTCTTCTCCGAGATCGACTTGGCCTGCACGAACAGCAGCAGGTAATCGTAGCCGCCGGCCTTGGAGTCGGTCCCGCTCATGTTGAACCCGCCGAAGGGCTGACCGCCGACGAGCGCCCCCGTGCACTTGCGGTTCAGGTAGAGGTTCCCGACGAAGAATTCGTCCTCGGCCTGCGCGAGCCGCTCGCGGCTCTTCGTGAATACCGCGCCGGTGAGGCCGAACTCGGTGTCGTTCGCGATGCGCAGCGCGTCGTCGTAGCCGTTCGCCTTGATGACCGCGACGAAGGGCCCGAAAATCTCTTCTTGCGCGACTCGCGCGCGCGAATCGACGTCGGCGACGACGGTCGGCTCGATGAAGTAGCCGTCGCGCGCCGCGCGCTTTCCGCCGGTCAGCACGCGGCCTTCGCCGCGGCCGATCTCGGCGAAGCTTAGGATCTTGTCGACCGCTTTTTGATTGATCACCGGGCCGACCGCATTTGCGAAGTCGGCGGGGTCGCCGACCTGCAGCGCCCGCGTCGCCGGGATCAGCTTTTCGAGGAACGCGTCGTACAGCGACGCGTCGACGATCGCGCGCGAGCACGCCGAGCACTTCTGCCCGGCGAAGCCGAACGCCGACGCGACGACGCCCGCGACCGCTGCGTCGAGATCGGCGTCGTCGGCGACCACGATCGCGTCCTTCCCGCCCATCTCGGCGATGACGCGCTTGATCCAACGCTGCCCCGGCGGCGTCTTCGCCGCGAGCTCGTTGATGCGCAGCCCGACGCCCTTGGAGCCGGTGAACGAGACGAAGCGCGTGCGCGGATCGGTGACCAACTGCTCGCCGACGGTCGGCCCGTCGCCGGGGACGAAATTCAGCACGCCGGGCGGCAGGCCGAGGTCGTGCATCAGATCGACGAACTTCGCCGCGATCACCGCGGCGTCGGGCGAGGGCTTGAGCAGCACGGTGTTCCCGGTGACGACGCCGGCCGCCGACATCCCGGCCATGATCGCGAAGGCGAAGTTCCAGGGCGGAATCACCACGCCGACGCCGAGCGGGAGGTAGCGCAGGAAGTTGCGCTCGCCGGCGATCGGCGTCAGCGGCGGCGGCTCGGCGAGCCGCAGCGCCTCGCGCGCGTAGTATTCGAGGAAGTCGATCGCTTCGGCGGTGTCGGCGTCGGCCTCGATCCAGGGCTTGCCGACCTCGAGGACGAGCAGCGCGTTCCAGTCGTCCTTCTCGCGGCGGATCCGCTCGGCGGCGCGCACCAGATAGTCGGCGCGCTCGGCGGCGGGCGTCTTCTTCCACGTTGCGAAGCGGGCGGTCGCGACATCGAGCGCGCGCGATGCCTGCTCCGGCGTCGCCTCGTCGACCTCGCCGACGACTTCGCTGGGGCGGGCCGGGTTCAGCGAGGGGATCGTGCGGCCGCCGTGGACCTTCTCGCCGCCGATCACCAGCGGCCAGCGCTGCCCGAGCGACGCGCGGACGCGCGCAATCGCCTCCTCCATCCCGCGGCGGTCGGCGGGGTCCGAGAAGTCGCGGATCGGCTCGTTCCGGAAGGGCGATAGGGTGCGCGAGGCGGTCAGCATAGCCCCGAGGGCTCCGCCCTGCGGAGTGCCGTTCCCTGTAGGCGGCGAAGCCGCCCTACCATGCTGACCTGGGAAGCGCTGAGTGCGCTCGCATCGCTCTTCTCGTCGGTCGCTGTCCTGGCCGCGGTCATCGTCGCGCTGCGGCAAGTGCGGGTCGGCGCGGAGCAAGTCGAACACCTGCGGCGTGCGACGCAGCTCGAAGGGACGATGAAGGTCTTCGCGATGATGGCAAGCCCGGAGCAGGAAGTGGGGCGGCGCTTCATCCGCTTGGAGCTTGCGGAGCGCATGAACGACCCGCGGTTCCGCGCGGACGCCGCGCGCGGCCCGATGGCACCCGTCCCCGGCGAGCATCCGGAGTTCGCCGTCCTGCGGCTCATGGAGATGGTCGGCACCTACGTGAAGCACGGCCTCCTCGACGAAGAGATCGTCTTCGATTACTGGGTTCCCCCGATTCTCAGCACGTGGAGGTCGCTCGAGGCGAGCGGCATCATCGGGATCCACCGTGCCTCGCTGAGCGACGCGCTCTGGGAGAACTTCGAGCACCTGTACCATCGCGCCGCGGCATACAGCGAACGCCGCGGTCAGCACGTCTTCGTCGGCGCCTTGACGCCGCCGCCGGCGGCCGAAGCGAGGCCGGCCGAGGCGGCGGGAGAATAAGCGCGCATGGTTTATGACGTCGCCGTCGTCGGCGGGGGGATCGTCGGGCTCGCGACCACGCGCCAGCTGCTGCTCCGCCATCCGAAACTTCGCATCGCCAACGTCGAGAAAGAACCGGTCTGGGGCAAGCATCAGACCGGCCACAACAGCGGCGTCATCCACTCGGGGATCTACTACAAGCCCGGTTCGCTCAAGGCGAAGCTGTGCGTCGAAGGCCGCAAGCTCGCGTGGGAGTACTGCGACGCGAAGGGGATCGAGTACCGCCAGGTCGGCAAGCTGATCGTCGCCACCGACGAGTCGGAGCTCGGC
This sequence comes from Candidatus Elarobacter sp., assembly GCA_036498305.1. Classification (GTDB taxonomy): domain Bacteria; phylum Vulcanimicrobiota; class Vulcanimicrobiia; order Vulcanimicrobiales; family Vulcanimicrobiaceae; genus Vulcanimicrobium. Next base: position 364 of record DASYFS010000172.1, on the reverse strand, counting down.
CGGCTCGACGAACTCTGGACCCGCGGACATCAGAACGGGATCGAAGGCCTCGAGCTGCTCGACGCCGCGCAGATCGCCGAGCGCGAACCGCACTGCCGCGGACTCCGGGCGATCTTCTCACCGGTCACCGGCATCGTCGACTGGGGACTCGTCGCGCGCACCTACGGCGACGACGCGCGCGAGCTGGGCTCCGATATCTTCCTCGGCCACGAAGTCACGACGATCCAGCGGCGCGGAGGCGAGACGATCCTCAAGACGCCAAAGGGCGAGATCATCGCGAAGGCGGTGATCACCTGCGGCGGTCTCTACAGCGACGTCCTCGGCCGCATGACCGGCGGGAAGGTCGATCCGAAGATCGTCCCGT
>DASYFS010000171.1:0-6117 GCA_036498305.1 Candidatus Elarobacter sp. | reverse complement strand
ATCCGCTCCTCGCGGCCGTTCGGGTAGATCGCCGTCGCAGACTCGTCCTGCGCGTACGAGAGCTCGGTGATCGTCGCGGTCGAGGGGTTGATGTCGGTCGCGAGCAGCCCGACGATGCGGCGCCCGCCGGTGCGCTCCTCGAACTCGACCTTCCCGAGCAGCGCGTTGAGCAGAAACGACTTCCCGCTCGAGAACTCGCCGACGACCGCGAGGACGAACCGTCCATCGCGCAACCGTGAGGTCGTCCTGGCCAGCACAGCAGCATCGTCGCCCGCATCATGCCAGCGCTCGGCATCCGCTTCGACCAGCGCGCGAATCTCGTCGAGCCGCGCTGCGACGTCGTCGCGCGCGGATCGATACGTCTCGAGCGGGTCGTTCACGGCGTCAGCGCGCGCGCAAACGCCGCCGGATCGTCGGCGGCGACGATGAACGTCGTGACCGCTCGCTCGGGGGCGAGCCACGATCTGACGGCTGCCGGTTCGCGCAGGTGCACGCGCAGCCATCGCGCGGGCGTGCGGACGCCGAAGCGCTGCTCCCGGCGGATGGCGCGCCGGTCGAGCTCGACCGTTTCGACCGCCGCCACGTCGCTCAGCGCGACCGTCAGCTCGGCGAAGAACAGCGTGCGAAAGGTCGCACGCCCGTCACGCACGACGTGCGGCAGCGTGAGGAACGCTTCGGCGAGGCCGAGTGACCACACGATCGCATAGACGTGCACGAGCGCGCTCGTGATCCGCCACACCGGCACATGCCACAGCGCGAAATCGAGCACCAGTAGCTCGGGGATCGTCAGCACGGCGATCGCCCCAAGCAGCAACGGCGTGTTGCCGCGGTCGTCGTACGCGAAGGCACCGCGCGGGGCGGCCGCGCGAAATCCGCCGAGCAGGTAGCGCACCGCACGCAGCGGGACGCCGAGCTCTACCCGAACGACGTCGCGCGCGGTGGACCCGAGGGTCATCCTTTTATAAGAGCGAGCGCGGCGTCGCGCCCTTTCTCCATCAGCTCTTTCGTGTCGCCTTCGACGTTGAGGCGCAGCAGCGGCTCGGTGTTCGACTTGCGCACGTTGAGCCACCAGTTCGGATACGAGACCGTGACGCCGTCCATGTGATCGATCGTCGCGTCCTTGAAGTGCGCTTCGATCTCGCGCATCTTCGCGTCGGCGTCCGCGACCGTCGAGTTGATCTCGCCCGAGCGGAAGCGCGTGTTGTAGGGCGCGATCGCCTGGGTGATCGTCTCGCCTTCCTCGCTGAAGAGGTCGAGGCACTGCATCAGCGCGATCATCCCAGAGTCGGCGAACCAGTTCTCGCGGAAGTAGAAATGGCCGCTGTGCTCGCCGCCGAACGGGATGTCTTCTTCGCGCATGATCGGCTTGATCAGCGAGTGGCCGACCGGCGAGCGGCGCGGAATCCCGCCGTGCTTCTCGACCGCCTCGGGGACGCTGCGCGAGCAGATCAGGTTGTAGAGGATCTTCGAGCCGGGATACTTCTTGAGCGTCGCGACGCCGACGGCGGCCGTTACGATGCTGCCGTCGGGGAACCCGCCCTGCTCGTCGACCAGGAACATGCGGTCGGCGTCGCCGTCGAACGCGGCGCCGAGGTCGCATTTGTTGTCGAGGACCGCCTTGCGGAGGTCGAGCTTGTTCTCGTCCTCGATCGGGCTGGCGGGGTGGTTCGGGAACGTTCCGTCCAGCTCGAAGAAGAGCGGGACGACGGTGACCTGCGGCAGGTACTTGAAGACGTAGGGGACGGTGAGCCCCGCCATCCCGTTGCCGGCGTCGATCGCGATCTTGTACGGCTTGATCTTCTGCGGATCGCGGATGAACGAGACGCAGTGCTTGCCGAACGCGTCGAGGACCTCGAGCTCCTTGACTGTCCCCTTGCGGCCGGGGTCCTTGAACGTTCCCTTTACCGCGAGGTCGCGGACCGCGCCGAGGCCGGTGTCGAGCGAGATCGCCTGTGCCTGCTCGCGGCAGAACTTGAGGCCGTTGTACTCCGCCGGATTGTGCGACGCCGTGATCATCACCCCGCCGTCGAAGCCGAAGTGACCGACGGCGAAGTAGAGCGCGTCCGTCGAGATCAGTCCGATGTGGGTCACGTCGGCGCCGGCGTCGATCGCCCCCCGCGTCAGCGCCTCCATCAGCCCTTCGCCCGAAGGCCGCATGTCGCGCCCGATGCAGATGTTCTTCCGTCCCAGCGCCTCGACGAACGCGCGGCCGATCAGATACGCGACCTCGGGGGTGAGCTGCGAGCCGACGATGCCGCGGACATCATAGCTCTTGAAGATCGACGTATCGAAGGCGGTTGGCATGGCCGGGCGGGCTTCGGAAGGCCCCTGGGCCGTACCTACGGATTGCTGCGAGGGCTGCTGGCGCTCGCCTGCGGCATAGCCGCCGCGGCGCAGGGGCACCGCAGCGCACGTGCGCCGTCCCGATGCCGGCTTCTCGCTGATCGAGATCGCGATCGCCGCCGGCGTGTTCGTCGTCCTCGCGCTCGGCGCGTTCGAAGCGGTACGGCTGTTGGCGCAGGGCGTGCCGCAGCTGCGTGCGCGCTCGTCGGCGTATGCGTCGCTGGAACGGCTCGGCGCGCAGCTGCGGGCCGAAGCGCGCAGCGCGTCCGCGATCTGGACGAGCTCGCTCTCGGCGGGAACCGCCGCGGACGGCTGCGTGCAGCTCGACTTCTACGGCGGCGACGCCGCCGGTCCGGCGTTCTGGAGCTACCGCGCCTTTCCCAATCATGCGGCGAGCGGCGCGGTCCCTGGCGATGCGTTGTTTCGCGCGGCGGGGACCGCACCGATCGCAGCGTGCGACGCCGCGCACCCCGGCGACGTCGCGCTTCGCGGCCTCCGCGCCGCGCCGCAGCTCGCCGCGATCCCGCCGCAGCAGCTCGCGGCGCACCAGGATCCGTACCTCGCCGTTGCCGACTCGCCGTTTCTCGCCGCGACGATCCCGGCGACGGCGCCGGTCGCACTCGGCGTCGCCGGTCCTTCCGGCACGCCGGTCGCCGGCGGCAACGCGACGATCGAGCTGCGGCTCGACACCGCGGCCGCGTCGCGCGTCGTCGACCTCGTCGCGGGGACGTTCCCGGGCAGCTTCACCGCCGTGCTTCATTATACGTGTACGGAGCGGTGCGACGTCGGCCACGACGACGGGACGGCGAAGACGCTGACGACCTGCGCCATCGGGTGGCAGACGGCGTGGAGTCAGCGGGTCACCTGGAACGACTTCTCCTCGAACCCGGACGGTTCGCTAAGCGCCCCTAGCGGCTGGTTCATCGCCGGGACGTTCGTCTTCACCTATAGCGGAACGCGCGCCGACGGCGGGACCGACACGCTGGTCCGCACCGCAGCGGCGACGAACTGGGACGCGGCGCGCGACTACGGCACCTCTCCGCCGGACCGGAACGCGCCGGACGGGTCGCTCGCCGGGAGCTTCGCGCCGTGGGACGTGCGCAGCGAGCCCGGCGCGGCGTGGTACGCCGACTTTCTCCCGTACGTCGCGAGCGGTGAGCGCGCGGCACTGGCCGCCGAGAAGCAGCGCTGCGACGCGGTGGCCGCGCAAGGGACGGCGGGCGGATTCTATGCGAACGGGTGAGCGCGGCTTCACGCTGCTCGAAGTCGTCGTGTGCGCCGGCATCCTCGCGCTCGTTTCCGCCGCGTCGCTCGGCGCGTTCGCCGCGATCGCTCGCAACGCGGCACCGCCCGCGGCGCGCGATCTCGCCCTCGCCGCGGCCGACAACGCGCTGGCGCGGGCGCGCGCTGCGGTCGCCTACGCATCGTCGCCGACACTCGACGGAACGGCGCTGCTCGCGAATCGCACCTGGGCGCTGGTTCCGGGGACGACCAGCGCCCTTGCGGGCGGCGAGCTCGACGCGCCGGCGGCGTGCGGCAGAACGGCGCGGCAGCCGTTGCGCCTGCCGCTGACGGCGACGTATGATCCGGCGACGGAGCGGTTCACCGTCGTCGTCGGCTACCCGCGCGATCCGTGCCGCGTCGGCGCCGACGGCACCATTCCGAGCGACGATCTCGCAACGGTCCGGCGCAGCGCGATCCTCCCGCCATCGGTCTATCCGCCGGGACAAACCGTCACGCGCGAGGTCGCGCCGCCGGCGCGGATGTAGCGTGCTCGCCACGACGCTCTGGTACGTCGTCGCGCTCGCGCTCCTCGCCGGCCTCGGCCTCGAGACCGCCGCGGCGTTCGCGCGCGCCGGCGTCCACGCCGCCGCCGACCACGCCCTCGAGCCCGCGCTGCACGACGCGATCGCGGACTATCAGAACCGTCTCTCGTCGGCGATCGCGACGCAGTCCGCGCCGCTGGCACCGCCGGTTCCGTTCACCGGCGCGCCGCCGTCACTCGCGGGCTACGCCTCGGCGCTCGCGACGCTGCCGAACCCGCTGCAGCAGACGATCGCGGCGGATCCGAACGGCGAACCGTTCACGATCGCGTACGTCGTCACGCCGACGACGCTCGCTTCACCGTCGTGCGATCCGGCAGCGCCGAGTAGCGGCAGCGACGCGGTCGGGCGGCTGCAATGCGGCGGCTTCGTCCAGGAGTCGCGCGTCTCGCTGCACGTCCGGGTGACCGTGAGCGACGCCGCGGGAACGACGGCGCTCGCGCAGCGCGACGCGTACGTCACGCTACGCCTCTTCGCCGTCGCCCCTTACAGCGCGATCGCCGGCCGCAAGGACGGCGCCGCCGCCGATCCGCTCGAAAGCGGTACTGCCGCGCACGAGGGCGACATCGGCGGCGCCTCGGCCGCGACGGTGATCCACCTGCGCTACGCGTGCAGCGACGGCGCGGGCACATGCGCCAACGCCGCGCCGCCCGACCCGGACGCAGCGCTGCAGAGCGGCGTACCGTGGACGAACGGCAACGCGCCCTAGAGCGCTTTGCGGAACTTCACCTGGCGTTCGACTTCCGCGTAGCCGCACGCCGCGTGCGCACGCTGCGAGCCGACGTTGTGCAGCTCGGTATCGGAGCCGATCTCGGTGAAGCCGCGCTCGCGCGCCCATCGCTCACCCGCATCCAAAAGGGCGCGCCCGATCCCGCGGCCGCGCGCGGACTCCTCCACGAACCAGGCCTCGACGTACGGGATCGGCATCGCGTCGCAGCCGTCGGCGAACGGGCGGATCGAGAGCTCGACGAAGCCGACCGGCGCGGCGTCATGTTCGTAGACGAGCGCGGCGTCGAGCGCCGGCTGCTTCACTCCGGCGACGAACTGCGCCGCTTCGCGGGCGAGCTCGATCGGATCCGCGTCAGGCCAGAGCTGCAGGCGCATCGCCGCCCACGCCGCGACGTCGCGCGCTTGCGCCGGACGGATCACGCCGTCATCGACTGCGGCGCGATGAACGCGTCGAGCGCGGCGGCTACGGCCTCGGCCTCCTCCTCGTGCGGAAGCAGCGCGCTGTCGGCGAACGTCTCCAGCCGTGCGTTGCGCGCCAGCCGAACGACGTCGTCGGCGTTCGTCCGCGGCGCGACGCTGTTCGTGCGCTCACCCCATAGCACCAGCAGCGCAAGGGAGAGAAACGGCAGATCGCGCGCGACGTCGCAGTCGAGCTGGTGCCCGACGAACGCGGCCGGAACGAACCGCGCCCCGGGTTGGTGCGCGACCGCGTAATAGTGGTCGACGATCTCCGGCGTCACGCGCTCGGGCGCGGCGTAGACCTCGCGCTGCAGAAACGTGCGGATCGACGGCTTTGCGGCGAGCGCGTTGTACATCCCCTCGCCGACGAGCGGCGCGCGGAGCAGCGCGCCGAGCGCGGCGTCGCCCGCGCGCGGGCCGGCGGTGAGCTCGCGGTTGACGCCGGCGGGACAGATCACCGCCAGACGGTCGACCTTTTCCGGAACGCGCGCGGCGGCGCGGATCGCGAAGGCCGCGCCGAGCGACGAGGCGACGACCGCGGCCGGCTCCCCGGCGAGCTGCTCCAGCGCGTCGGCGATCTGGTCGGCGAATAGGTCGGCGCCGTAATCGAGGTTCGGCTTGTCGGAGAGCCCGCAGCCGAGCAGGTCGATCGCGATGACGCGGTGGCGCTGCGCCAACAGCGGGGCGAGGCGGCGGAACTCGTACGACGACGCGCCGACCGAGATCCCGTGGACGAGCAGTAGCGGCTTGCCGGTCCCCATGG
>DASYFS010000170.1:0-6338 GCA_036498305.1 Candidatus Elarobacter sp. | reverse complement strand
GACCCGATCGAGTACGTTCACCGCTCTGCGCGCTCGATCGTCACGCATTGCCAGGTCGGGCGCGACGTCTGCGACTTCGCCGACGCACTGCGCGGCTTCATGCGCGCCGATCCCGACGTGATCGTCGTCGGCGAGATGCGCGACCGCCCGACGATCGAGGCGGCGATGACTGCCGCCGAGACCGGCCACCTCGTCTTCGCGACCCTGCACACGAACGACGCCGCGCAGACGGTCGACCGGATCGTCGACGCGTTCCCGCCCGAGGCGCAACTCCAAGTGCGTTCGCAGCTCGCTGCCGTCCTAGCGGGGATCGTCGCGCTGCGGCTCATACGACGGCGCGCGGGTGCGGGGCGGCGGGCAGCCGCCGAAGTTCTCGTCGGGACCGACGCCGTCCGTGCGCTGATCCGCGAAGGCAAGACCCACCAGCTCCGCAACGCGATCGTGACCGGCCGCGCCGCCGGGATGCAGACGCTCGAGACGCATCTCTCGGAGCTCGTGATGCGCGGCGAGGTCGCGATCGGGGACGCGCGGACCGTGACCAACCATGCCGCCGAAGTGCGCGACGTGCGGAGCGCATCGTGAGCGCCACGATCTTCCGATACGCCGCCCGCAACGCCGAATGGGAGCTGATTCGCGGCGCCATCGAGGCGGCGTCGGCAGACGACGTGATCGCAAACCTGCGTTCCCGCGCGCTCTTCATCACCGCGGTGGAGCGCGAAAACCCGCTGGCGCGCGGCGCGGGCCTGTCCCTACGCCTCGGTCTCCCCTCGCGGCGCGCGCTGTTGGCCTTCTTCCGCTCGTTCGCGACGCTCGTGCGCGCCGGCGTCCCGCTGCGGCGCGCGCTCGGCGTCACGATCGATCGGGCCGGCGATGCGGTCCTCAAGGAGGCGCTGCGCTCGATCGCGGCCGACGTCGAGCACGGAAGCTCGCTCAGCGCCGCGTTCGCGCGCCGCCCGCGCGTCTTCGCCCCGCTGCACGTCGCGATGATCCGGGCCGGCGAGTCGGGTGGGATCCTCGACGACGTATTAGACCGCTTGGCCGGGTTTCTCGAACGCGACGACGCTCTGCGCAAGAAACTGCGGGCGGCGCTGGCCTACCCTGCTATCGTGACGGTAGCGGCGGGCGGCCTAACGGCGTTCTTGTTGCTGCGCATCGTCCCGATGTTCGCGCAGATGTTCGACGCCTTTCACGTCGAGCTGCCGCTCTCGACGCGCATGCTGCTGGCGCTCAGCACAGCGCTGCAGCACCCTGCGGCGTGGGCGGCCGCTACCGCGGGCGCTGCGGCCGCGGCAGCGCTCGCGGTGTGGACCATGAAGACGCGTCGCGGCTCGCTCGCCGGCGACGCCCTTCGCCTCCGCCTTCCCATCGTCTCGCCGCTGCTGCATCGCGCGATCACCGCCCGCGTCGCCCGCACGCTCTCGACGCTGCTGCGCGCGGGAGTCGAGCTCGTCGCTGCGATCGAGATCGTGCGGCCCGTCGCCGGCAGCGCGAGGTACGCCGAAGCGCTGGGTCGCGTCGACGTCGCGGTCCGTGAGGGCGAGACCCTCACCGATGCGCTCGCGCAAACGCGCCTCTTCGATCCGCTGGCGGTCGCGCTGGTCGGGATCGGCGAGGAGACGGGCCAGCTCGACGAGATGCTGCTGACGGTCGCGCGCTATTTCGAGGCCGACGTCGAGGCGGCGATCGCGACGCTCGGCGCGGCGGTCGAGCCGATTATGATCGGCGTCCTCGGCGTCGTCGTCGGCTTCATCGTCTTCTCCGTCTTTTTGCCGCTGTACTCGCTGATAGGGAGCGTCTCCAGATGACTGACCGGCACGCCCTCGTCGCGCGTTACTGCGCCGATCGTACGATCGAACGCCGCAACGCCGTGGTCGACGCGCATCGCCACCTTTGCATCCGCGGCGCCCGCAAGTTCAAGCGCGCCTGTAACGACTGGGCCGACCTCGAACAAGTCGCCGCCGTCGGACTCATCAAAGCCGCCGACTACTACCGCACCGAGATGCAGACGCCGTTCGACGCCTACGCCTGGATCATGATCGTCGGCGAGCTGATGCACTACGTCCGCGACCACGAGCGCATCGTGCGCGTCCCGCGTCAGCTCCGCGCTCTCGAAAAACGCTCCGACGCCGCCTGGTCAGAATTCTGCGCCGAGCACCATCGCGAGCCGACGACGCACGAGCTCGCCGCCGCTCTGGGTGTCACGCTGGAAGCGATCTCCGAGTTACGCATCGTCCGCCGCGCCGATCACGCGCTCCCCGATCCGACGGCGACCGACGCCCCCGAACGCGTCGAGCTCCTAGCCGATCCTCGCGCGGAAGCCGATATGGAGCAACGCATCGCGATCGCGCTCGCACTCCAAGAGCTCGGCGAACGCGAACGCACCATCGTCCTCGGCACCTACGGCGCCGGCCTCACCCAAACCGAGCTCGGCCAACGCCTCGGCCTCTCCCAAAGCCACATCTCGAAAGTTCTAACCCGCGCCCTGGCGAAGCTGAGCCGCGCTGTCGCGTGAGCGTGCTGCGCGAACGGACTTGCAGTGCCTCGAAGGAGCCTTACTCATAGCTTTAGCGACCGTGGCGTATGATAGTCAGCGCTTGTGCACGCGACTAACGTGTCTCCGTGATGACCCGAAAACGGCTTGAGATCGGTGTACACATGACGGCCTGTGTCGTCCCTGGCCAGCCGCACCGGAGGTGAGACCTCTTGAACCAGCAGGTGGCTATTCGTCGTCTTGTACACCCAACCGTGGAGCAGCCCGTCGGGTCGAACCAGTCGTCCGATAGCGACGATGTTTTCGAAGCGGCCGGGCGCAACCGGAACGTCATCATCAATTCCGAATTGCGATCTTGCGCAACTCCCTACAACGGCAGGTATGGGCTGCAGAAACGCCGCGACGTCTGTATCAGTCATCAGTGGGACCCCAGAACTTGTGCTCTTAAAGAACGACTGTCGCCAGTGTGTTCCGGGCAGCTACCCCCGATCGAATCCAATTTAGAGCCCGCCTCAGAGTACGCGGCGGAACTCGGCCCGCTGCAGCGGACGGCCGGCGTGCTTCTTCGTCGGGTGGTTCACGATGCGGCGCTCCACGAGGTTGCGCCGCATCATGTCCTTGAGGCGCGCGAGGACGGTGTGACTGGGCGCGTGGAGACGGGCGGCGAGCGTGTCCGCGCTCTGCCAATCGGTCGTCAACATCGGGAGCAGCCGGTCGTCCCAGCTGCCGGGTTCCTCCGGCATGTCGACGCCTTCGGCGGAGCGCGGACGACGCCTCGGCGGCCTCCGGTCAGACCTGCGCCGGGACCTTATCGAAGAAGCACGAGAGGCGCGTGAGCTTGCCGTCCTGTGCTTCGGCGACGTCGAAGCCGACGACGAGCGGCTCCGACAGACCGGGCGATCCGGCTTGCCACTGAAAGCGCGCGATCTGGTGATGTTCGTCGACCGGGCCGGCGAGGGAGATGGCGAAGCCGGCGAGCTGCTTCTGTGCCGCGGCCACCATCGCGTCGATCTGGTCCCATCCGGTCGCTTCGGCAAGTGGATCGACATAGACGGCGTCGGCGGTGTAGACTTCTTCGATTGCCGCGCGGCGGCGCACCGGATCGAGCTCGTTCCAGCTCTGGATGTAACGGTGCACGAGGGTTTCCATCGGGGTCATCATGCTGCTCCTCATCGGTGATCGCGGCTCGGGACGAGCCTGCGGTGCCGATCATGCCAGCCCGCGCGCGTTGCGTCGATTACGCGCCGGGTAATGGCGCCGCCGCGGCGTGGGCGAGTAGAATGTGCGCGTGAGGACCGCATGACCGCCGTCGCAACCGCACGTCCCGTCGGGGAGCTGCTGCGCGGCTGGCGCGAGCAGCGCCGGCTGAGCCAGCTCGAGCTGGCCGGCGCGGCCGAGATCTCGACCCGCCATCTGAGCTTCGTCGAGACGAACCGCGCGCGGCCGAGCCGCGAGATGGTCGTCCGCCTCTCCGAGCAGCTCGACGTCCCGCTGCGCGAGCGCAACCTGCTGCTGCTCGCCGCCGGCTACGCGCCGCTCTACGCGGAACGCGCGATCGACGCGCCGCACCTGGCGGCCGCGCGCGAGGCGGTGCGGACGATTCTGCGCGCGCACGAGCCGTATCCGGCCGTCGTCATCGACCGGCGCTGGAACCTCGTCGACGCCAACGAGAGCGCCGGCGTCTTCACCGCGGGCATCGATCCCGAGCTGCTCGGGCCGCCGCTGAACGTGATGCGCGTCAGCCTGCATCCGCGCGGGTTGGCGCCGCGCATCGTGAACCTCGCGGAATGGCGCGCCCACCTGCTCGACCGCCTGCGCCGCGACGTCGCACACACCGCCGATCCAGGGCTGGCCGCGCTGCTCGATGAGATCCGCGCGTACCCGTGCGACGCGCCCCTTTCCGAGCGAGATCCCGCCGCGCCGCCGGAGTTCGCCGTCCCGCTGCGGATTCGCCACGACGGCCGCGAGCTGTCGTTCGTCAGCGTCGTCGCGACGTTCGGGACGCCGCTGGACGTCACCGTCGCCGAGCTCTCGATCGAGTCGTTCTTCCCCGCCGATGAGGCAACCGGCGCTTCACTGCGCCGGCACGCGTAAAAAGAGGCGCTCGAAAGGTTTTTGTCGTCGGGGTTGGCGATGAACAGACCGTAAAGGTACGGGTGACTCGATCGGCATGACCCGCAACGATCGGAATTTCATCTTCTTGGCGATAGCGGCGGTAACGTGCTTCGGGCTCGCGGTCTATTCGTATTTTACCGGCTTTTTCGACAGCCGTTGGCGAGGTCCAGGCTATGTGAGATTTCTGCTCTACGGCCTCGCCTTTCTGGTCGCGTCGATCGTCGTTTCGCGACGGAACGCGTCTCGACCGGACGACTAGTATCCGCAAGGAGAAACGCATGGACAACGGACCCGTTACCCACGTCGTCGTTCTCGCCACGCGGCCCGAGAGCCACGACCAGGTTCTCTCGCACATGTCGGAAGCGACCGCGCAACTCGCGGAGTCCATCCCCGCGCTCCGATGCGTGGAGGTCTACGCTTCCGACGATCGCCGAAACATTGCGATCGTCAGCGAGTGGGACAGCCGCGCGGCGTGGGCGCATGCGCAATGGGAGAACGCGATGCAGGACGCGACCGTCCGCGCTCACAGCGAGGCCGAGTGGGTGCACGGGCGGCTCTATCGGCGCGTCGCCGTCCACGAGCGCGCATAGAAAAAGACGGCCGCATTCGCGACCGCCTTTCCGGAAGTGACCCTACCGCGGGCTAGAACAGGTTCCAGAGGAACTGGTTGTACACTTCGTGATGGTACTGGACTTCTTGCGCCTTCACGAAGGTCCCGAGCTGCCGCGGGCAGCGGTCGGCGCTGGCCTGCTTGAGATCGCCGTAGCTCTGCTTCACGGTTTCGCCGAGGAGCGTCGTCGTCCACGCCGATCCGCGGAACGCGGAGAGCGCGTCGTAGATGTTGTCGGGGAGGTAGCGCTCCGCCTGACGGAGGTTGTCGATGTTCGCGATCGCGCCGTCGAGGCCGGTCTTGAAGACCGAGAGCATCACCATGTACGGGTTCGCGTCGGGCGCGACGGATCGCACTTCGACGCGTGAGCTGCGCTCGTTGCCGATCGGGATGCGAACCATCGAACCGCGATCGACCGCCGAGATCTTGATCTGATTCGGCGCCTCGAAGTGCGGGTCGAGACGGCGGTACGCGTTGACGCTCGAGTTGAGCATCAGGCAGATGTCGAGCCCTGAGCTGAGGATCCGCTCGCCGAACTTCCAGCCGAAATCGCTGAGGTTCTCCTGCGCGCCCTTCTCCCAGAACAGGTTCTTCCCGCCCTTGCTGATCGAGACGTTGGTGTGCATCCCGTTGCCGTTGACGCCGACGACCGGCTTGGGCAGAAAGCTCGCGGTCATCCCCATCTTGGTCGCGACCTGACGGCAGATCAGCTTGTAGAGCTGGATCTGATCGGCGCCGGCGGTCGCCTCGCCGTACCCGTAGTTGATCTCGAACTGCGAGGGGGCGACTTCCGGATGGTCCTTCTCGTTCTCGAAGCCCATCGCGCGCTGCACTTCGGCGACGGTATCGATGAAGACGCGCAGCGGGTCGCCGGGAAGCGAGTGATAGTAGCCGCCGGTGTTGACGTAGTCGAACTTCCCGGTCTCGTAGAAGGCCTGCTCGGCGTCGACGCCGGCGAACACGAAGCCTTCGATCTCGTTAGCGGCGTTGAGCGTGTAGCCGTTCTTGTCGAACTGCTCCTGCGAGTACGCCTTGAGCACGCCGCGGATGTCCGCCGCGAACGGGCTGCCGTCGCGGTCGAGCACTTCGCCGAACACGAGCACCTTGCCGGACCCGAAGATG
>DASYFS010000169.1:0-3471 GCA_036498305.1 Candidatus Elarobacter sp. | reverse complement strand
GGCGGCACCTCGGGAAAGACGGCGGCGACGTAGCCGGTCCCGGCTCCGGGCTGCCCGAGAAAGAGCGCCGAGCCTGCCTGTGCCTGCGTGAAGTAAGCCAAGAGAGACACACCCCGTTCTTCGTGGCGCCGCGCTCAGATGGGTATCGGCGGCCCGGTAGTAAAGGCGATCACCGCCGCGATCGCGGTCCGTTTCAACTGTGATGGATCGTCGTTGAAGCCGGAGGTGAAGAGGGCTCCGACGTACTGCGCATTGCCGGAGAGGCGAACCAGCATCGGCGAGAGCCCTGTGCACTGTGGGCCGAGCACCGGCGCCCAGAACGCCGGAGCAAATGCGTACGGGCTCAGGGTCCCGTCCCACAGTCCGATCCACGCGTTGTTCAGTTGCGGATTCGTCCCGAGCGGAAAGCTGTATGTCCAGCTGATCAGGCCCGACTGCGCGGCTTGAATGCCGAGCGCCGGTTTGGTCAACTGGATCGGTTGCGACCCGCCGACACCGCCGGGAAGGTAGGCGGTCGCCGCGACGTTGGGATAGCTTCCGGTACCGCCGGCCGTTGTGAACGGACCGACGGAGTAGGCTACGACATACGGTTGCGCGCTGAACTGCCCAGTCGTCGGCACAACGAACGCGCTGCCCGCATCCTGCGCCGGCGCGCTCCCGACGGGAAGCGCGCCGGCCGGCACGGACGGCCCGCCGGCGAAGACCACGATCTGGTTTTCGTATCCGGCGGGGCGATTGCCGTTCGGGGTGTCGTACGAGACGCCGAAGTACCCGCTGTAGACGGTCGGCACGGTCACCTTGACGACGTCCGTGCTGTCGATCGTCACGTCGAACCGGTAGGCGACCTCAAACAAGATGAGGTCGTCGCCGCCGTTCACGTCACCGGCGTCGCGGCGTCCTCGTTTACGGCGCCGCGAGCGTGAACTGCATCCACGCGGCGATGGTGGTGGGCGCGGACGCTCCCGTCTGGAGGGGGAATCCCGACGTGTAGAGCGCGGCCGTGTACTGGCCGCCGGCAGACAGCTGGAGCCCCGACATGATCATCGTCCCGCCGCTCATCGGCCCCATGATCTGCACCGACTGCGTCGGCACCGTGCCGTAGACGTTGTTGACGAAGGAGCCCCAGAAGCCGATGAATGCCTTGTTGGCATTCGGATTCGTCCCCGGAACGAAGCTGTACTTGAACTGAATCTGCGACGGGTTGATCCCGTGCGCGACGAAGCCGAACGTCGTTCCGAAGTACTGGATCGGCGCGGTGCCCCCGACACCGCCCGGGATATAGGCGGAAGCGACGGTGTTCGGATACGTCGTCGCGGTCTTGCCCGACACTGCCGGGCCCACCGAGTATCCGATCACGTAGTCGGTCGACCAGAACGGGTTGCCCGCGGGCGACGCGACGACGTTCCCTTGCTGCTGGTTCGTGCTGGCCGTTCCCGAGCCGACCGGGGCGTTCTGGGCCTGGATCGGCGGACCGCCCTCCCACACGAAGAGGGAGTTGTTGTTGTTCCCGGGCTGGTTGCCCGCCGGAGACTGGTACTCCGCGTTGATATAGTACTGCTGGCAGATCACCTGGCTGAGTCCGACGGGCCCGGAGCTCTGTACGATCGTCGGAATGAGCTCCGACGGCTGATCAGCAAAAAACGCGTCGCCCTTAGCGCGATCGATACCTAAACTCATGTTACAACCCCTAACGAGAGTGAGCGCGGTGTGGGCAACGAGCCCGTTGGTGGAGGCTTACGAAGGCTACTGATGGGAGCGGACGGCCCTCTTTGGCAGCCCGGTACCGGGCGCCTGCTATCGGCCTCAGAGCTACCGCGTCGCGACGGCGGCGTGTTGCGCGACGGCGACCGCGATCCGAACGAAGCCGTCGAAGTTCTCGTCGAGGAGCTCGCGTGCACGTTGCGAGCCGGTGCGCAGCGCATGTTGCGCGAGAAGGATGCGCAATCGCGCGCGGGATTGCTCGTCGAGGTCGTGCGCCACCAGCGGCGTCGGTCCGAGTCGTTGGGCGTGTTCGCGCAGCACGAACAGCTCGCCGCCGGTCATCCCGCTCGCGAGATTGCGGCCGGTGGGCCCGAGGATAACGACGGTACCCTTCGTCATGTACTCGCAGGCGTGGTCGCCCGCGCCTTCGATCACGATCGTCGCGCCGCTGTTGCGGACGGCGAGGCGTTCGCCCGCGGCGCCGCGGATGTACGCTTCGCCGCCGCGCGCTCCGTAGAAGCAGGCATTGCCGATCGCGGGTTCGGTCGGCGTGCCGGCGCCGCGCACGACGATGAGACCCGAGCTCATCCCCTTGCCGCAGCCGTCGTTCGCTTCGCCGTCGAGCTCGAGCGTGATCGGCGCGGCAAGAAACGCGCCGAAGCTCTGCCCGGCGCTGCCGGCATAGCGATACGTCGCGGGTCCGACGTACTCGCCGCGCGCGGTGCGCGTGACCGAATCGTAGGCCAGACGCGCGCCGACGGCGCGGTCGGCCGGCGTGATGCGCTGCGTTCCGCCGGGGATCGCTTCGTCGTCGAGGTGCGCGTTGTCGATGCGTGCGGAGTCGTATGGTGACCGCGTCTCCGGCAGACGAAGCACTTCATCGAGGTCGATCCCGGCGGAGCGATCGTAGCGCGGGCGGACGAGGTCGCTGCGGCCTTGGATCTCGGCGAGCGAACGCGCGCCGAGCGCGGCGAGCCGGCGGCGGACGTCGCGCGCGCCGAAGCGCAGGAACGTCTCGGCGTCCTCAGCGGTGCCGGGGAACTTGCCGCGCAGCGCCGCGTCCTGCGTCGCGATCCCGACGGGACACGTGTTCTGGTGGCACTGACGCGCGTAGATGCAGCCCAGCGCGACGAGCAGCGCGCTGCCGAAGCCGAACATGTCGGCGCCGAGCATCGAGGCCAGTACGACGTCGCGGCCGCTCTTGAACCCGCCGTCGACGCGCAGCGCGACGCGGCCGCGCAGACCGTTTGCGACCAGCGTGTGGTGCGTCTCGACGAGGCCGAGCTCCCACGGCAGCCCGGCGTGCTTGATGGAGCCGAGCGGCGAGGCGCCGGTCCCGCCGTCGTGGCCGGCGATGTGCACGACGTCGGCACGCGCCTTCGCGACGCCGCTGGCGACGAAGCCGATCCCCGACTGCGCGACGAGCTTCACCGCGATCTTCGCCTTGGCGTTCGCGCGGCGCAGATCGTAGATGAGCTGCGCGAGATCTTCGATCGAGTAGATGTCGTGATGCGGCGGCGGCGAGACGAGCTGCTGCCCCGGCGCGGCACCGCGCAGCTGCGCGATCTCGGCCGTCACCTTGAAGCCGGGGATCTGCCCGCCTTCGCCGGGCTTCGCGCCTTGCGCGATCTTGATCTCGAGCTCTTCGGCGGTCGCGAGGTACTCCGCCGAGACGCCGAAGCGCGCCGACGCTACTTGTTTGATCGTGTTGAGCGTCGCCTTCGGATCCTCGCCGCCCTCGCCGCCGTTACTGCGCGCTCCGGCGAGCTT
>DASYFS010000168.1:0-6795 GCA_036498305.1 Candidatus Elarobacter sp. | reverse complement strand
CCGATCCGGATCGCTTCGGCGACCTGCGTCACGCTGGTCTCGCGCAGCGACGGCGCCCACTCGTTGCCGCCGATATAGGCGCCCTGCGCGTAGACGCCGTGGCAGTGCTCGCAGTTCTGGCGGTAGAGCTCCTCGCCGTGCCGGAGGTTTCCGCCGGTCGTGACCCACGGAATCGGCTCGCCGCCCGGTTCCACCGAGGTGACGTACGTGACGAGCGCGTCGATCGTGTGCTGCGGGAGCTGCGCGCCGCGGTGGCCGATCTCGATCCACGGCACCGCCGCCGGCATACGTCCGGTCTGGAGCATGAAGTCGACGTCGGCGGCACCCACGCCGCGGATGTTCGGGCCGTCGACCGTCCCGCGCAGATCGGCGCCGTGACACGACGCGCAGTACGTCGCATAGTCCTGGCGCCCCGACCCGGACGGACCGGCGGGAACCTGGGCAATCAGCAGCGTCAGCGCGAGCGCGAGCATCAGGCCAGCCGGCGCTCGCGCGCGCCCCAATCGGCGACGCACCACAGCAGTGCGACGAAGAGCGGCGTTCCGCCGGCGATCCACATCACCGCGCCCGCGTTCATCTGATCGTCGAGCGCTCCCGGCCGCGCGGCATAGTGCGCGTACAGGACGTGACGGCTGACGTAGAACGCAAAGCCGAGGAACGCGCTCATCGGCAGCGCGGCGAAGATCGCGAGGAGACGCACCGGATGCGGCGGCGCGTGCGGCGCCGGCGCGACGGCGAGCAGCGGCGTCCAGAACAGCAGCGCCGAAGTGAGATAGACCGCGTGCTCCGCGGCGTGGATCGCCGGGTGTTCGAGCGCGCCTTCATAGAGCGGCGAGAAGTGCGTGGCGTAGAGGATGGCGGCGAACTGCAGCCAGGCGACGGCGGGATGGGTGAGGACGCGCACAGGGAGCGAGTGCAGCACCCGCGCGAGCGCGCTCGCGCCGCGCGCAGGGAGCGCTGCGAGCGCGAGCCGCAGCGGCGCGCCGAGGATCAGCAGCGGCGCGGCCAGGCCGACCAGCGTCAGGTGCTGCAGCATGTGCCACGCCAGCGATCCGTCGGCGAGCACGTCGAGCGGTCCGAGGAGCGCGCCGCCGAGGGACGCGAGGCCGCCGGCGAACGCGTACGCGGCGCGCGCCGGGAATGCGCGGCCGGCGCGGCGCGCGCGCTGGAGCCCCAACGCATAGAGCAGTGCAGAGACGACGACGAGCAGCGCGACGATCATGACGCCGCCGGTTCCTCTTCGTCGAAGCCGCCCTGCGCGTTGCGGCGCAGCGTGACGACGCGCTCGCGATGGGCGCCGTACCGGTCGTAGCGTTCGCGCAGCTGCGCTGCGATCGCCGCCGCTATCAAGCCGGCTGCGAGGCTCCCGAGCGGGAACGCCAACCGGTAGAGCGTGACCAGCGCCGTCACCGGGACGTGGATCGCCGCGGCGGTCTGGTCGTCGCTTGCGGCCAGCGTCAGCACGACGCCGGCGGTGATCATCGCCGCGCCGACGCCGACGCGCCACGGCGCGGTCGTCGCCGGCGCAAGCACTTCGTGCCACGCATCGTCGCGCGTCAGCAGCTTATCGATCCACGGCCACGAGACGACCAGCGCGAACGCCGCCAGCGGGAGCACGACCCCGGGCCAGAACACCGCGGGTACCGGGTGGCCGAAGATCCGCAACTCGACGGCCGGACCGAGCCGCAGCGCGCCTTCGAGCCACGCCGCGTACCAGTCCGGAACCGCCGGATTCGGGATCGCCCAATCGTGATATGGTCCGTACGCCTCGATCGGGTTGATCTCGACGAGCGCGGCGAGCACGAGCAGCACCGCCGTCGTCGCGCAGAAGACGGCCGTCGTGCGCAGCGCGTAGTCGGGCCACGCGCGTCGGCCGACGACGCGCCGCTCGTCGGGGACGAACTGCGTGTGCTTCTGGTAGACCATCAGGCCGAGGTGGATCGCCAGCAGCGCGCCGATCGTGACCGGCAAGAAGTAGACGTGCAGCGTGTAGAGATGCGAGAGGAGCAGCGGCCCGGGATAGCTCCCGCCGTTGAGCAGATCGGCCGCCCAGCCGCCGATGAACGGCAACGACTCCGTCACCGACGTTGCGATGCGCAGCCCCGTCCCTGAGAGCGCGTCGTCGGGGAGTGAATAGCCGGTGAACCCCGTCAGCGACGCCAGCGTCAGCATCAGGATCCCGACGACCCAGTTGATCTCACGCGGCTTGCGGTAGGCCGCGGTGAAGAAGATGCGCCCCATGTGGACGAGGATCGCGGCGACGAACGTGACGGCCGCCCAGTGGTGGACCTGCCGCATCTCGTAGCCGATCGGCGTCGCGTGGGTGAACTTGAGCACCGACGGATATGCCGCGCCCGGCGCGGGTTCGTAGACGAACGTCATCCACACGCCGGTCGCGACCAGCACCACGAAGCAGTACAGCGCGAACTCGCCGAGATAGAACGACCAGTGGTCCGGAAAGATCTTCGCAAACAGCGTGCGCAGCCAGGCGTCGCTGCCGAGGCGCTCGTCGAAGAACCGGCCGACGCGCCGGACGATCATACCGTTCGCCACCACGAGTCCGGACCGACGGGGTCGCTGAAGTCGCCCTGCGCGATCAGATACCCCTCGCCGTCGACCGCGAGCGGAAGCTGCGGCAGCGCGCGCGTCGCCGGACCCGAGAGCGGCCGCGCCGCGAACAGCACGTCGAACGTCGACTGGTGGCACGGACAGTAGAGCTGATACGACTCTTTGCGATAGAGCGCGACCGGGCAGCCGGCGTGCGTGCAGATCTTCGAGTACGCGATGTTTCCGCTCGGCGTCCACCCCGTGCGATCGCTCGGCAGTTGGGCGAGGCCGTCTTCGAGCCGGATCAGCAGCGCGGAGGCTTCGTGCGCGCCGACGTTGCCCTCGGGAAACACCGTCGTGATCCCGCCGACCCCGACGGCGTCCGCGCGCACCAGCTTCCCGTCGGCGGTGACGAGCCGCGCGCCGCGCCGCCAGGCGGTGCCCCCGCGCCGCGGTGTGCGGCCGAGTGAGACGAGCGGGACGAGTCCCGCGACGACGAAGCCGCCGAGTGCGATCCAGAGCCAGCGCCCGAAGAGGCCGGAGCGCGTCATCAGCTCCACCGGCTCGGGGCCTTCCGTCGGCCCGTGGTGCCGGCGCGGTTCGGTGAGCTCGTCCGAGGCGTGGAGCGCGACGGCGCTGGCGCCGGCCCAGACGGCGAGCGCTCCGAACGCGACGGCGGCGAGGCCGCCGACGAGCGCCGGGTTCAGGTGTGCGATCGCGGTCGCAGCGCTGCCGAGGATGGCGAGGGTCGCGACGACCAGCGCAGCGGTCCTCATCGGACGAGATAGATCGTCGCGTAGAGCGCCAGCCACACGACGAAGACGAAGTGCCAGTAGTACGCGATCGCCTCGACCCCGGCGTGGTGGTCGCGCGTGAAGGCGGGACGGCGCAAGAAGATCGCGAGCGCCGTCAGCAGGATCGCGCCCGCGATCACGTGCGCCAGATGCGTCCCGGTCAGGACGAAGAAGAGCGTCCCGAAGGCGTCGGTGTTGACGCGAAAGTTGGCGTCGTGCCAGCCCCGCAGCGCGATGTACACGAACGCGAGCGCGCAGAACAGCGTCAGGACGAGCATCGCGCGGGCGACGCGGCGG
The DNA here is from genome assembly GCA_036498305.1 of Candidatus Elarobacter sp. Classification (GTDB taxonomy): domain Bacteria; phylum Vulcanimicrobiota; class Vulcanimicrobiia; order Vulcanimicrobiales; family Vulcanimicrobiaceae; genus Vulcanimicrobium. The sequence continues at coordinate 3,157 of DASYFS010000168.1, read as the reverse complement.
CTGCGCCGCATCGCCGCGGCCTGCGCGATCCCCATCGTCAGGCTGCCGATGCCCAAAAGAAGGGTGCCGAACGTACCGCCGGCGAGGTCGAGCTGCGCGCCCGGCGGCGGCCACGGTCCGGGACCGCCGCGCAGGTCGTACCAGGCGGCGAGCAGTCCGGCGAAGAGCATCGATTCCGACGCGAGGAAAACCACGACGCCGAACACCAGCGGGTGCGCACGGACCGCTAGGGAGCGCATGGGCAGTCCCTACCCGCACGATGGCGTGCAAAAACGGGGTATCACGGCTCCGTGCATGGTCAGACGTGGCCTTCGGTTGCGACGACGCAGGCGTCGGTCCTCGCATCGGATTGGCGCATCTTCACGATCGCCGGCCTTGCGGTCGCGGTGCTCGTGTGGGGCCTGATTCTGTTCGCGATGGCCCGCTGGGGCCGTGCCCGCCGCACCGATGCGCTGCCGCCGCAATTTCGCCGCAACAACGCGCTCGAGATCACCTGGACCGCGATCCCGCTGGTCATCGTCTGCGCGCTCTTCGTCTACACGTATCACGCCGAGGCGGACGTCGAAGCGCTCGCGACGCATCCGGACGTGCGGGTTCACGTCAACGCGTACCGCTGGGGCTGGACGTTCGCCTATACCGGTGGGCCGACGATCGACGGCACCGCTGCCGATCCGCCGCAGATGCTGCTCCCGCTCGGGCGCACAACGCGTATAGAGCTGACGACGAGCGACGTCACCCACGCCTTCTGGGTCCCGGACTTCCTCTTCAAGCGCGACGCGATCCCGGGTATCGTCAACCGGTTCGACCTCGCGCCGGACAAGGTCGGGACGTTCCTCGGCCGCTGTACGCAGTTCTGCGGGCTGCAGCACGCGCACATGACGTTCACGGTCCGCGTCGTCCCGCCCGACGCGTTCGACCGCTGGGTCCACGGGGGCGCATCGTGAGCGCCGCCGCCGCGGTCGTCGAGCCGCCCCGCAACGATCTGCTGAGCTGGATCACGACGACCGATCACAAGCGGATCGGCATCCTGTACATGCTCACGACGCTGGGCTACTTCGCGGTCGCCGGCGCGCTTGCGCTCGTGATCCGCACCCAGCTCGCGCGCCCCGAGAACTCCGTCGTCGGCCCCCACGAGTTCGCGCAGCTCTTTACGCTGCACGGGACCGCGATGATCTTCCTCTTCATCGCGCCGTTCGCGATCGGCCTGGCCAACTTCCTGATCCCGCTGCAGATCGGCGCGCCCGACATGGCGTTTCCGCGGCTCAACGCGATGGGGTACTGGATGTTCCTGTTCGGCGGGCTGATCGTCTTCGCCGGCGCCGGGACGAGCGAGGGTGCCGCGGCGGCCGGCTGGACGAGCTATGCGCCGCTCTCCGAGATCAAAGTCTCGAGCGGGATCGGGCAGGATCTGTGGATCGTCGGCGTTTTCCTCGTCTCGGTCGCGACGATCCTGACCGCGATCAACTTCGTGACCACGGCCTTCATCTACCGCGCGCCGGGGATGACGATGTGGCGGCTCCCGATCTTCACCTGGGAGATGATCGCGACGTCGCTGCTGATCTTCATGGCGTTCCCCGCGCTCGCCGCCGACCTGCTGCTGCTCTTCGTCGACCGGCACCTCGGCGGCCACGCCTTCGATCCCGCGTACGGCGGCAACGCCGTGCTGTGGCAGCATCTGTTCTGGTTCTTCGGCCACCCCGAAGTCTACGTGATGATCCTGCCCTACTTCGGGGTGATCAGCGAGATCATCCCGGTCTTCTCGCGCAAGCCGATCTTCGGCTACACCGGGCTCGTTCTCGCAGCGTTCGCGATCGCCGGGTTGTCGATGGGCGTGTGGGCCCACCACATGTTCACCACCGGTGCAGTGAACAACCCGTTCTTCAGCTTCATGTCGTTCCTGATCGCGGTCCCGACCGGGGTGAAATTCTTCAACTGGATCGCGACGATGTGGCGCGGCCAGCTGACCTTCCCGACGCCGATGCTGTTCTGCATGGGCTTCTTGATGAACTTTCTGCTCGGCGGCGTCACCGGCGTGATGGTGGCCTCACCGCCGGTCGATTTCCAGGCGCACGACAGCTACTTCGTCGTCGCGCACTTCCACTACACGCTCGGCGGCGGGAGCCTGTTCGCGATCTTCGCTGCGCTGTTCTTCTGGTGGCCGAAGATTTTCGGCGTCAAGCTCGGCGAGACGCTCGGCAAGTGGTGCTTCTGGCTGCTCTTCATCGGTTTCAACGTCACGTTCTTGCCGATGCATTTCCTGGGGATCGAGGGGATGGCGCGGCGCGTCTCGACCTATCCGGCGCTGGGGAACCTTCCGATCCTCAACCTGATCGCGACGCTCGGCTCGTACGTGATGCTCGCGGGCGCCGTCGTCTTCGCCGTCGACGTCATCGCCTCGACGCTCAAACGCGAGCCCGTCGGCGACGATCCGTGGGGCGCCAACTCGCTCGAATGGGCCACGTCGTCGCCGCCGCCGGAGCACAACTTCGAGCGGCTCCCACCGATCCGCAGCGAGCGGCCCGTGTTCGACCTGCGTCATCCGGAACTCGACCCGGAGGCCGGGCGATGAAGACCGGCGTCACGCTCTTCATCAGCTCCGCCGTCTTCTCGATCGTCATCGCGGTCGCGTACTGGCTCATCGCACACGAGCCGGTCGGAACGTTTCTGCTCGGCTTCATGGCGTTCGCGCTGTCGTTCGTCGCCGGTTACATGATCGTCGCGGAGCGCGACGCCGACCTCGTCGGCGACGAAAAGGAAGCGGCGCCGGACGATGCGGCCGGCGAAGTGCTCGGCACATACAGCATCCATTCGCCGCTCCCGTTCTGGGCCGGTCTCGCGCTCGCCGTGATCTGCCTCGGGCTCGTCGTCGCGCCGACGCTTGCGGCGCTCGGAACGATCGCGATGCTCGCGGTCGGCGCGCTCTTCGTCGTGCAGAGCCGCTAGGCGGTCACACCGGCGCGGGGACGGGCGAGTGCAGTCAGTGGATGTTGCCCTCGGAATCCCGGAAGCTCGCCCAGCCGCCCCACGGCTCGTTCTTCGCCGCGTCTTCGAACTCGACGCCGGCTTTTTTCAGCGCGTCCTGCGCGGCGAACACGTCGTCGACCTCGACGATAACGCCGCTGAAGCCGCCGACTTTGTCGGCGGACCAGTCCGGGCC
>DASYFS010000167.1:0-2543 GCA_036498305.1 Candidatus Elarobacter sp. | reverse complement strand
TTCTGCAGCACGCCCTCGACGATCAAGCACTGTGAGCCGCGGATGACGCGGCGGTTGCGCTCGTACACGTCAGGACGCACGATCACGTTGACGAGGCCCGTCTCGTCCTCGATGGTGAGGAAGACGAAGCCTTTCGCCGTGCCGGGGCGCTGGCGGGTGATGACCAGGCCGCCGATCTTGCAGACGAGGTTCTTCGGCATCGCCGGGAGGCGGTTCGCGGCGAGGACGTTCTGCGCGTCGAGGAGCGGGCGGATGTGCACGATCGGCTGGACGTCGCTGACGCCGGTCGCGTCGATGTCGAGCGTCGTCTGCTCGACGGCGGTCAGCGCGGGGAGCCGCGGCTGCGGCTCGTCCTCGATCTCCATCGCGCGGCCGAGCTCGCCGCGTGCTTCGCGCTCGTCGAGGCCGCGCAGCGCCCACATCGCCTCGCGCCGGGTCGGGTACCACGGCGCGAAGGCACCGGCGGCCGCGAGGTTTTCCATCGCGTCGCGGTCGAGCTCGGTGCGGCGCGCGAAGTCGATCAGGTCGGCGAACTCGCGCGTGCTGCGCAGCGCGCGTTCGAGCCGCTCGCGCTGCACGTCGCCCATCCCGCGAACGAGGTGGAATCCCAGCCGCAGCGCGCCGTCCTGGTCGACGAAGCTCCACCATTCGCTCTCGTTCACCGCGATCGGCCGCACCGTGACGTCGTGACGGCGCGCGTCGTTGACCAGCACCTCGGTCGAGTAGAACCCCATCGGCTGCACGTTGAGGATCGCGGCGCAGAAGATCGCCGGCTCGTGACACTTCACGTACGCCGACGCGTAGGCGAGCAGCGCGAACGAGGCGGCGTGCGACTCGGGGAAGCCGTAGTCGGCGAACCCTTCGAGCATGTGGAAGAGCTGGTCTGCGGCTTCGCGCCTGATCCCGTTACTGACCATCCCCTCGACGAGCCGGGGATAGATCTCCGCCATCCGTTCGCGCGAGCGCTTGTGTCCCATCGCGCGGCGCAGCTTGTCGGCCTCGCCGGCGGTGAACCCGGCGGCTTCCATCGCCATCCGCATCCCCTGCTCCTGGAAGAGCGGGACGCCCAGCGTCCGCTCCAGCACCGGCTTCAGCTTCGGATGCGGATACGTCACCGGCTCCTGACCGTTGCGGCGGCGCAGGAACGGATGAATCATGTCGCCTTGGATCGGACCCGGGCGGATGATCGCGACCTGCATCACCAGATCGTAGAAGCAGGCCGGCTTCAGCCGCGGAAGCATCGACATCTGCGCGCGCGACTCGACCTGGAAGACGCCGATCGAGTCGGCGCGCTGCAGCATCTCGTAGGTCGGCCGATCGTCGGCCGGGATTGCGTTCAGCGACATCGGCGACCGCTCGGGATAGCGGCGTGCGTAGAGCGTGAACGCGTCGCGCAGCAGCGAGAGCATGCCTAGGCCGAGCAGGTCGATCTTGATCAGCCCGAGGTCGGAGAGATCGTCCTTGTCCCACTGCACGATCGTGCGGTCGCGCATCGTCGCCCACTCGACCGGCGCGACCTCGACCAGCGGCGAGCGGGTGATGACCATCCCGCCGCTGTGGATCCCCATGTGGCGTGGGAAGCCGTCGATCCGCCGGCAGAGCGTCAGGATCAGCGCGCCGAGCGCGCCGCCGACCGGACCGCGCAGATCGGCGTCGGCATCGTCGCGACCGGCATCGGCGTTCCCGAAGCTCGGCGCGAGCGACGTCCCGCGCGACCGATAGACGTTCGAAGCGGCGTCGAGATCGCGCCGCCGTTCGATCGACTCCGGCAATTCCGCATGCTCGACGTTCGGCGTTCCGAGCGCGCCGGCGAGCGACTCGCGCGCGTCGTACTCGCGAACGATTTGATCGACCTGACCGAGGGTGAGCCCCAGCGCTTTCCCGACGTCGCGGATCGCCGAACGCGTGCGGTAGGTGATCACCTCGGCGGTCATCGCCGCGTGCTCGCGCCCGTAGAGATCGTAGACGTACTGGATCACCTTCTCGCGGTCTTGGTGCGCGAAGTCGATGTCGATGTCGGGGATCTCGCCGCGCTCCTCCGAGAGAAAGCGCTCGAACAAAAGCTGTCCCGCGATCGGATCGACGGCGGTGATTCCGAGCGCATAGCACACCGCCGAGTTAGCCGCGCTGCCGCGGCCCTGCGCGAGAACGCCGAGCCGCTGCGCCGCGTTCGCGATGTCCCACACCACCAGAAAATAGCCGGCGAGATCCATCCGGGCGATGATCCCGAGCTCGTACTCGAGCTGCCGTTCGACTTTCGGATCGAGCGGCCACGAATAGCGCGTCTTGGCGCCGCGATAGACGAGCGTGCGCAGGTACGACTGCGGCGACGTCTCGCCGTCGGGGATCGGGAAGAGCGGAAACTCGCCGGCGAGCTTGTCGAGCCGGAAGCGGCATTGCTCCGCGATCGCGAGCGTGGTACGGATCGCGAGCGGAAACTCGGCGAACAGCCGCGCCATCTGCGCCGGCGTCTTCAGATAGTATTCGTGATTGGGCCGCAGCAGGTTCCCCGCGCTCTGCAGCGGCGTCCCGTACTTCACGCA
>DASYFS010000166.1:0-16363 GCA_036498305.1 Candidatus Elarobacter sp. | reverse complement strand
GGCGAAGTGTAATGGTAGCGGAGCGCTCGCTCGGCTCGGCGAACCAGCCCGCATGCTGCTGCTCGCACAAACCGCCCAAGATCCCACCGCCGGCTACGGCGCCGCCATGGCGGCCGCCGTCGCGGCCTACGGCATCTTCATTCTGGTTGCGATCGCGTTCGTCGTCATCTGCAATTGGATCGTCGCCGCCAAAGCCGGCTACAATCCGGCCTTGTCGCTGCTGATGCTGATTCCCGGCGTCAGTTTCATCATCTATTTGATCTTCGTGTTCGCCGAATGGCCGGTCCGCGCCGAGAACAAGTACCTCCGCGCCCAACTCGGCCTCCCCCCGCACGGCCCGGTCTATCCCAAACAGCCAGGACCAACTCAGTACATGCCTCCGCCGGCCTCCGGCCCGATAACGCCAGTTTAAAGGCGCTCCGCCCCTGGCTCCGCGCCCCCCACGCGCTGCGCGCGCGGGGCCCCCATGGCATGCGCGCGCTCGCGACGGCGGCAGTGCGCGATTCCCCGAGGGCGCGCGCCATGAACCTGGTTGGTTCTGGCGCGTATCCCCGCAGTTTTGTGGCGAACGTCAGACGTTGAAGCGGAACTCGACTACGTCGCCTTCTTGCATGACGTAGTCTTTGCCCTCGGAGCGTAGCTTGCCGGCGGCGCGGATTGCTTCCATCGTTTTGTACGTCACGTAGTCGGCGTATGAGATGATCTCGGCGCGGATGAAGCCGCGCTCGATGTCGGTGTGAATCTTTCCCGCGGCCTGCGGGGCTTTCGTGTTCTTCTCGATCGTCCAAGCGCGCGTCTCTTTCTCGCCGGTCGTGAGAAACGTCATCAGGCCGAGCAGATCGTAGGCCTCGACGATCAGGCGATCGAGGCCGCCGGACGTGATCCCGTAGTCGTTGCGAAACTCGGTGATCTCCTCGTCGGAGAGGCCGGCGAACTCCGACTCGATCTTGCCGTCGAACGCGATCGCGCGGCTGTTCTCCGCCTTGGCGTGCGCGAAGACGGCCTGCACCATGGGTCCCGGGTTCGCGATCTGTGCTTCGTCGACGTTGGCGACGTAGAGCATCGGCTTCGCGGTGAGCAGAAACGATTCGCGCGCGAATTCGGCTTCGAGCGAGTCGGGCGGGAACGCGCGCGCGGGCTTGTTCGCCTCGAGCGCTGCGATCAGCCGGTCGAGCGCTTCGAGCTTCGGGGCCTCCTTGGGGTTCGCGCGCGCCTCGCGCTGCAGCTTGTCACGGCGTCGCTGCAAGGTCGCGAGGTCCGCGAGCGCCATCTCGATCCCGATGATCTCGATGTCGCGCAGCGCGTCGGGCGTCCCCTCGACGTGCGTGACGTTGTCGTCTTCGAAACAGCGGACGACCATCGCGATCGCATCGGTCTCGCGGATGTGCGAGAGAAACGCGTTGCCCAAACCTTGACCGCTCGCGGCGCCGCGCACCAGCCCTGCGATGTCGACGAAGCGCATCGTCGCGGGGACGATCTTCTCTGACCGGGAGATGTCGGCCAGGACCCCAAGGCGAGGGTCGGGGACGGGGACCTCGCCGACGTTCGGCTCGATCGTCGCGAACGGGTAGTTGGCGGCGAGCGCCTGCGCCGAGCGGGTGAGCGCGTTGAAGATCGTCGACTTTCCGACGTTCGGAAGCCCGACGATGCCGCAAGAGAGTGCCACGGAGCCGCTTCGTACGACTGACCGGAGGATTCGACCTCGCAGCCCCCGGAGTATTCCGGACGATGCGGCAGATGAAGGTCGACAAGCTTGGAATCGATCTCCTCACGCACGATCCGGTCGTCATCCTCAAGGATCTCGAAGGCAAGCGCTACCTTCCCATCCTGATCGGCCCGTTCGAGGCGACGGCGATCGCGCTCGCGCTCGAAGGGACCGCCGTGCCGCGTCCGCTCTCGCACGACCTGATGCGCACGCTGCTCGAGACGCTCTCCGCGAAGCTCGAACAGATCGTCATCCACGACATCAAGGACTCGACGTTCTTCGCCAAGCTCATCGTGCGCACGAATGGCGAAGTGCAGGAGATTGACGCGCGTCCCTCCGACGGAATCGCGCTCGCCCTACGCATGCACGCCCCCATCTTCGTCAGCGACAAGATCGCCCTCGAAGAGACTGTCGCCGATAAAACGGCGCCCGACAGCGGCGAAGACCCGACCAAGTTCAAGAAATTTATAGACGAGCTCAAACCCAGCGATTTTTTAGACTAGCGCAGGGGTCGAGGGGGCTGCCGGCTCCCCGGGGCCGCGCACGAGCGGAGATTTTGCGTGGCCTGTCCTAATTTGGGCGTCGCATGAGTACGACAGATTCGGCCGAGATCGGCGTGTACGGGGGCTCCGGGTTCTACTCGCTGATCGAGAACCCGCGTGAGGTATGGGTGGAGACACCGTACGGGCTGCCGAGCGACAAGATCGCGCTCGGCGAGATCGCCGGGAAAAAGGTCGCTTTTCTCCCGCGCCACGGCAAGGACCATCGCTTCCCGCCGCAGTCGATCAACTACCGGGCCAACGCCTGGGCGATGAAGTCGCTCGGCGTCACCCGGATCATCGGCCCGACCGCGTGCGGCTCGCTGCAGGCCGACGTGAAGCCGGGCTCGATGGTCGTCGCCGATCAGATCGTCGACCGCACCACCGGCCGCAAGGACACCTTCTACGACGGTCCGGTGACGACGCACGTCTCCTTCGCCGATCCGTATTGCCCGCAGCTGCGCCCGATCGCGATCGACGCGCTGCGCAGCCTCGACATCGACACCCACGAGAAGGGGACGATCGTCGTGATCCAAGGACCGCGCTTCTCGACGCGCGCCGAATCGAAGTGGTTCAGCTCGCTCGGCTGGGAGGTCATCAACATGACGAACTATCCCGAGTCGTATCTCGCGCGCGAGCTGGAGATGTGCTACGTCAACATCTCGCTGATCACCGACTACGACGTCGGGCTCGAAGGCGTCTCCGGCGTGCAGCCGGTCTCGCACCATGAAGTGATGCAAGTTTTTGCCAGCAATAACGAGCGGGTGAAGAACGCGATCTTCAAGATCATCGCGGCGATCCCGGCGGAACATACCTGCGGCTGCGGCAGCGCGCTCGCCGGAGCCCGCGCCTAACCCCATGCGGCGCGCGCCGGCGGGTCCCGATCTCGGCGTCTACGCGCGCGCGGTCGCGCTGCTGGTGCGCAACCCGTCGATCATCATCATCCCGCTGGTGATGGCGGTCGCCGGGTTGGCGCTCGGGATGGTCTTCGGCGCGCTCGGAGCCGGCGGCGGAACGACCGGCGGGCTCGTCGGCTTCATCGCCCGCGTGCTGGAGTTCTTCGGTCTCGGCGCGGCCTGCATCATCGCCGACGACGCCTGGCGCCACGGCCGCGCGTCGTTCGAGCGCGGCTGGAGCGAAGCGCAGCGGCGCGGCGGCGATCTGCTGTTTGCGGCGCTCGGCGTCGCCTTCGTCGTGAGCCTCGCCTCGTTCGTCGGCGTCGTCCTCGGCGCGATCGTCGCGCTCGTCGTCGAGGCGCTCGCGCTCGTCTTCCTCATCTGGACGATGCCGGCGGCGGCCGTCGGCGGCGTTCCGGGCGGCGCCGCGATGAACGTCTCCGTCGAGCGCGTGCGCGAGAACCCCATCCCCGCGGTAGTAGCGGGGATCGTCACCGCCCTGCTCCTCTTGTTCGTGGTGCCCTACGTCGATGATGCGCTGCTGCTCGCCGTCGCGCCGTACACGGGCGGCTCCGTGATCGTCGCCGAGCTGCTCGGCGCGCTCGTGCACGCGATCTTCGTCGGCTACATCGCGCTGTTCATCACCAAGACCTACGCCGACGCGGCGTTCGGCCGCCGCTACTAACGCCCCGGTGCGAGCGCCATCCGCGCCAGGTCGGCCACGAGCGCCGGGCTGACGTTGGTGCGCGCGATCCGCTCGGCGTCGCCGAGCGCCGCGAGCATCCGCGCGAACGCGACCGGCTCGCGCTGCGGGAGCTCGGCGAGCCGCGCGCGCTGATCCCGCGCGAGCAGCGGAACCGTTCCGCCCAGGCCGAGCGCGACCCAGTCGCGCGCGAGCGTCTTTACCGTCTCGAGCCCCGCTTCGAGCGTCGGCCGCGTCGCCCACGCGCTCGCGTCGGCTTCGCTGCCGGCGACGGCGGCGAAGAACCATTCGACCGCGGCATCGCGCGTCGCACCTTCGCCTTCGTCGAGATACGCCAGGGCGCGGGCGACGCTGCCGTTCGCGATCGAGGCGGCGTGCGCGGCTTCGTCGGGCGCGAGGCCGCGCCGCTCGAGCACCGTCGTCACCTCGGCGGCGCTCAGCAGCGGGAACGTCACCTCGACGAGCCGCGAGCGAATCGTCGGCAGAATTCGTCCGCTCGCGGAGCTGGTGATGATCAGCAGCACGTCGTCGGGCGGTTCTTCGAAGAACTTGAGGAGCGCGTTTGCCGCTTCGCGGGTGAAGTCGGCGTCGCCCAGGACGAAGACGCGCTTGCCGCCGGCGTATGAATGCATCGAGAGCTGACGCACCAGATCGCGCGCCGTCGGCTCGTCCGAGTCGTGGAATCCGCTGCCGTCGCGTTCGCCGATCTTCACCTGACCGACCGCAACGTACAGGTCGGGATGCGTTCCGGCCGCGACGTGCGTGCAGCCGCTGCAGTGCCCGCACCACCCGAGCAGCGTCTTCTTCGGCGTGATGCACAGCAGCGAGCGCGCGAGCGCGCGCGCGAACGTCTTCTTCCCGACCCCGGCCGGGCCGCTGAAGAGGTAGCCGTGCGAGAGCGCCGCGACGTCGAGGTGTTCGAAGAAGGCGCGCGGCCCCGCCGCACCCAGCACATCGAACGTCCCTTCGATCACGGCGCGCTCCCGAAGACGCCGTGCGCCGCGCGCATGCGATCGAACGCGGCCGTCGCCTGCGCCGCGAGCGCGTCGGTCGGCTGCGTTCCGTCGAGCACGACGTACCGGCTCGCGAAACGGTCCGCCAACCTCAGATAGCCGGCGCGGACGCGCTCGTGGAACTCCTCATCCTCGCGCTCGAGCCGGTCGGCACCGCCGCGTGCGCGGACGCGCTCCGCGGAGAGCGCGACCGGGATATCGATCAGAAAGGTCAGGTCGGGCGAGATGCGCTGGGTCGCCGCCAAGCAGATCTCGAGGAGCTGTTCGATGTCGAGACCGCGGCCGAAACCCTGGTAGGCGACGGTCGCGTCGAAAAAGCGATCGCACAGAACGCTTTTCCCGGCCCGCAGCGCCGGAACGATGATCTCGGCGACGAGCTGAGCCCGTGACGCGTTGAGAACCATCACTTCGGCGATCGGATCGACGCGAAAAGCCGGATCGAGGAACACTTTTCGCAAACACTCCCCGAACGGGGTACCGCCTGGTTCCTTCGTGGTAAGGACGGCATCCCCGCGGGTGGTCAGTTGACGTGCCAAGGCACCGATCAAGGTGGACTTCCCGGCCGCTTCGATCCCTTCAAAGGTGACGAGCACCGGGCGCTCTTCGAGACGGTGCCACTCTGGCCATCGCGGAGGGAAGTTGCTCAACGAGTTGTTCAAGCGTTTCTCGAGCAAGCCGGTCGAACGACGCGCCGGCGCTCGGATCCGCAAGAAATACCCGATCGCCTGGGTTCGCGGCGCCGAACTCGTTCCTGCCGCCGGGATCGAGATCGGTGAGACGTCCGTGCTGTTCGCCGTGAAGACGGCGCCGCCGGGACCGAAGGTCGACGTCGTCATCGAGCTCGACAAGCAGCGGCGGGTCCGGGTTCGCGTCGTGATCGTGCGCAGCGAGCCCGTCCCGCGCGAAGGCGTCACCTGGACCCTGATCGCGGCGACCTACGAGGGGATCGCCGCCGACGACTGGGACGCGATCGTCCGCTTCTGCCGCGACCAGCCCGAGCCCGAGAACAAGGCCGCCGGGGAGCTGGCGACGCTCGCCTCGACGAACGATGACGCCTACCGCCTCCTTCCTTTAAAGATCCAGCAGCGTGTCGTCGAGATCCTGTCGCGGGCCGGGCGGCTCGCACCCTGGGACGAGCATCGCAGCCCGCTGCTGCGGATGACCTATGCCGGCGTCAGCCGGTCCGGCGTGCACCGGCTCACCGTGCATAGCCGGCTGAGCCAGGACGCCGAGGTGATGTTCTTCGACTCGATCGTAACCGTCGACGAAGCGGGAAACGTCGTCCTAGAACGCTGAACGATAGCGGCCGATGGACCGCTATACGTCGGTTGCGGCGCGTTTTTCGCGGCGGCGTCTCCTCGCGATCGCGGTGTCGTTTCCGGCCGCGTTCGCGTTCGTGTGCCTCGGCGGCGAGTTCTCGCCGGCCGAAGCGATCGATTGCGCGATCGCCGCGGCCGTCGGCGTCCTGCTGATCCCGCTCGTTCAGACGATCGCGCTGCGGCGGGCCCTGGCGCCGGTCCGGCGCGCGCTGCAGACCGGTACGGGCGACGCGCTGCACATCAGCGCCGGTTTGCGCGCGCTCCCGCCGCGCTTCATCGTCGCATGGCTCGCGTCATTCCTCGTCATCACCGTGGTCGGATGCTGCGGCGGAAATCTTCTCGCCGGGCTCCCGCCGACCCGCAATCTCGGCGTCGCGCTCGTCGCGGCGGTGCTGTGCTGGCTGATGTATGCGACGCTGCTCGGCCTCGCGCTCGAAGAGGCGTTGGCGGGGTTCGACGTTCTGGCCGCCGAGGCGCTCGACGCCGTGCTGCCGCTCGCGCGGATGACGACCGGCGGGATCGCGGGCCGCATCGCGCTCGTGATCGTCACGACCGTCGCCTTCGTCACCGCCGTTACCGGGATCATCGCCGTCCACGGCGGGATCGGCATTCTCGCGTTCGTCATCACCGGCGCGATCGTCGTCGCCTACGCCGCGCTGGCGGCGCAGTTCCTCGCCGCCTCGATCGCGCGTCCGCTCTCGCTGATCGCGCGCGCGCTCGATCGCGTCGCCGACGGCGACCTCGAAGCGCTCGCCGAGCTGCGCCGGCTTCCGCGCGTGCCGCATGAGGCCGGCGTGGTGCTGCACGCGCTCGCCGGGGCGGAGGCGTCGCTGCGCGACACCTCGAGCGCGGCGATGCGCCTCGCCGCCGGCGATCTTGCGACGCGGGTCGAGCCGCGATCCCCCGGCGATTTCCTCGGCTTCGCGCTGGCGGCGCTGCTCTCGTCGGTCCGCGACGTACTCTCCGATGCGCGCGGCGCGGCGGACGCGCTCGACGACGGCAGCTCGCAGGTCGCCGCCAACGCCGGTCGGCTGCGCTCGGTCGCGGGGACGATCGCCGACGATCTGCGCGCGACGTCGGCGAGCGTCGAACAGCTCGAGCGCACGACGGGCGAGGCCGGAACCGCGAGCATCGACCTGACCGGCGCGGTGAGCTCGGTGCGGTCGTCCGCCGATCTGCTCGACGACAGCGTGCGCGAGACCGCGGCCGCGCTCGAGGAGCTCGCACACGCCGTCGAGCGCGGCGCCGAGATCGCGCTCGCGATCCGGACGCTCGCGCACGGCGCGGTCAGCGTCGCCGGTGAAGGCGGCGCGGCGTTGGCCGAAGCCGCGAAGTCGAGCGAACGGGCGGCGACCGCGATGGCGACGACGCTCGAAGGGATCGAAGCGCTCCATCACGCCTCGGAACGGATCGGCGACATCACCGGGACGATCGACGAGATCGCGGACCAAACGAATTTGCTCGCGCTCAACGCCGCCATCGAGGCTGCGCGCGCCGGCGAGCACGGTCGCGGCTTCGCCGTCGTCGCCACCGAAATTCGCGGGCTCGCCGAGCGGGCTGCGCGCGCGACCGGCGAGATCGCTGCGGTCATCAGCGACGTGCAGCGCCGCACCGGGTCCGCCGTTGCGGCGACGCGCGAGGGCGACGCGGCGGCGCGCGCGGTCCGCGAAGCGACCGGGATCGCGTCGGGTGCGCTGACGACGATTCGCACCAACGTCGGCGAGGTCGCACAGCGGCTCGACGACGTCGGCCGCGCCGGCGAGGAGCAGCGCTCGACCACCACCGCGCTGATGCGCGCGACGACGCTCGTTCGCGAGCAGGCCGCACACAACCGCACCGTCGCCGAGAACCTCGGCACGCTGGCGGAGCAGCTCTCGCGTGCCGCCTCCGAAGGCGCCGGCGCTTCGACCCACACCCGTGAGCGCGTCGCCGCGCTCGTGCGGTCGGGCGAGGACGTCACCGCCGAAGCCGGAGCGCTCGCCGCGTTGACCGCGAGCCTGCGTGCCGCCTCGGCGCAGCTCAACGACGCGATCGCGCGCTTCCACGACCACGCAGACGACGACGGCGACGGGAGTGCTCTCCCGCCGCCGTTCGCTGCGCCTGCGCTGGGGACGACCCCGACTTAGACGTCCGGCCCCTTGAAGATCCGCACCCGACGATTCGGCTCGAGGCCGGTCGACCGCGATTGGACGCGGTACCGCTCGGCGAGCTGGTGCTGCATCCGGCGGATGTACGACGTCTGCGGCGTGAGCTCGACGGCGCGGCTGTCGAGGAGCACCTGGTAGACGGCCTCCTCGGCCTCGCGCATCGCGATCTCCTCGACGTCGAGCGTCGGGAGGTTGAAGACGTCCTTGAGCGCCCCTTGGATCTGGGTCGTCGTGTTCGTCTTGATCGAGTAGATCGGGATGTTCTCGGCGGCGACTTGCTTGAGGCGCTCCGACTCCTTGCGTTCGAGCGTCTTGAGCGTCAGCACGACGTCCGCGTCGTCCCACTTGCGCGCGATCGAGGCGTGGACGCGCAGGTTGTGCACGGCCCGTTCGATCTTGTTGCGTGAGACGCCGTAGGGGAAGATCATCAGCGGCTTCGCGTCGTCCGGCACCGATTCGCCGGCGGCACCGAAGAGCGCCTGATCGTCGTCGCGCGATTGCTGCGGGAGCGCTCGAACCTTCTCCGAGGCGACGGCCTCGGGGTTGGCCTGCTGCAGGATGTCGATCGCGCCGCCCATCGTCCGTTGGCGAACTTCGGGCTGCGGCGTGTAACCGCGCAGCAGCGCGTCGACGACGCCGCCGACGTCGAGGTGAATCGCGAGCCGGTCGCGGTCGTGGATCTCGACCACGACGTCGAACGTCGGCGGTTGCTTCCGTTCGAGGACCGTCTTGCGCGTGCCGCGGCGCCGCGCTTCTTCGTCGGAGAGCGTCACCGCGCTGATGCCGCCAAGCAGGTCCGACAGCGTCGGGTTCATCAGCAGGTTCTCGAGAGTTTGGCCGTGAGCAGTACCGATCAGCTGCACGCCGCGCTCGGCGATCGTGCGGGCCGCGAACGCTTCTTGCTCGGTCCCGATCTCGTCGATGACGATGACCTGCGGCATGTGATTCTCGACCGCTTCGATCATCACGTTGTGCTGCAGGTGCGGATCGGGGACGGGCATGCGGCGCGCGTGGCCGATCCCGGAGTGCGGAACGTCGCCGTCGCCGGCGATCTCGTTCGAGGTGTCGACGATGACGACGCGCTTGCGGTCTTCCGCGAGCACGCGCGCGCATTCGCGCAGCATCGTCGTCTTCCCGACGCCGGGACGTCCCAAGAGACAGATCGATTTGCCACTGCGAATGACGTCGAGCACGATGTCGATCGTGCCGTAGACGGCGCGTCCGACGCGGCACGTCAACCCGACGATCCGACCGGTACGGTTGCGGATCGCGCTGATGCGGTGAAGGGTCTGCTCGATCCCGGCGCGGTTGTCGCCGCCGAAAGGCGACAGGCGCGCGGTCACGTGTGCGAGGTCTTCCGACGTTACGGCCGTGTCCCCGAGGAACACGAAATCGTCTTCGAAGCGCGCCTCGGGCGGTCGGCCCAGGTCGAGCACGACTTCGATGACGCGGTCGAGGTGCGGAAGACGGACGAGCGCTTGGCGAATGGGGAGGGGGAAGATGTCTAGGAGCTGAGTGAGCTCCCAGTTCGGCACGAAGGACTCGGCGTTAACGGCCAACGTGTCTCCTCGTCGACGTCTGTCGATATCGATTGTCCGTCACGATCCCCGTCGCCGGAGATGCGCGACGGAATGTTGGTTTCCGCCTCGCTTGCTGGAACACCTGGAGCATCTGTCCGTCCAAATACCCCGCCGGGTCCGAATCGTTTCGGTCGCTTGTCCCTAAAGATCGTCGGGCGCGTGCCGATAAGGCCCGCATGGCCGTCCGATACCTCGAGGACTTTCCCGCCGGTTCGAGCGCGGAATTCGGGACGATCCGCGTCACCGCCGACGAGATCGTCGACTTCGCAAAGCGTTACGACCCGCAGCCGTTTCACACCGACCCCGAGGCGGCGAAACGCTGGCCGTACGGCGGCCTGATCGCGAGCGGTTGGCATACGGCGGGGATGGCGATGAAGCTGCTCGTCGAGCAGTTCATCGACGGCGAGACGAGCCTCGGCTCACCGGGCCTGGGGCCGCTGCGATGGAAGCTGCCGGTGCGCCCGGGCGACGAGCTGCGCGTGCGAACGAAGGTGCTCGAGAACCGGCGTTCGTCGAGCAAACCCGATCGCGGAACGCTGGTCTTCGAGGTCGAGGTCGTGAATCAGAACGGCGAGGTCGTGATGACGATCGAGAACTGGATCGCGCTGATGCGCGCGCGCCCCGAAGGCTCTTAGCGCGAGACGGCGCGCTGCAGATCGCGCTCGGCGATCAGCAGGTCCCGTGCCGCTTCATATTCCTGCGCGAGCCGCGCGACGAGCTCGCCCGCACCCGGGATGCGATCGACGGCACCGATCCCTTGCCCCGAGCCCCAGATGTCGCGCCACGCCTTCGCCGGCTTCTCGCTGCCGAAGTTCATCTTCGAAGGATCGCTGACCGGCAGGTTCTCGGGATCGAGCCCCGCGTTCTCGATCGAACGACGCAGATAGTTTCCGTGAACGCCGGTGAACAGGTTCGTGTAGACGATGTCCTGCGCGCTCGACTCGACGATCGTCTGTTTGTAGGCGTCGGTCGCGTGCGCTTCACGGGTCGCGATGAACGCCGAGCCGACGTAACCGAAGTCGGCGCCCATCGCGCGCGCGGCGAGCACGGCGCGGCCGTTCGCGATCGCGCCCGAGAGCGCGAGCGGACCGTCGAACCAGGCGCGAATCTCCTGCACCAACGCGAACGGCGACCACGTTCCGGCGTGGCCGCCGGCGCCGGCGGCGACCGCGATCAATCCGTCGGCGCCTTTTTCGATCGCTTTGCGTGCGAACGTCACGTTGATGATGTCGTGCAGCACGACGCCGCCGTAGCTATGGATCGCGTCGTTGACTTCCGTACGCGCACCCAGCGAGGTGATGACGATCGGAACGCGGTGCCGCACGCACACCTCGAGATCGTGCATCAGCCGGTCGTTGGATTTGTGCACGATGAGGTTGACCGCGTACGGTGCGCTCGGGCGCTCGGGGTGCGCCGCGTCGTGCTCGGCCAGCTCGCGCTCGATCCGGTCGAGCCATTCGTCGAGCAGCTCCGCGGGGCGCGCGTTGAGCGACGGGAACGCACCGATCACGCCCGCCTTGCACTGCGCGAGGACGAGATCGGGTTGCGAGATGATGAACAGCGGCGCGCCGATCACGGGGACGGCGAGACGATCGAGCGCGAGGGCGGGCGGCAGCATTCGACAAGCGTTCGTTTCCGATCGGGACGAGCCCCCGCTCCGCTACAGCATCACGAGGCCGAGGCGCACGCCGAGCGTGACCGCTTCGGTGCGGGTCGCGGCGCCGAGCTTCGCCAGGATCGCGGCGACGTGCGCCTTCACGGTGTTCTCGGAGATCGCGAGCCGCTCGGCGATCCGGCGGTTCGAGAGCCCGCGGGCGAGCATCCCGAGAACCTCGCGCTCGCGCTCCGTCAGGGGCTCCGCGGCGAGCGTGACGCCGGCGCGCCCGACCGGTGCCGGCGCGTCGCGCACGGCGGGGTCGAGGACGACGAGGCCGGCGCGGATCGCGGCGACGGCGGCGAGCAGTTCGTCGGCGTCGGCCGAGCGGGCGAGGACGCCGGCGGCGCCGGCGCGGAGCGCCGCGAGCGCGACGCCGGAGTGCGGGTCGTCGACGAGCAACAGCGTCGGCACGGCGAAGCCCGCCGCGATCGCGTCGAACACCTCACGGCTGCCGCCGGCGTCCCGCAGAACGACGTCGGCGCTCTCGGCGGGGACGAGCTCGGCGCGTGCGCCGAACAGCCCGCCGAGGCGCTCGCGCGACTCGGCGGGACCGTCGATCGATAGCCGCGGGCGTTCAGGCAGCGCGGGCTCCCGGCGAATCCGCGGGGATCGGCACCGAGATCGCGACGCCGCCGCGCAGCACGTCGAGCGCCGTGGCGAAGCGCAGCGTCTCGGCGTCACGGCGGAGTACGACGTCGCCGACGATCAGGCCGGCGCGGGCGGCGCGGCCCCCGGGTTCGACGCCGACGACGAGCAGCACGTCGCGGCCGTCGCGGAGTGCGACCGGCGCGAGCAGCACGCCCAAGCGCGACGGCGCCGTCGCCTGGGCCGCAAAGCGCGCGACGTCGTCCGAAGGGACCGCCAGCGCGAGCCCGCCCGCGACCATGCTGTTGATCCCAACGACCCGGCCCTGCACGTCGGCGAGCGGGCCGCCCGAGTTACCGGGGGCGAGCCGCAGATCGGCCTGGACGAACCGCCGCCGGCCGTCGCCGACCGGAGCGTGCGCGATCCCCATGCTAATCGCGTTCGGGATTCCCAGCGGATGTCCGACCGCGACCAGCATCTCGCCGACGCGCAGCGTCGCGGGGTCCCGCGGCTCGAGTGCCGTGAGCCCGGCCGCGTCGATCCGCAGCGTCGCGAGGTCGCGCCGCTCGTCGCGGCGTTCGACCGTCCCCTCGAAGCTGCGGCCGTCGGCGAGAACGACCTCGGCACGGTTGCGGCTGGCAACGTGCGCGTTGGTGACGATCAACCCGTCGGAACCCCAGACGACGCCCGAGCCTGCGCCGGCGCGGCCGACGCGCACCGCGACGGTCCCGGCCCGAATGCGTTCGGCGAGCGCCTCCAGCTCACGCTCGACGGTCGTCTGCGCGCTCACCGGTGGTCCTCGGAGCGTTCGCCGACGACGACCTCGAGCTCGCGCGGCGCGCCGCCGCGGAGAATCGAGAGCCGCACCGGCTTGCCGACGCTGTCGGCACCGAGCTCACGGTGAAGGTCTCCGGCATCACCGATCGCGGCGTCGCCGAGCTTCACGATGACGTCACCCACGATGAGCCCGGCTTTGTCGGCCGGACTGGCGGGCTCGATCCCGAGGACGATCGCGCCGCCGCTGACGCCCTGCAGCGCAATGCCGAGATAGCCGCGCGGCAGCCGTCCGCCTTTCTCGTGGAGGGCGGCGGTGACGCGGAGAATCGTCGCGGCGGGGACGGTGAGCGTTTGGCGCCGCGAGAGACCGCCGGTGTTGAGGCCGATGATCTTCCCCTCGACGTCGACGAGCGGACTGCCGGAGAAACGCGGGTAGAGCGAGAGATCGGGCCGCACGAAACGATCGATCTCGCCGCCCTGCCACGTCCGCCACGCCGGTCCGACGGCGCTGAGCACGCCCATCGACGCCGCAAGATCGCCGTCGTCGTCGCGCGCGACGGCCAGCACGATCGCGCCGACGCGCAGCGTGTCGCCCTTCGCGAACTCGAGCGGTTCGCCGGGCTTCTCGACGCGCAGCAATGCGATGTCGGTCGACGGATCTCGCCCGGCGATCGTCGCCGTCTCGCTCTTCCCGTCGGCGCGCACGATCTCGACCTCGTCGCTCTCGAGCGCGTGGTCGGCGGTCAAAATCAGCGTCGGGTGAACGAAGAATCCGGTCGAGCCCAAGCGCGAGCGCGCCTCGACCGCGACGACGCTCGGCGCGACGCGTTCGACGGTCGCGGCGACGTCGTTGGAGAGCGCAACCAAGGCGCTCGTTTCGGTAGCCATGTCCGCATGCTACTCCGCGCCGCCGACGGCCGCATCACCCGTTCGGGCGACCCACTCCGTCATGGCGAGCTTGTCGAGCCGCCCCCGTATTGCCCGAGCGCAGTCGAGGGCAACGCCTCAATCTCGACCTTCGGGACCCGGCGGTTCGACAAGCTCCGCGGCGGTGAAACTGCGGAGAAAGAGCTCTGCATTTTCCGCATCATTTGCGGATATGTGCGCCCGGTCGCCGTGCCTCGATTTGAGGCCTCAGCGAACGACGCGGATGAACTTGAGGTCGTCGTCGTACGGCCCTTGCATCTTGACGCCGGCGCGCTTCTCGAGATGCAAGTAGTCGATGATCTCCGGTGTGATCTCCTCGCCCGGAGAGATGACCGGGATGCCGGGCGGATACGGCGTGATCACCTCGGCGCAGATGCGCCCCGCGGACTGCTTGAACGGGACGAACTCGGTCTCAGCGAGGAACGCGTCGCGCGGAACGAGGCGGATCGGCGGGATCTTCGGGAGCTGGTACGTTCCGGTCTTCACGCGGCGTTCCAGCACGCCCGACGGCGAGAAGATGTCGACGGGGCGGTCTTCGCGCGCCAGCTCCTTGACGGCGTAGACGAACTCGTCGGCGGCTTCGGGCGTCGTCCCGATCGTGAACAGCGCGACCATGTTGAAGAGGTCGGCCAGCTCGACTTGGACGTTGTAGCGGCGGCGCAGGATCTCTTCGGCCTCGTAACCGGTGTAGCCGAGGTCCTTCACCGTCACGGTGATCTTCGTCGGGTCGAGGTCGTAGACGCCGGGCCTGCCTTCGAGCTCTTCGCCGAAGCAGTAGACGCCGGGGATGTCGTTGAGGCGGCGGCGCGCGTCGTTCGCGATCTCGATCGTGCGCGAGAGCAGCGCCGGCCCTTCCATCGCCATCTGACGGCGCGCGACGTCGAGCGAGGCGACGAGCACGAGGTTCGGCGAGGTCGAAAGGAAGAGCTTGTAGACCGCCTTGAGGCGATCGATGCGGATGCGGTTGCCCTGCACGTGCAGCATCGCGGTCTGCGAGAGCGAGCCGAGCATCTTGTGCGTCGAGTTGATCGCCATGTCGGCGCCGGCTTGCATCGCCGAGAGCGGCAGCGCCGGATGGAAGTGGAAGTGCGGGCCCCACGCCTCGTCGACGAGCAGCGGGATGTTGTACTCGTGCGCGACCGCGGCGATCCCCTCGAGGTCGGCGGCGACGCCGTAGTACGTCGGCGAGACGATGTACACCGCCTTGACGTCGGGCTCGCGCTCGAGCGTCGCACGCACCGTCTCCGGCGTGACGGTGTGATCCATGTGCAGCGCCTCGTCGACCTCGGGCTGCATCCACACCGGCGTGGCACCCGACATGATCAGGCCGCCCATCGCGCTCTTGTGGGAGTTGCGCGGCAGCGCGAGCTTGTCGCCGGGGTTCAGCGCGGTCATCATCATGCACTGATTGCCGCTGGTGGACCCGTTGATCAGGAAGAACGTCTGCTCGGCGCCGAAGCACTCCGCGGCGAGATCCTGTGCCTCGACGAGCGCTTCTTCGGGCTGCAGCAGATCGTCGAGGCCGCGGATCTGCGTGAGGTCGATCGCGAGGACGTTGTCCCCGACGAAGTCGCGGAAGGCCCGGTCCATCCCGATCCCCTGCTTGTGGCCGGGGGTGTGGAACGGGATGACGCCCGCGTCGACGTACTCGAGCAGGGTCTGGAAGTAGGGCGCGCGCGACTGATCGAGCGCGGGGACGGTGGGTTCCCCGGTGGTCACAACGGCGGCGATTATAACAGAAAACCGAGGGGGCGGCACCGACGAGGTCCAAACCGTCGGCCGATGCTCAACGTCCGCACGCTCTCACCTTCGGCCGCCTTTGCCCGCCGCGGCGCGCTCGTCGTCGCCGGCTCCGCCCTGATGTACCTCTCGGCGCAGATCGCGATCCCGATGTGGCCCGTTCCGATCACGCTGCAGACGCTCGCGATCCCGCTGCTCGTCGCGCTGCTCGGACGCGAGCTCGGCACGCTCGCCGTCGTCGCGTATCTTATCGAAGGGTTAACCGGCCTGCCGGTGTTCCAGGGCCACTCCGGCGGCGCGGCGGTCTTCGCGGGCCCGACGGGCGGCTACCTCATCGGCTTCCCACTCGCCGCCTACGCCGTCGGCACCCTCTATCAGCTCGGACTCGAGAAACACGTCGCCGCGCGCTTCGTCGCCGTCTTCCTCGGCACCGCGATCGTCTTCGTCACCGGCGTCACGTGGCTCGACGTCGCCCTCGTCCACGATCTCGGCAAAAGCGTCGCCCTCGGCGTCGTACCGTTCGTCGTCGGGGATCTCCTCAAATGCCTCGTCGCCGCCGCCCTGCGGCCCGTCCGCGTCGACCGCGCTCGGTAGCACCGTCAGCCGCACGAACTGCCCGTCGCGGCCGCGCGTGGTGATCTCGCGCAGCCGCGCCTCGCGGTCGTAGATCACCCGCACCTTCGTCTTGGCGTCGAAGGTGCGGCGGTCGCCGGTCTGGGGATCGACCCACACCGGGAGCGGGACGTCGCCGTGCGCCTCGACGTAGGCATCGACG
>DASYFS010000165.1:0-9997 GCA_036498305.1 Candidatus Elarobacter sp. | reverse complement strand
CGTCGGCTCGACGCTCGGCACGTTTCCGGAATCGACCGCGATCGTGCCGCAGATGACGATCGGCGGCCTGCGCATGCGGAACATCGTCAGCCGCGTCGTCACGATCCCGTTCCACCTCGACGACCGCACCCGCATCGCGGGCCTCCTCGGCTTCGACTTCTTCGCCGACGCCGTCGTCCACGTCAACTTTGCGCACAACTTCGTGGAGGCGATCGCGACCGACCGCTTCCGCCCGCCCGCCGACACCGCCGCCGTCGCACTGGGCCTTGACGACAAGACGCCCGGCGTGCGGATGCGGGCGGGGAGCGGCAGCGGCCGCGTCGTCCTCGATACCGGCGCCAACCGGACCGTCTTCGAGACGGCGTTCGCCGACCGCGCGGACTTCGCGCCCGATCGCGTCGGGACCGCGATGCGCGTGCGCGGGATGGGCGGGTTCACCAGCGCCGAGACGACGCGGGTTCCGCAATTCGAGCTGGGCGGGATCTGGACGCGCAACGCGACCGTCGACGTCGCCAACGCCGACCTCGGCACCGACGATCTCGACGCCGTCATCGGCACCGATCTGCTGCGCTCGTACGAGCTGTGGTTCGACTATCGCGCGTACAGCGTCTACGTACGGCGCGCCAAGTAGCGCGCGCTAGCCGCGGACGGCCCGGCGGCGGTGCGGCCGGTCGGCGAGCAGCACCGCGGCGATGAACTGCGTCTTCCCCTCGGCGTAGGCGTCGCGGTCATTGCGGAAGCGCTCGGAGAGCTCGATCTTCAGCGCGGCATAGGCATCGGCCAGGGCGCGGTCGGCACGCAGTGCGTCGCGCAGCAGGAGGTGCGCGCGCAGCACGGGTCCCGGCGCGAGCACGTAGAGGTGATGGCGTCCCAGACCCGGCGCGGCGCGGAACGCCTCGCGGCCCGCGATCCCGAGGTCGCCGAGATGTTCGTAGCCGATCGCCGCGAGCCGGCGGATCGCTTCGGGAACGTCGCGATCGTTGCGCACGACGACGTCGACGTCGACGATCGGCTTCGCCGCGAGCCCGGGGACCGCGGTGCTGCCGACGTGCTCGACGCCGGCGAGCACGTCGCCGACCGCAGGGACGACGCGGTCGCGAACCTGCTCGAACGTCCGTGCCCACTGCGGGTCGTACGGAACGACGATGACCGGTTCCGCGCGTTCCTGGGCCGAGATCGGATCGTCGCGCCGCTCGCTCATCGCAGGTCCAAGATCGTCGCGAGGTTCGCCCCCGCGTCGCGGAAGGGTTCGATCGCACCGGATGCGGAGGTGAGCAGCGTGGTGACGCCGGGACCGTGGCCGGCCATGTGCGAGCCGCCGTGCGCGACGACGCCGATCGACACCGCGCCCGTGCGATAGATGCGGCCGTAGCTGTTGTCGGCGTCGACAATCGCGACGACATCGCCGAGGCGAATGCGGTCGAGGCCGTACTCTTCGACCGTCACCGGATCGAAGCACTGGATGTCGTAGTCGCCGCGCGCGACGGTCTGCCGCCCGAGCCCCGATCCCATCACGCGCGCCGGAACGACGCACGCGACCGGGATGCGGTATCTGCCGCCGTCGACGGTGAGCCGCAGCCGCTCGAACAGATCGGGATCGCAGTTGAAGATCCGCACGTCGCTCCCGTCGGTGAGCGCGAGCCCGACGCCGACGGCGCGGACGCTGAGCGGATCGCCGATCTGCATCACCTCCAACACGTCGGGCGCAAAGTCGATCATCACGTGATCGATCCCGCCGTGCTTCCCGGTGACGATTCCACGCGCGCCCTTCGCCTCACCGCCGGTGACGGTGGCGACGTTGCCGACGCAGGCGAAGGCGCAGAACGCGGCGTTCTGCCGATCGTCGGGGTGGCGCGCGCTGACCGCCGGCTCGACGTGATCGGCCTCGAACGCGAAGGCGGAGTCGCCGACGCGAACGTTGAGCGTGATCCCGCCGGTCTCGGGCAGCAGCCGCGGCACGCCGTCTGCTCCGACGTCGTAGAACGCCGGCGATACCTGCGGCGGAGCGACCTGCGCGCTCACGATCTGGGTGACGAGTCGAGCCCGGTTGGTTTGCACCTCGGCTGCCTATTCCCGGCGCGGAGAAGCGCGCCTTGCGGCGAAGCGTCGCGGCCGTGCAGATCCGCAAGTCGTTCTCGTTCGAGGCTGCCCACCTGCTCCCGCACCACCCCGGGAAATGTGCGCGCCTGCACGGGCACTCGTATCGGCTCGAGGTCGCGCTCGAGGGTCCGCTCCAGACCAGCGGCCCGGCGACGGGGATGGTTCAGGACTTCGACCTGATCTCGCGGATCGTCAAGGAGCACGTCATCGCAACGCTCGACCACCGTTCCTTGAACGAATTGCTCGACAACCCGACCGCCGAGGAGATCATCGGCTGGATCTGGCGCCAGCTGGAACCGGTACTCCCGCAGCTCTATGAGCTCGTACTGTGGGAGACTTCGCGCTCCAGCGTCGTTCTACGAAAGGGCGATCCTCTCGGCACTTCCCCAAATGGGTAAGGTCGGGTAGGACCCCAGCCAAACGACAGGAGCGATCCCCCCTATGAAGCGCCTTCTTTCTAGCCTCGCCGCCGCCGCGCTGATCGCGGCCGTCCCTCTCGCCGCCTCCGCCGCAATCTCCCCCGGCACGGTTTTGGTCGGCAACATGGACCAGAGCATCAACTCGGGCAACGCGGTCGTCGGGCAGTCCTTCACGATGCACGGCGTGCACTCGCAGGACTACAACATCAACAACGCCGTCCTCTACGGTCATGTCTGCGACGTGCAGCGCGCGAGCCAAGGGCGGTCGGCGAGCATCCAGCTCTGCTTCGACAAGCTTCACACCGCCTCGGGCGGCTCGTACGCCCTCGACGGCCGCGCGATCAATGTCCAACAGACGACCAAGAGCAACGTCGTCAACGAAGCCGCCGGCGCCCTCGGCGGGATGATCGTCGGCAACATCCTCGGGAAGCAGATCGGCACGAACCTCGGCGGCCTCGCGGGCGCCGCGGGCGGCTACATCTACGCCAAGAACGCGCGCCAGCAGATCACGATCCCGCAGAACGCGGTCGTCTCGGTCCAGGTCCTGCGCGCGGTTCGTCAGGCGGGGCGTTAACCGGCACCCACGTTGCTGCAGCTCGCTGAGATCTTCTACAGCGTCCAAGGCGAGGGGACGTGGACCGGGACACCCGCGGTCTTCGTCCGCCTCGCCGGCTGCAACCTCAGCTGCGCGTTCTGCGACACCGATTACGCGCTGAAGTTCGTCGCCTCGCCCGCCGAGATCGTCGCGCGGGTCCGCGCCGAGGGCGGCAATTGCCCGATGGTCATCCTCACCGGCGGCGAGCCGCTCGCCCAGCGTGAAACGCTCGCGCTGATCGACCTGCTGCGTGCGGACGGCCGGCGCGTCCACATCGAGTCGAACGGGACCGTCCCGACCGAGCTCGCCGACGACGTTTGGCTGACCGTCTCGCCCAAGGAACGGCTCGCGCCCGCGATGGCGCAGCGCGCCGATGAAGCGAAGCTGATCGTCGACGGGCGCGTCCCGGAGGAGTGGGTCGACGCGTTCCCGCAGACGACCCGCATCTTTCTGCAGCCCGAGGGCAACAAGCCGTCGAACGTCGCGCTCGCCGTCGAGGCGGCGAAACGCGCGCCGGCGCGCTTCCGGCTCTCGCTGCAGACCCACAAGTTCATCGGCGTGAGGTAACTCGGTCCCGTGCGCATCCTGGTCGTCTGTGCCGTCGCCCGCGAGTTGGGCGGCTTGGCTCGGCGCGCCGAAGTCGACGTGATCGCCGTCGGCGTCGGCCCGGTCGAGGCCGCGTACGGCGCGACGCGGGCGCTTGCGAGCGGCGCGTACGACGTCGTTATCAACGCCGGGATCGCGGGCGGATTCACCGGCCGCTGCAGCGTCGGCGACGCCGTCGTCTGCGCGCGCGAGGAGTTCATCGACCTCGGCCTCGAGGACGGCTCGCCGTTCCCGCTCCCCGGCGGACAACAGCTGGTGCGGGCGGTCGAGTGCGACCGCGCCCTGCTGCAACCGTTCCTCGACGGCGTGGTCCCGGTGATCGTGGGGCGCGGGGTCACCTCGTCGATCGTCACCACCACCGGCGCGCGCGCGGCGCTGATCGCCGCACGCCACAATCCGGACGTCGAGTCGATGGAGGGCTTCGCCGTCCTGCGCGCGGCCCAGGCCGCCGGCGTCCCCGCGATCGAGATCCGGGGCGTCTCCAACGTCGTCGGCGACCGCGCGAACAACGGCTGGAACTTTGCCGCCGGCGCCGATGCCGCGGTGGGAACGACCGACGCATACCTTGACGTTTTGCTCTCGATGCCGGAACGCACACGATGACGGAAATCTCGCTCGCCTACTCACCGTGTCCGAACGACACGTTCATCTTCGCCGCGCTGACGAACGGGCTGCTCGGCGGCGGTGCGCCGAAGGTCGCCGTCGTGCTCGACGACGTCGAGGCGCTGAACCGCGCAGCGCTCGAGGGCCGGCACGTGCTCACGAAGGTCAGCTACGGCGCGATCCCCGCGCTGCTGGGCCGCTATCGCATCCTGCGCGCCGGCGGTGCCCTCGGCCGCGGCTGCGGGCCGCTCGTCGTTGCGCTGCCGGGGGTCGACGGCAAGGCGCCGCTGATCACCGACTTCGCCGCCGATGCCGTCTTCGCGATCCCCGGCCGCATGACGACCGCGTACGCGTTGCTGCGCTTGGCGCTGGGCTTCGAACCGAAGGTCCGCGAGATGCGCTTCGATCGCATCGTCGAGGCGGTGAAGAACGAAGATGTCGCCGCCGGCCTCATCATCCACGAGTCGCGCTTCACCTACCGCGCGAGCGGCCTGGTCGAGTCGATCGATCTCGGCGACTGGTGGGAGCACGAGACCGGAAACCCGATCCCGCTCGGCGCGATCCTCGTCCGCCGCGACGTCACCGACGCCGACGTGCGCACGATCAACGACGCGATCCGCCGCAGCCTGCGCTTCGCCTACGACCACGACGACGCGATCATCGGCTACGTTCGCGAGCACGCCTTCGAGATGGACGAGGATGTAATGCGCAAGCACATCGGGCTCTACGTCAACGAGTTCAGCGACGACCTCGGCGAAAACGGGATCGCCGCCGTCGTCGACCTCTTCGGGCGCGAAGAGGCCGCCGGGCTCATCCCGGCGGGGACGCGGCCGGAGTTCGTGCCGTGAACCGCTCAGCATTTCTTGCGGCGACCGCTGCGGCGGCCTTCATGCCGCAGCTCGCGGTCGCGAAAACACCGCAGGTTCGACTGGGTGACGATCAGTTCGTCGCCGATGCGTGGCGCGATCTGCGCGGCCGCACGATCGGGATCGTCACGAACCAGACCGGCGTTCTGTCCAGCGGCGAAGCGCTGATCGACGCCGTCCACCGCAACGGTCAGATCGCGGTGAAAGCGTTGTTCGGCCCGGAGCACGGGATCCGCGGCACGGCGACCGCCGGCGAGACCGTCGGCTCGTCGACCGACGAGAAGACCGGCCTGCCCGTCCACAGCCTCTACGGCCCGACGCGCCACCCGACGGCGCAGATGCTCGACGGAATCGACGTCCTGCTCTTCGACATCCAAGACGTCGGCGCGCGCACGTATACATACGTCTCGACGATGGCGTACGTGATGGAGTCCGCCGCGCAGTACGGCAAGGAAGTGTGGGTCCTCGACCGCCCCAACCCGATCGGCGGCACGCTGATCGACGGCCCGGTCCTCGACCCGAAGTACAAGTCGTTCATCGGCCTCTATCCGACGCCCGAACGGCATGGAATGACGGTCGGCGAGCTCGCGCGCCTGTTCAACGACAAGTTCGGCATCGGCTGCAAGCTGCGGGTGATTCCGATGCTGGGCTGGCAGCGCGAGATGCTGTGGGCCGACACCGGACTGACCTGGATCCCGACCTCGCCGAACATCCCCTACGCGCGCACCGCGATCGTGTACCTCGCGACGGGCCTCGTCGACGAAGCCGGCGTCAACAACGGGATCGGAACGTCACGGCCGTTCGAATACGCCGGCGGGTACGGCTACGACGGCCCCGCCTACCGCGACGCGCTCGCGGCGCGGAACGTCCCGGGCATCGAGTTCGAACCCGCCGACTGGGTCCCGGTGCGCGGCTTCTGGAAAGACAAGACGCTGTCGGGCGTCACCCTCAACGTCACCGACCCGCACACGTTCCAGCCGGTGCGCACGGCAGTCGAGCTGCTCGCGGCAGCACGAGCGCAAGGCAAATTCCACGTCGCGCACGAGCAGATCATGGACCGCGACTGGGGAACCAACGCGGTGCGGCTCGCGCTGCAGAGCGGCGCTTCCCCAGAGGCCATCGTCGCCGCCTGGAGACCGCAACTGTCGTCGTTCGCGACGCTGCGAACGCCGTATCTATTGTACTGAGGGGAGAGGAGCCGACTATGCTTGCGATGATGGGTACCGCAACAGGTATCGTGCTCGTCTTCTTCTATCTGATTGTGCTGGCCGTCGCAGTCGTGCCGATGTGTCTTATCGCGCGGCGTCTTGGTTTCGGCTGGGGCTGGGGCCTGTTGTCGGTGGTTCCACTTGCAAACATCGTCCTTCTTTGGGTCCTTGCGCTCGCGCCCGCTCCGAGTCGAGGACCGGTCGAGCACTCGCGGATTTGAGCGGTCACCGGCAGGGTCACTCGCCGCGCATGTGGGCGCGTTCTCGCAACAAGCGGATCTGCCACACGTGGATGAACCGCTGTACTTCTTCGCGCGTGCGGTCTTCGATGTCGACGAACTGCACGCCGTGCGCGAACTTGCGGCGTTTGGCGTTGAAGAACGCGATCACGATCTTGCCGCGGATCTCCATCTCGCGGAAGGGTTCCGGCGGCACCATGATCTTGCGCTTCACCTTGCCGGCCTTGGTCGTCTCGACGATCTCTTTTTCGATCTGCACGCCGCGAATCAGGTCGTTGGGGAGGGTGAAGCGGAGATCGATGAACGCGTCGTGCGCGAAGTCCTCGTCGCCGACGAGGCGCAGGCCGCCGGCCGAGAGGTCGTTGGCGACGGCGGTGCGCATCCCGGTACGGCCTTCGACCACGTACAGCATCGGGAACTCGACCGACGCGCGATAGTCTCGTCGCTGCTGTTCGGTGATCGTCGCACGTACGGGGCGGCGCGGGCTCTTAGGCTTCTTCCAGAAGAACACCAGGCAAGCAACCTTCCAGGAACTTCCCCTCCGCCCTTCGTAGGCGGACGTGATGTCGACCTTCGCGGCGCGCTTGACCGACGCGCTCGGACCCGAGGTGGTCCGCAGCGAGCCGGAAGACCTTGCCGTCTACGCGTTCGACGCGTACAGCGAGGATCGGCTGCCCGCGGCCGCGATCGTGCCGCACGACGCGCGCGAGGTCGGGATCGCGGTGCGGATCGCGCAGGAGTGCGGTGAAGCGGTCGTGCCGCGCGGTGCCGGGACCGGTTTGTGCGGCGGCGCCGTTCCGACACGCGGCGGGCTCGTCGTGTCGTTCGCACGGATGAACCGCATCCTCGAGGTCGACGTGCGCAACCGGCGGGCGCGGGTGCAGCCGGGGACGATCAACCTCGACCTGTCGACCGCGGTGGCGGGACACGGCGTGTTCTACGCGCCCGATCCGTCGAGTCAGAAGATCTCGACGATCGGCGGCAACGTCGGGACGAACGCGGGCGGTCCGCACTGTCTGAGCTACGGGACCACGACGAACCACGTGCTCGGGCTCGAGTACGTCGACGGCACCGGCGCGATTCACCGCACGTCGGTCGACGACGGCGGCTACGACCTCACCGGGCTGCTCGTCGGCTCCGAAGGGACGCTCGGCATCGTGACCGAGGTCGACGTGCGGCTGACGAAGCTGCCGGAGGCCGTGCGCGTCTGCGTCGCCGCGTTCGCCGACGTCGAATCGGCGTCGGAGGCGGTCTCGGCGATCATCGGTGCGGGGATCGTCCCGATCGCGCTCGAGATCATGGACGCGCTGATCACGCGCGCGGTCGAGGCGCACTATCATGCCGGCTATCCGGAGAACGCCGGCGCGGTGCTGCTCGTCGAGATCGCGGGGACGCACGACGACGTCGCCGCCGGTGAGACCGTTCTCGCGTCGATCGCGAAAGCGCACGGGGCGCTGTCGTGGCGTGCCGCGCGCGATCAGCACGAGCGCGACGCGCTGTGGGCGGCGCGCAAGGGCGCGGCCGGTGCGATCGGGCGCATCGCGCCGAACTATTACATTCAAGACGCGTGCGTCCCGCGCACGAAGCTTCCGGCCGTGATGCGCGAGATCGACGAGATCGCGCGCGCGCACCGGCTGCCGGTCGGCAACGTCTTTCACGCCGGCGACGGAAACCTTCACCCGCTGCTGATCTTCGACCGCCGCGAGCGGCGCCAAGTCGAAGCGGTCGTCGCGGCGGGGACGGAGATCCTGCGCACGTGCATCGCGATGGGCGGGACGATCAGCGGCGAGCACGGGATCGGCTACGAGAAGAAGGAGTCGCTCGGACTGGTCTTCTCCGCCGACGACCTCGCGGCGATGGGACACGTGCGCGACGTGTTCGATCCGCGGCGCGCGTTCAATCCGGACAAGATCTTCCCGGCCGGCGCGATGTGCGGCGAGGTCGGGACGCCGCCGGTCGCGGCGCGGGCATGATCGCCGGCGCGGACGCGCTGCGCATCGGCGGCCGCGCACCGCGGCGTGTCGTCGAGCCGAACGACGCGGCGGAGACGGCGGCCGCGCTGGCGGCGGCCGGGGCTGCCGGAGAGTGCGTCGTCGTGCACGGCGGCGGGACGCTGCAGCAGAGCGCGAACCCGCCGGAACGCTACGACGTCGCGCTGCTGACCTCGCGCCTCGACGAGGTCGCCGCGTACGAGCCGCGCGATCTGACGATCGGCGCCGGTGCGGGGATGACGCTTGCCGCGCTGCGCCGGATGCTCGCGCAGCATCGGCAGATGCTTCCGCTCGACGCGCCGCTCCCGCAGCGCGCGACGATCGGCGGGACGCTCGCCGCCGGCTGGGCCGGGCCGCGGCGCATGGCCTACGGGCGCTCGCGCGACCTCCTGATCGGCGCCACGGTCGCGCTCGTCGACGGGACGCTGGCGACGACCGGCGGGATGGTCGTGAAGAACGTCACCGGCTACGATCTCGGAAAGCTCTACATCGGCTCGCACGGCACGCTCGGGGTCCTGGTGCGCGCGAACTTCAAGCTGCTGCCGGCGCCGCCGGCGCACCGCCTCGCCGTCTCGACCTTCGACGCCGAGCTCCGTGAGCGCGTGATCGCGCACGCGAGCAACGTTGCCGTCGCGCCGACGGCGCTGCTGGTGCGCGACGGATTCGGCGCGCTGCGCGACGCACAGCATCCCGAAGAGATCGACTTCCGGCCGCAGATCGTCGCGCTGTTCGAAGGTTCCGAGACAACCGTCGACCGCGCGGTCCGCGAGTACCGTTCGGCGCTCGGCGCGGCGGGTATCGCGGAGACGCGGATCGCGTCCGACGCGGCCGGCGAGGCGGCGTTCCAAGCGATCGTCGACGACTACGTCGCGCCTGCCGGCGATCGCTCGCTGACGCTCCTCGCGCGCGGGCTGCCCGCGGACGCGCCGGCGCGCGCGCAGCGTGCGCGCAGCGCCGTCGAGATCGACGTCGAGACCGTGACCGATCTGCTGACCGGCGACGTGGTCGCACGCCTGCGCGCGCCGCGGTCGCTCGACGCCGAGACGCTCGCGGCGTTCGGCGAGGCGGTCCGTGCCGCATTGGGACGCGCGCAGGTGCTTGCCGCGCACGACGTCGCGATCGACGCCTGGGGCGGCACGCCGGGGACGATCGAGACGATGCGCGCGCTCAAAGCGCAGTTCGATCCCGCGGGGACGCTCGCGCCCGGCCGGTTCGTCGGTGGGATCTAAGCGGCGCGCGGTCCCCGTCGCGCTCCTGCGCGACGTGCGCCGCACGCTGTCGACCGTCTTCAGCCGTCCCTCGCGCGTGCGGCGATTGATCGCGCTCGGCCCGCGCGGCTGGCTCGCGACGGCGCGCTTCGTCCGCACCGT
>DASYFS010000164.1:0-2521 GCA_036498305.1 Candidatus Elarobacter sp. | reverse complement strand
CAGGGCCGCAGCGAATACGGCCCGCGCGCGCTCGGCCACCGTTCGCTGTTCGCCAACCCGCGACACGCCGCGACGCTGCGCCGGCTCAACGACGTCAAAGGACGCGAACAGTTTCGCCCGGTCGCGCCGATGACGCTGCTCGAGCACGCGCCCGCGATGTTCGACGGACCGTTTCCCTCGCCGTACATGCTGTTCGTCCACAACGTGCACGACGCGTGGCGCGACAAGCTCGGGGCCGTCGTCCACGTCGACGGGACCGCGCGCGTGCAGACCGTCGATCGCGGCGAGGAGCCGCTGGTCGCGCGGATGCTCGACGAGGTCGGCCGCAAGACCGGCGTCCCCGTCGTCGTCAACACGTCGCTGAACACCGCGGGACGGCCGATGGTCGACAGTCCGCGCGACGCGCTCGAATGCTTCGGCTCCGCGCCGGTCGACGCGCTCGCCATCGGTCCGTTCCTGCTCGAACGCGCATGACGGACATCGTGATCCCGACGATCGGCCGCCCGTCGCTGACGCGGCTGCTCGATTCCCTCGCCCGTTCCCGCGGTCCGCTCCCGGAGCACGTGATCCTCGTCGACGACCGCGTCGAGCGCGTCAGCCCACTCGCGCTCGACGCGGTCGGCGGCGCGCTGGGCGAACGCATCGTCGTCCTGCTCGGCTCCGCGCGCGGGCCGGCGGCGGCCCGCAACGTGGGATGGCGCGCCTCGCGCGCGGACTGGATCGCGTTCCTCGACGACGACGTCGTCGTCGACGACGATTGGCTCGCCGCGCTCGACGACGATCTCCGCGCGCTCGCGCCGGACGTCGCCGCCTCGACCGGCGTCGTTCGGGTCCCGCTGCCGCACGATCGTCGCCCGACCGACTGGGAGCGCAACGTCGCCGGCCTCGCGGAGGCGCGCTGGATTACCGCCGACTGCGCGTACCGCCGCAGTGCGCTGCTCGCTGCGGGCGGCTTCGACGAGCGCTTTCCCCGCGCGTATCGCGAAGATGCCGACCTCGCGCTGCGCGTCGTCGCGCGCGGGAAGCGCGTCATCGCCGGTTCGCGCACCGTCAGTCACCCGGTGCGGCCGGCGCCGTGGTGGATCAGCGTCGCGCTGCAGGCGGGCAATGCCGACGACACGTTGATGGCGGCGCTGCACGGACGGCGCTGGCGCGAAGCCGCCGGCGCGCCCCCCGCTGCGTTTCGCTCGCACGCCGCGACGGTCGCGACGGCGCTCGTCGGTGCGGTCGCCGTCTCGGCGTGGGCGCTGCAGACGGCGCGCTTCGCATGGCGCCGCATCGCGCCGGGACCCCGCACGCCGCGCGAGATCGCGGCGATGACTGCTACCTCGGTCGCGATCCCATTCGCGGCGGTCTATCATCGGCTGCGCGGGTTGGCCCGATTACGCGCGACCCTGGCCGATCGCGAACGCGCGCCGCGCCCCGTCGCGGCCGCGGTGCTGTTCGACAGAGACGGAACGCTGATCGAGGACGTCCCCGGGAACCGAGATCCCGACGCGGTCCTCCCGGTGGAAGCGGCGCGCGACGCGCTCGCACGGCTGCGCGAGGCCGGCGTCGCGACGGCCGTCGTGTCGAATCAGGCGGCGGTCGGTGAAGGGCGCCTCGCGGCAGCCGATCTCGCGGCGATCCACGCGCAGACCGAAGCGCTCCTTGGACCGCTCGGCCCGATCCTCGTCTGCACGCACGCGGCCGATGCCGGCTGCAGGTGCCGTAAGCCGGCTCCCGGGCTGATCGAAGCGGCGGCGCGCGCGCTCGGCGTCTGCGTCGAGGATTGCGTCGTCATCGGCGACATCGGCGCCGACGTCGAAGCCGCACGCGCGGCCGGTGCGCGCGCGATCCTCGTCCCGACGCCGGCGACGCGCGCGGAGGAGATCGCCGCCGCACCGCTCGTCGCCGCCGATCTGCGCGCCGCCGTCGGCGCGGTCCTCGGTGGTGCGGCGTGAACGTTCTCGCGCTGCGCCAGGACAACAACGGCGACGTGCTGCTGACCGGCCCGGCGCTTCGCTCGCTCGCCGCCGGCGCATCGCGGCTCACGCTGGTCTGCGGCCCATCGGGGCGGGCCGCAGCGGAAACGCTGCCCGGCGTCGACGAGGTACTGTGCTTTGAAGCGGCGTGGATCGAAGCGAACCCGCAGCCCGTCGCGGCCGGCGACGTCGCACGGTTCGTCGGCGCCGTCGCGCGCCGCGCGATCGACCGTGCGGTGATCTTCACCTCGTTCCACCAGAGCCCGCTTCCGGCGGCGCTGCTGCTGCGGCTCGCCGGCGTGCCGTCGATCGCCGCGATCTCCGAGGACTACCCTGGCACCCTGCTCGACGTGCGCCATCGCGGCGTCGACGACGACCTGCACGAGGTCGAGCGCGCGCTCTCGCTCGCGGAAGCTGCCGGGTTCGCGCTCCCCGCGAACGACGACACAAGGCTGCGAATGCACGTCGGAACGCGCAATCCGGTCGCCGATCTCGGGCACTACGTCGTCGTTCATCCCGGCGCGACGGTCCCCGCGCGCGCCTGGAGTCCGGCCAAG